>NZ_CP183073.1:1253750-1571875 GCF_048401065.1 Pseudoalteromonas sp. US3C1004
GACAATCACCATTCATTTAAGTGAATATTACTTTGGCGTTACCAGCATTAACCTTGCCTCTTTTCCATCCGTTAATATCGCCACATTACCTTCAGCAGTGACAAACACATCTCTGAGTCTACTTGTAGCCTCTGGGAAAATATGCGACTGGGTGTATTCACCATTTGCTAAATTAACGCTGTAGAGCTTTTTATCGACCAATGTAGTAATAAGCACGTGGCGTTGCAGTGAAGGGAAGGCTGCATGCTTAGAGCCATAATATGCCATGCCTGATGGCGCAATTGAGGGAGTCCAATCTACGGTTGGTTTAGCCATGCCTGGGTAGTCTCTAAAGGGCGAAATGCGTGCTTGTGAATAATCGTCGCCGTTAGTAATTACTGGCCAGCCGTAATTGGTGCCAGCCTTTAAATAGTTGAGCTCATCACCGCCTGCGGGGCCGTGTTCGTGGCTAATGATTTGCTTGGTATCGTAATCATAAACCAAGCCTTGCAAGTTACGGTGCCCGAGTGAATAAATGGCATGCGCGGTAGGGGTTTCATGTTTAATAAACGGGTTATCGCTTGGAATAGTGCCATTTAAATTAATTCGTAGCACTTTACCTAATTGGCTGGTTATAACTTGTGCTTGCTCGCGGTAGTCAAAGCCATCACCACTTGAAAACAGTAAGCTATTATCGGGCAGTACAAGCGCCCGGCCAGAGTAATGCTGCGGTGTGCCCTTATCGGTGGCAACTTTATAAATAACTTTTGGTGCTGAAAACTGCTCGCCATCAAACTTAGCTTTGGCAATAACGAGTCTGTTTGCATCAAGCTCACCTTGGGCATAAGTGAATATTATTTCTTTTGATTCACTGTAATTTGGCGAAAGTACTATATCGAGTAAACCGCCTTGCCCTGCAACGTATAAGCCCTCGAAGTTTATTTTAACTCGGCTTTGTTGGTTGTTTTTAATGATGACAACATGGCCATCACGCTCTGTAACTAACCACGTATTGTTTGGGAGCTTAACCATGCTCCATGGTGAATTGAGATCTGTTGCTAAGGTACTAGCAGTATATTGCCGAATTGGTAATTCGGCACTGACGTTACAAGAAAACGTTAAAAGCGAGAGTAGCGTAATACAACGTAGAGATTGTTTACCCTGCAAGCCTTTGCTAGTGTAAGGAAAAAGTTTCATTTTAAGTTGAGATAACCATGCAGTTTTTAACACGTACACTCCCTTCATTTTTAGTTTCTTGGTTACTTACATTCACTCTTGCTAGCTTGTTTCATAGCCAATACGTTGTCAATCAATTAGTTAATGTAGGTGTAGTGGTGGGCTTTAATGATCGTGTTAATTTAACTCTTGAAGATTGGCTTGGCTTGCTACCTACTTACGGCGCTATTATTGCGATTGCACTTGCTATCGCATTTTTTGTGACCTGGTTTATCGCAAAAAAGCTTCAAAATCAGGGGATACAATTATTTGTAACTGCGGGTATTGTAGCGTTTACAACAGCGTTAATTGCTATTGAATCTATTATGAATATTACTATTATTGCGGGTGCAAGAGGCTGGGGGTTTTATGCGCAATTATGTGCAGGTGCAGTAGGGGGTTATGTATTTGCAAAACTCATTAAGGCAAATAAGCAAAAGACAGAGCATCACGGTTTTTAAGTGAGTATTAGTTTGCAATGCAATGCAATGCAATGTAAAAAGCCGCTATTAATACAGCGGCTTTTGTGTGTTCATAAATCACAGAGTAGTATTAAAAAATCAAACTAAAGAGCTTGTAACTACTTAGGCCAAAAATAAGTACTAACACTGGTAAAGTAAGTAGGTTTACCAATACTGAGTTAGTGTATTTACCCATTACTGCTTTTTGATTAACTAACCACACAAGGTAAGTGGTGACTATAGGCAGCAATAAGCCATTGGCAGCTTGGGCAAAAATTATCACCGCGACAGGGTCTAAACCCAGAGAAGCCACCGCCGCACCAAATAATAAAATAACAATGGCAACGCTTTTAAAGCGAACGTTATCCATTTTATTTGACCAACCTAACATGCCACATACGGCGTAAGCGCCCGCAAGAGGAGCAGTTATTGCGCTGGTTAAACCTGCGGCAAATAAACCAATAGCAAAAAAGTAATGGGCGGCATCGCCAAGTAATGGCTCAAGCTGCACCGCCATATTGGCAGCGCTAATTTGCCCTGCATCGGTGCCATAAAATGCCACTGATGCGGTTGATAAAATAGCTAAGGTGATCACCCCACCTAGGGTGATGGACACGCCCGTATCTATATTGGTTTCTTTAATTACTTTTTGTTTGTCACTCTCGCTGTCATGGCGAGCAGCCAGTACCCCTGAGTGTAAAAATAAGTTGTATGGCACTATGGTCGTACCCACTAATGCCAATACGGTGGTAATTGAGCCCTCAGGCATGCTAGGAATAAAACCAGCTAATACGTCACTGAGCGAGGGAGCCGCCATAACAAGCGTAGAGATAAACACTAGGCTCATTAAAATCACTAGTAAAATAAGCGCATTTTCAACAACTTTGTGTTTACCGCTATAAAGTAGTATGGCACTTAAAAATGCAATCAGTGGCGTCCAAAGTTGGGCATTTACCTGAGGGAATATTTCAATTAATCCCATGCTGGCACCGCTTAAATTACCAGCCTCGTAGGCGGCACTGCCAACACCAATGGCGCTGATCACTAAAAATATAGCGAGAGATTTAAATAGGGGAGTTTCGATATGGGCTCTTAGTGCTTGTGCTAAGTCTTGCCCAGTGGCTACGCCTAGGCGCGCCGCCATAGATTGTAATAATATGGTGGCAATTACTGAAAATAGTAATGTCCATATTAGTGCAAAACCAAAGTTTGCACCCGCTACGCTCGCGGTGGTAATAGTCCCTGGTCCAATGAAGGCAGCGGTGACGAGTAGTCCTGGTCCTAATCGCATAGTTTGACCCTAATAGTGCTTTTTATATTGCTATTTAAAGTTACACCTAACGTTTGTTTAACGTGATGCCTGTAATATTGCTGCCACTTATACTAAGTGCCTTGCAGCATTAGCCGCCCCTTGGCTTTGCCTTTTTTGATAACCATATGTTAAAAAAGGTCGCGTAGCATACCAACTTGTATATAAATTTAAAGGGGATAGGTTTCGTTTGCTTAAACTTTAAACGATTTAATTGATTTTAGTTGTTATCAAGCTTTGGCACTCAGCAAAAATCTTATATGATGTTGACAATAGCACACAATATAAACTTTCAAAGGCGACCATTATTAGTGACTGTAATACATCACCTTTAACTGATAACTCAGAACAATCCCCTGAGATGATGATAACCAATTCAACATTAAAAATAGCCACATTTAACCTGTTTAATTATCTTGAGCCACCTAATGCTTATTATGAGTTTGAGCGGATATATACCGCGGAGCAATGGGCAAAAAAACAGCGCTGGATTATTGATTATTTAACCGAGCATCAGCCCGATGTAATTGGCTTTCAGGAAGTGTTTAGCATTGAGTCGCTTAAAGAATTAGTAAAGCAGCAAGGTTATGCGCACTTTGCTGTGGTGGATGAGCCACAGGTAATAGATGATTTTATTTATAAACGCCCCGTTGTGGCAATAGCAGCAAAATACCCCATCGTTGAAGTAGCGAGCGTAAAACACGACTATGAGCTTGCCAGTACTTTAGGTTTAACTGAAGATTTTGCCTTTAGCCGTAGAGTACTTAGAGCCACAATAAGTTTGCCGCATATCGGCAATACCGATTGCTATGTGGTGCATTTTAAATCTAAACGGCCATCAATTGAGATTGATGAAACTAATAAAGAACTAACCGCTGAAAAAAACATTATTGAAATTTTAAAAGCAAATGTAGCGGGTGGCTGGGGCTCAACTATTCAGCGCGGTAGTGAAGCAACATTGCTGATGATAGAAATGATAAGCCGTCGTGAGGCCACGCAACAGCCTATGATACTAATGGGAGATTTTAATAACGACCTAGCTGATGGCGTTTTAAGCCATTTACTAACCAATACACTGCGTTTTGCCCCTGCGTTTGATAGTAAAACCTACCTTGCAAAATATTGTCTTAACGATGCGTGGCAGTTATTTACAAAGTTAAACGATGATTGCGAGCCTGATGAAGTAGCTAATGAGTCAATACAAGGTGTTATCGATAAAGATAATCAAGGCTTAAAACCACTACGAAAAGCAACACATTACTTTGGCGCAAGCAGCTCTGTGCTTGATTATATTTTGCTGTCTTGTGAGTTTGATTCTGGCTATGACGACAGTTTTTTTGAAGTAAGCGATTATCATACTTACGATCGTCATTTAATTAACCCCGAGTTTGAGCGTGACGATTTAAGTACCGATCACGGCGTTGTATGTATCACGCTTAAACTGCGGGAGTAATGATTAACTCACCACTGTTTAGTTAGCAAGCCAAACAGTGGCGAGTCGCTATTTACTGACGAGGATTTATCTCTAAAGGTGACAAGGTAATAGTGGCATTACTGCTGGCCCCTTTATATTCTTGATAGTCTTTGTTTTCAAATAGCGTGTAAAAAACATCAACATAATCATCATTATTGGTAAACCATTCATCAGGCATTGCTTTAAGCAATTCATTAGTAAGTTTAGGAATAATAGTATAGCCCTGTGCTTGTAAATCAGGGATACTTGCCATTACTTGCTCTGATATTTCTAATAATTTCATTGCTAAGGTTTTATAATTAGTGTTGTCATCTTGCTCCATTAAAAGCAAATCGACCGCTTGCCAACGATAACGTTGCCAATGAATTAAAACCTGATTAGGGCTGTAAGTGGTTTGGTCATGATCTAAATAAGGTAAATCAACAATATCTAATATTGGTTCATCTCTGCTAGGATTAATCCCCGTTACGATGGCATAAACTTCTGCCTTTCCTGAAATCCAAGGCTCTTTATCATCCTCTAAATGTATTTTTTTTAGCACACTAGTTTGTAATGGCTGCTCATTACTTAATTGATTTTGTGGGCTAACCATGTTTTTGCTGAACTTGTTAGCAGACAAAATTCCTTTCATTACTGCAATACCCGCATCCTGTACTTTTTGTTGATCTAACTCCACAATAAAAACAGGTTGGGTTGGCATTTGGTCAACGCTCAGATAATGAATGTCACCAAACTGATCGAACGCTTCAATCTCGCTCCATTGGCTATCGTCACCAGCGGGTGCAAATGCGAATAAAGGTTTTTCACCTTGTTGCCAATCAGTAAGCATGGACTCACTTGCCAAACGAACTTGTAACAAGCTTCCTGTATTGTTTGGTAAGCCTTTAAGTTGTTGTAAGGCGCTATTTGCCTGACTTATATTACGCTTTGTATGCCGTTCTACAGTTGATAACTGATCAGCATTTAAAACTAAGTTATATTTATTTAATGATTGTTTTAAATCAGCATCCAACACTGGATAATTAAGCGCTACTTGCTTTGCGAAATTACGCTTAATAGTTGCTACGTTTTTGTATTGAGCTTGCTGTACCAAGTTTTCTGTATTTTCAATATGATCTTGAGCTGAAAAAGCAGGTACTGATATAAAGTTCAATAATGCCGCTGTAGCTAAAGATTTGGTTATTTTATTTTTCATACAAATTCCGCCGTTCCGTTTCTAGTAACACTATAAAACAATAATTAGAATAAATGCTCAAGTTAAATTTATAAAATACGTAATTAGTATTAATGTTGGCTTGCGGTTTGATATACATTACATAAACACCGTAATTTTTATATAAAGCAGGAATCTATTACAAAAAATGTATATTTTATAAAATAATTTATATACATATCAGTGGTTTAAATTTGGCTTAATAGTTGCTGTAACTATTACTCTAATTACAACACAAAGGAAAAAACAATGACCGATATTGCACATTCTGCGTTTGTAGCATTTTATTTATACTTAATTATGATGTTAGTTCAGTGGGCCGTGGCGACGTTTAGTAAGGCTAAACAACCCGGTGCAGTGCCAGGAAAAATAGATAAAGAGCTATCTCATGAGAGTTTTATATTTAGGGCGCATCGTACTTTTCATAACACCCTAGAAAACAGCGCGTTGTTTATAGGAACGGTTTTATTTGCTTTTGTGATGAATTATCACAGCTCGGTATTTGCAATATGTATTTGGGTATATGTGATTGCACGTTTAATTCATATGGCACTGTATTACGCAATTGCCACCGAGAAAAACCCCAGCCCGCGTAGTTACTTCTTTTTAATCAGTGTGATTGCAAACATTGTGATGTTAGTGCTGTTAGGGCTGCGATTAGCTAGTTAAGTAAATGATTAAAGCGAAAAGCAGACAGCCTCTAGCTTTTCGCTTACATATTTTATTGGGCTGGCTTTGTTTTTCGGGTCATAATAAAACACATTAATGAGCCTAATGTCACTAACACAACGCCTTGCCAGAATGCACTGGTGAGCGATACTGATAAGTAAATAGCAGCAAATAGTGTTGATAACACAGGGATAAAGTAAGACAAGGTGCCTAACAACACTAGGTTACCGCCAATTATTGCTTGGTTCCACAGTGCGTAACCTCCACCAATAACCACGCCTGCTAATACTAAGGTAAAGCTAGAATCTAGGCTAAACTCAAAGCTGGGTTCATTACTCAATCCGTAACTTATCCATAAAGAGATTGCCGTGGCTGCAAAAAATACACTAATGGCATTTTTACCCTCGCTAAGTTTTACCGTTACACTGCAATACACAGCCCAAATAAACGCCGCTGCAAACGCCATAGAGTAGGGCAATGGGTTGTCACTTATATTAGCGGTTAATACTTCCACAGATAAACCACTATCACCTGCAATGCACCATGCAACCCCTAAAAACGCAATCAGTATGCTCGGGTAGACTAATACGCTTACTTTAATGCGGTTAACAATAATCGATAATAAAATGGTTAACGCTGGCCAAAGGTAGTTAATAATCGCCATTTCCAACGCTTGCTGGCGACTATTTGCAAAGCCGAGGGATAAAGCTAAACATATTTCGTAAATAACAAATAAGCTGCCACCAAAGACTAAATAGCGTTTTGGATAATTGCTTAGCTTTGGTACACCCATGACTAACATTAAAAAAATCGCACTGACGCTATAAATCAAAGCGGCACCGCCAATTGGGCTAAATAATTCTGATAAATCACGAATAAAGGCAGTTAAACTGCTCCAAAGTAAAATAGCGAGCACTCCATAAAGGGTGTATTTATGTTTGCTTAATAAAGACATGGTGAATTGCCTGATGAATGATAAAAAAGTCAGTCGCGAATGTGACATTATAAAAACAGTGAGGCAATAGGTGGGCTATAAAATTCGACTAAAAGGCTATAAATAGCATTTAAAATCAATAATAAAATTAAATTTTAGTAAACAAGAGCAGGCCAAATGATGACCTACTCTGAGATGGTTTTTTTATTCAATACCAATAAAGCCGCCAGTTTGATGTGCCCACAGTGCAGCGTAAATACCGCCTTGGGCAATTAACTCATCGTGACTGCCTTGCTCTACAACACCACCTTCATCAAGCACAATAAGCCTGTCCATTTGTGCAATGGTTGATAATCGGTGTGCAATAGCAATAACCGTTTTTCCTGTCATTAAATCATCTAAGCTTGCTTGAATAGCTGCTTCTACCTCTGAGTCTAAAGCGCTGGTGGCTTCATCAAGTATAAGAATAGGCGCGTTTTTAAGTAACACCCGAGCAATAGCAATCCGCTGGCGTTGCCCGCCCGAGAGGGTTACTCCTCGTTCGCCCACTTGAGCCTCAAAACCTTTATTGCCTTTGCTGTCTTCTAAATCGTTTATAAAATCGAGCGCTTTGGCTTGTTTGGTCGCATCGAGCATTTCCGCTTCTGTGGCATCGGGTCTGCCGTATAAAATGTTATCTTTTACTGAGCGATGTAGTAGGGATGTATCTTGGGTAACCATAGCAATATAACGGCGAAGGCTTTCTTGGCTTACATCAGTTATATTTTGGCCATCAATACTAATACAGCCTTTGTCTGTATCGTAAAAACGTAGCAACAAGTTAACTAATGTGGATTTACCCGCGCCAGAGCGACCCACTAAGCCAATTTTTTCGCCCGGTTTAATATTTAAGTTTAAACCGTTAATTACTGGACCTCGGTTATTTTCATTAGCGGCTTTACCATAATTAAAGTGTACATTGTTAAAGTCGATTGCCCCTTGAGTTACTTTTAAACTATCGGCTTTTGGCTTGTCATCAACCGCAATCGGGTTTGAAAGGGTGCGCATGCCATCGGCTACGGTACCAATGTTTTCAAATAAGCTGCTAATTTCCCACATGATCCATTGGGCCATACCATTAAGCCTTAACGACAAACTCAATGCTACTGCAATAGCCCCCGCACTAATGGCACTTAACGACCATAAATACAAAGACACCGCTGCCACCGAAAATACCAGTAAATAGTTCAAGCTTTGAATAACCACGTTAAGGCTGGTTACCAAACGCATTTGTTTATATACAGGCTGTAAAAATACATCCATGCTTTGTTTAGCATATTGCTCTTCGCGTTGGGTGTAAGAAAACAGCTTAATGGTTGAAATATTGGTGTAGCTGTCAACAATACGGCCAGTCATTTCTGAGCGTGCATCAGCTTGTGAGCTAGCAATGCTTTTTAACCGTGGTACAAAGTAAATTTGCACGCAAATATATAATGCTAACCACACTAATAACGGCAGCATTAAGCGCCAATCTGAGGCGGCTACTAAAAACACCATTGAGCCAAAATAAACGGCAATGTACATCAATACGTCAAGTAATTTAGTGACTGACTCACGCACTGCCAATGAGGTTTGCAGCACTTTAGTAGCTATTCTTCCGGCAAATTCATTTTGATAAAAGCTAACACTTTGGCGTAATAAATAACGGTGCGCTAACCAACGTATCGACATCGGATAGTTGCCCAACAGTGCTTGGTGTAAAATAGCCGACCTGAAAAAGACTACCATGGGCATCACGACCAAGAGCATTAACCCCATCTTTATTAATTCGGATTGTTGCTGTGAAAATAGCTCGTTAGGGGTGTACTCGCCGAGCCAGTCAACCAGTTGTCCCATGTAACTAAATAAAGACACTTCTAAAATAGCTAATAATGCGGCACTGAGCGACATAAGCACTAACGACAGTTCCATGCCTTTGGTGTAATGGCGGCAAAAGGCAAATAAGGTATTAGGAGGCTGAGATGGAGAACACTCCGGGAACGGTTTAGTCATCCGTTCAAATAATCGATACATATTAGAAGCTTATTAAGTATTTATAGAGGTATCCCACTATACCATTGTAAAGCACAAAGGCGCAGTGGGAATGAGGTATTTAGCTGTTATCTTAAGTTAAGTTAACGATTTACAGTTTTGTATGACCGGTTTTATTTTTTACCAGCCAGTAAGATATACCTAAGGCTAAAGTCACTAATGCAAGGCCAATAATTTGCTCTGAGGTCACTAATTTTAAATCTAAAACAATAATTTTACGCGCCACAGCCATTAGTGCGGTGGCAATGACCAGCTCAACCGGCAGTGAACTTGAGCCTAAATATAAACGAATATTGGTAAATATTTCTACCGCAATAAGCACCACCATAAAAGCACCAAAGGTTTGCAGAATGTCTTCAATGTTTAATAAAAAGTAAGGGGGAGAGCTCAATCGCATATATAAAACATATACTACATCAGCAATACTCCAAAAAATAACTAGCACCATGAGCACCGCTAATATTTTAATAGCAAAGCGAATCGCGTGATGTAAATACTGCATAAGCGGGTCAACATGATCCTCAGGTAATTCTTCGTGTTTCTTCATATTTTTACAGCACCTTATTATTTTTAAACTGGGTATATAAAATGATAGCTGATTATCGTGTTTCTCTCTTTAATATACGTACAAAACAGCATAAGTGATTATTTTTATTAAACTAGAAACTGAGCAAGCGATAGCTAAACTAAGCGTGTTAATTAAATGTAATTTAACCTGAGGTTTTTAACGTCTATCTCAAATGCATTGCTGTATACCTGCAGAGCTGTCATTTTAAAAACATCAACAATAAGGATTAAACTGCTATGTCAATTTCACCTTTAAAGTTAGTTACTCGGATTATTAAGTATAGTGCGGTTGCATCTGTTTGTAGCGCGTCATTTTATAGTGTGGCTGCACAAACCACACAACAAGCATCATTGCACAATATTGCAGATCAAATTTCAGCGCAGCGTATTGGAGATGATATTCAAACGTTAGTGGATTTTGGTACCCGCCATACTTTATCTGAAACTAAATCGGATACCCGTGGTATTGGCGCGGCAAGACGCTGGATAAAAAAAGAATTTGAAGCAATTTCGGCACAGTGTGGTGGCTGTTTAGAGATACTAGAAGTAAAACAAACCATCTCGGGTGAAAAGCGCATTCCTGACCCTGTGGAAGTGGTTAACATAATTGCGATTCAGCGCGGTAACACCGATCCTAATCGTATGGTGATAATGTCGGGAGATATAGACTCACGCGTTAGTGATGTTATGGATTTTACTAGCGATTCACCTGGGGCAAACGATAATGCATCAGGGGTTGCCGGTGTGATTGAAGCGGCACGGGTGTTATCGCAATATACATTTAATGGCTCAGTGGTATATGCAGCACTCTCAGGTGAAGAGCAAGGTTTATTTGGCGGTAAAATTTTAACTGCTTACGCACAAAAAAATAATTGGCAGGTTCATGGTGTTTTAAATAACGACATGATTGGTAACATCACCGGCATTAATGGCGTCACAGATAACACTACTGCACGTATTTTTTCTGAAGGTACGCGTGTAGTTGAAACTAAAGAACAAGCCCGTACTCGTCGTTTTACTGGCGGCGAAGTTGACTCAGCGAGCCGTAATTTAGCGCGTTACATAGACACCATTGCTGATAAATACATTGAGAACTTAGATACCATGCTGGTATATAGGCTCGACCGTTTTGCACGAGGCGGGCATCATCGTCCGTTTAATGATGCGGGTTTTGCGGCTGTGCGTATTATGGAAACCAACGAGCATTATGATCGCCAACATCAAGACCTGCGCACCGAAAATGGGGTAGTGTACGGTGATACTATTGATGGGGTGGATTTTGATTACGCCGCAAAACTTACCTCATTAAATGCGGTAAGCCTTGCGTCAATGGCGTGGGCCCCTGCGCCACCAAAAGAGGTGAAAATTAGTGGTGCCGTACGCGCCAGTACCACACTTTCTTGGCAGCCAACAGAGGATAAAAATGTAGCAGGCTATCGTATATACTGGCGCTATACTAGTGAACCACAATGGCAATACAGTCAATGGGTTGATAAGGCCAGTGAATTTACCCTAAAAAATGTGGTTATTGATAATTACTATTTTGGAGTTGCTAGCGTGAATAAACAGGGTATTGAGTCGCCAGTGGTATTCCCAGGTGCTGTGGGTTCGTTTGATCACAACATAAAGTAAGTGTACTTTGCTTAAAAACCCAGCAAACAGCTGCGAATAAGGTGTTAAGCACGCTATTTATGCTTGCGCCTTATTTGTTATGCCCTTAAAGTGTAAACAAAGAAGTAAAAAGGTTATTAAAATGCAGCAACAAGAACAAAAACCATTAACACCAGAGCAGCAAGCTGAACTTCAGCAACAAGAAATTCAATGGCAGCGCGAATGTTTTCAAAATGCGCAAAAACATTTAGCTGAAAAAGGCATTATGCCTAAAACCTTGCTTGAAAAAGAAAGCCGTTTTTTAGCGCCTTTATGCGCGCTTTGGAAATTTAAAGCGCAAAACGGTAAAAGCTACTGGGTGATCACCGGTCGTTTACCAACTGATCACGCTGAAGCGTCTGCAGCAAAAGATGCACGTGATGCCATGCGTTATTTTTCATTGCAGTGGCAGTTAAAAGCCGACCAAATTATTACAGCGGGTGCACGAGATAAAACCCAAGCCGACTTTGCAAACTTACTTATAAACCGTGCTCATGGCTTATATGAAATGCATGAAAATGAGCAGCTTTGGGCAAAAGAACCAGCTTAAAATAAGCGTAATTACCTTTTAAAAAAACCTAACTTAGTTACCTAAGTTAGGTTTTTTTTCAGCTATGCCGTCAAAAGAATATTAATACGCGCTATCTACTCGCACCGTGTTATTGGTTAAGTAGATCAGGCGAACATGATCCCCTTGGTGAAAACGCATAGCGGGATCGTTGTCTTGTACCACCATAAATTGCTCACCACTTTCTACTTGTATCAGTAATTCAACGAGCTGTGTGTTTTCATAGCGCTGTGTTTGCTGCTGATTATGAGCAACGTTACCACCAATCACCGATCCTAAAATAGTCGCTACAGTACGACCACTGCCGCCGCCAAACTGGTTACCAATAACACCGCCTAGTAAGGCACCGCCAAAGGTTTTCCAGCCGTTACTTTTGTCTTGTACTAGTTGTTGCTCAGTAATAGTGCGCACCGACTTTACTTTACCAAATAGTACTTGCTGTACAGGAACAGCTTTATTTCGTTCGTACTTGGCAAACGTTGGGGCACTTACTACTAATAAAGCGCATAAAATTAAGCTAAGCGTTTTGATAATTCGCTCCTGTTATTACCAACCAAACGTTGATTTTTCACGCGTCTTACGAATTTCAGTTTCGTCAGCCCATTCAACAAGGCCGCTTTGCATATCCATTAAACGCATTGTAAATTTGTAGTACACATCGGCTTTATCGGCATTAGATTTAACAATGCTTGATAGGTTACCGTACAGCATATATTGCGCACCAATTTGCTTACCAAAAGCCACCGCAGTACTTGGGTTGACTAAGGCGTCTTCGTTTTGAAATGTAATTTGCTCACGAACCGCCTCTACACGGGTCATATCAACAAATCTAAATTTGCCGCTACGCAGTAATTGAGTAGAGATAGAGTCGGTGATTGATTCTGTATCTATGTGTTCACTGGTTTTATTTTTAATACGCTCTACAAATACCACAGGGCGTGTATTGGCGGTCATAGTCCCAACCACAGGCGAACTAAGCAGAGAGTCGGTCATTTGCGAGGCAACTTTTTGTAAGTCAGTAGAGCCAAAGTTTATATCTGTGGTTTCTACGGCTTGGGCATCACCATAGCTGACAACAGCTTTGTTGGCACAGCCTGCAAGTGTCAGTGCCGCTAAGCCTAAAATTGCATAACTAGACAGTGATTTAAATTGTTTATTGATCATCATGATTTCCTTTAATCTTTAAATTCTTGTGCGTCGGTTGAAACTTCTCTTACAGCTAATGAGAAGGTAACGGCATTAGAGCTAGGTGCTAGCCCTGCAAGCTGAGTTTTAGCAAAGCCAAATAATGTTAGGGCTTGCCACGGTGAGTGGTTGCCTTTAATAACAAAGCCATCTTTATCAAACCAGTTAAATTGATACTGTAAGTATTGCGATTTTTTATAGGTACTCGCTAAAGTAACTACCACGTCGGTAAGGTTATTTGTTTGACGCGTTTTAACATCACTTATTAAAAGCTTTTTAGCTAATTGTGGATTATTTACATTGAGCTGCTCTTTGTAAGCGTTGGCAGTTTGCTCAACCCCAATACCTGAGGTTACAGGTCGGCTGCTACATGCGCTAAGCATAAACAGCGCAATAACGGGAAGTATGTATTTCATGATGGCTCCTAAAGTTGCACTACATGGGAGTTAAAATAGTTATTAACAGAGGTTAGGTAGATTAACGTTAACCCTTGCTTACTAACGGTAAAATTTATTGGCGGTTGCGAGCCAACGTTTAGAGTATGCTCGCCTGCTTTTACTGCGCTGCGGGCAAGGCTGATCTGATTAGGCAGGGTAAGCCAACTACGCGTATCTGCTTGCTCAGATGCAAGATTATACAAATTTGCCAAAATGTTCCCCACATCACCGGCACTGCGCGCAAGCTCTGCACGCATTTTTTCTTTAGCGACAAGACGTAATATTTGCCTTGAAACACGCCCAGCTACTTGCTGCTCTAACGTTTTAGCGGCCAGTGCCTCTAAATGCACTAACGGACTTAATGCTAATACTTGGTTATTAACTTTTATATTATTCACGGCGCTGCTGTAGGCGTTATTTATATAAACGGGCATTGCTAAGCTATAAAAGCGGGCATCCCCCTGCGAAGTATAAATAGGCAATCGCAATTTAAACTCGTGCTGTTTTGGTATTAGGCCTTGTTCAAATAATATAACCACTTCGCCTTGATTTTTATCTATGGTGTTTACTTCACCAAACTGTCGCTTAAATTGTTTGTAGTCATCCGCAAAGCCTTGCTGCTTAGCAAGGCGTAGTAAATCTTGCTGTAAATACTGATTATTAGGTTGTATTTCGAGTGCTTTTTTATAGTCTATGTAGGCATCATCGCCTTGCTTTGCCGTTTCATATAACAACCCTGATAAGTAAAACGTGTACGCATTTTGAAAGCCATTTTTTACCGAGCGAGTTAAATTATCCATGTCTGGGTAGTGTTGCTGTGCTTGAGCAACGGCATTATCAAACTCGCTTTGATTATCGAGTAGTGCATCAACTTGTACTTTATTGGCACGGCGTATTTCAACTAACGCGCTCTCAATATCGCGTTTATAAACATAATTAAGTGCTTTGTAGCTATGCAACATACTCATTTCGTAGGCTGGTGGGATATAACCTATTGCTGAATCGTTAGTTAACAGCGCATTACTTTGTTCAAGCCCTGCACTTACTTGTATTTTGGCTGCTTGGCGCTTTGCTTGCATCTGTTGGTAGACAGTTTCAAAATATGTTTGCGCACTATCTGGATTATTAGCTAAATCAGCAATACGCCCTTGCTCTAATTGGTTCAGTAAATAATTACTGTGGGCTTTACTGTTGGTTTTTATAAGGGTGCGTGCATTTTCAATATTATTATTGCTAATAGCTTGCCTAACAGGGGTGGTGTTTGTGGCATAATCATTAAACAAGTCGTTAAAGCCAATAGTGCTGCAACCACTTACAATAAAGCAAAAACTGAAAATTAAAATGTGACGCACACGCACTCCTTTTATCTATTTTATAAGGTTAACACATGGCTTATAAATGTAGGTGTGAAAGATTGTAAAAAAGCGTAGTGTATAAACATTAAAGCTTTATCATTAAAAAATAACCATATTAACGTTTACAACAATGGACGCTAATTTAATCTGTATATAAGTACGGTATATATTTATCAACACGTTAGGAATTTATTTGAAAGCCACTCTGTTTACTATTATCGCGTTAGTTGCCTTTGCTGCCAATTCGTTATTGTGTCGCTTAGCATTAGCTCAAGGTTATATTGATGCGTGGAATTTCACTGTTATACGGCTTCTCAGCGGGGCAGTGTGTTTGGCTATTATTATGCTGCTCTATACAAAGCAATTAAATAAAAAAGCACAATTAAGTAGCTCCGTTATTAACGATATCGGAAGCTGGCGAAGCAGTGTGAGCTTACTGATATATGCGCTGTGTTTTTCTATAGCTTATATAGAGCTAGATACCGGTATGGGCGCGCTTATTTTATTCTCCGCGGTGCAATTTACCATGATCGGCTGGGGCATCTATAAGCAAGAGCGCTTAACCGCTGTGCAATGGCTTGCATTTATTGTGGCGTTTGTGGCTTTTGTTTATTTAATGCTGCCTTCGCAAACAGCGCCACCGGTAATGGCGGCAGTATTAATGAGCATAAGTGGCGTGGCATGGGGAATATACAGTATTAGAGGCAAAGCGTGTGTGTCACCACTTAGGGCCACCACTTATAACTTTATTCGCAGCTTATTAGTGCTACCTATTTTAATTGTGGTGGGTATGAGCCAGCTTAAAAATGTACGTATGGAAGGGGTGTTACTTGCAATAGCCTCAGGTGCCATCGCATCAGGCGTAGGTTATAGTATTTGGTATGTGGCTATGCCTTTATTAAAAAGCACGCATGCAGCTATAGTGCAGTTATGCGTGCCCGTTTTGGCAGCTATTGCAGGAGCGGTGTTTTTATCAGAAACCTTAACTGTGCAATTTATGCTCCCCAGCAGTATCATTTTACTGGCTGTATTGGTTTTTACGTTAAATAAAAAAACTAACACCGCTTAGCAGGTGGGCTCACATTAAGCACAAAGCGTTCATATAAAGCAGGTAAGTGGGTTAAAATAGTGTCTTTACCTAATAAATCACTTTCTTTAATGCAGTTATGTAATACCTCAACTGACAGGTGCCTCATAAGCTGCTCTGATTGCGCAATGTGGCTAATATGCCAAAGTTCTGGGGCAACACCGCCTAAATCATGCTGATAAGGCCGATAAAATCCAAATTCTGCTAGGTGAGTGTCTAGCCATTGACTCAGTTCGGCAAAAGGTCCGCCATGCTGATATTCATCGGGGGTTAGTTGCAACACATAATCGTCACTCACTGCGCGTTTATCAAAAATATCTAAGTCAGTGCCTAAATGATGGCGACTTGCCCCTGGCAGTGCAGAGTACAGCATTATGGCGGTACATTTTTCAATATCACTCAGTGAATTTAGTTCAACGGCTTGTTGCGCTTTATTTAACACCACGCGCTTATTTGAAAATTTAGCATTCCAAATAGCCGATTGACGATTAAAATCCCGAAAGCTTGATGCAATACATAAATCAAAGCCTGCGGATGCGGCCGCTGATTGCAGTGCAACAAAGTCGTTGACAATATTGGCATGCAAATAATGGTTTTGTATGGCGACTAGGTGTGCATCACTTTGTCCGGTGATGCATTGTATGAGTTCTTTATTTGCAGTCATTAAGTTAACAGTCGTTCTAATATTTGTTCATAAATATCGGCCAGCGCGATCAGGTCATCTGTGCTAACACACTCATCAACTTTATGAATTGTGGCGTTACGTGGCCCCAGCTCGATTACTTTAGCGCCGGTTTGAGCAATAAAGCGGCCATCTGATGTCCCACCTGTTGTTTCTAAATTAGTGGTTAAGCCAGTTACTGATTTAATCGCAGCGACGGTAGCATCAACTAACGGACCGTGATCGGTTAAAAACGGTAGGCCATTTACAATCCAATTTAGTTCGTAATTCAAATTGTGTTTTTGTAAAATCTCGTTCACTTTTTGTTGCAGCTGTTGATGAGTAACTTCGGTGCTAAACCTAAAGTTAAATTGTACTTCAAGCTCACCGGGGATCACATTACCGGCACCTGTGCCGCCATTAATGTTCGAGATTTGAAAGCTGGTGGCAGGAAAGAAGTCGTTACCCATATCCCACACAGTTTGGCTTAATTCGGTTAAAGCTGGCGTGGATAAATGAATTGGGTTTTGCGCTAAGTGTGGGTAAGCCACATGCCCTTGTACACCGGCTATAGTTAAAAAACCAGTTAGAGAACCACGACGACCATTTTTAACCACATCACCGAGTACATCGCGCGATGATGGCTCACCAACAAGACACATATCAATTTTTTCACCGCGCTCTTCTAAAGTATCTATTACGCGGGTAGTGCCGTTGATAAAAGGGCCTTCTTCATCTGAGGTAATTAAAAACGAGATAGAGCCTTTATGATCTGGGTGCTTAGATACAAAGCGCTCTGTGGCTACAACCATAGCTGCCAGTGAGCCTTTCATGTCGGCTGCGCCACGCCCATGTAATAAACCGTCTTCAATTAGACCAGCAAAAGGCGGGTGCTGCCAATTTTTTTCAGGCCCTGTGGGCACCACATCGGTATGACCGGCAAAACAAAAGTGTGGTGATTGCGTACCTTTTCGTGCCCAAGTATTGAGCGTGTCAGTAAAAAAGAGCGATTCGATGTCAAAGCCAATTGCACTTAGACGCTCATTCATCATGTGTTGGCAGCCTGCATCTTCAGGGGTAACCGACTCTCGCTGAATTAAGGCTTGGGCTAGGGTAATTACTGGATGGGTCATTATTTAAAGATCTCATCGTATTGTACTGTTTTAAAGCCTAAGTGATATTGCCCATCATTAATAAGAACAGGGCGTTTAATCATTGCAGGTTGTTCAACCAATATATCGATAGCAGTTTGCTTAGTTAAGCTTTGCTTTTGCTCATCCGACAGCGCTCTGTATGTTGTGCCACGTTTATTAACAAGTTGTTCCCAGTCAATATGCTCTGCAAAATCGCTAACCATATTATGATTAACGCCATCTTTACGATAGTCATGGAAAGTGAACGCGATGTCATTATCGCTTAGGTATTTTTTTGCTTTTTTGATTGTGTCGCAGTTGCTAATGCCATAGAGAGTGATCATAAACCTACTTCTTTTTGATAATAGTTAATAAGGTATCTACACCAGCATTGACCTGCGGGTGAGAATAATGAAAAGTGCCTAAGTCGTGGCCATTGAGTATGATAAGGCTAGCTAAAATAGGCGCATCGAGTTCACGCAAATCAAAGTAAGCGAGGCGCTGTCCTTTGGTTATTTTGCTGCCATTAAGCTGAGCAATATGAGTATGCGTGAGAGTTTGAGAATCAGGTACGGCTAAGTTTATTAATACTTTTAAGCCATTTTTAGCTTTTAGAATAAATTCGCACCCGCCGCTTTTAACTTGCAATAAAGTGCCATTAAATGGCGCTAACACTTTATGGCTGGTTAAGCTGACAATAATCCCTGGCCCCAAAGTTCCAAAGCGGAAAAAAGCTTCAGGATGCGCGTCCATCTGCATAACTTTGCCACTGAATGGGCTAGTTATTTGTATCGCGCTTCGGCCAATTTTATTTTTAGTTAAATAGCTAACGTCTTCAGATTTCATTATTAATTAAGTTACCACATTGTAGCCATCGGCTCTAAGAGCAGCCATCGCTTTGTTGACTGTTTGCTTTTTTACTAAGATATAGTCGGTGTCATAGGTTGAAATTGAAAAAATTGATACGCCAGCTCTTGCTAATACTCCTGAAATATTTGCCATAATACCGGTTAACGAAAATCCTAATGGGCCAATTACTTCTAATGCTTGCCAATTCGATTCTGTACCTTGGCTATCAATTATAAAGTCATCAGGGCAAACGACCGAGAGTTCATCGTGCGTTTTTGAAATAAAAAATAATGGTTGCTTTAACAGGGCAGGAGGGATGTCGGCATCAAGCGCTAAACTATGAATTGATAAAACAGTGCTGTGTAATTGTAGTGTTTGTTTTGACATAAAACCCATCCATAGCAGCAAGATAATAGCTTTATAGTATAGAGTATTGAATCTAAGTTAAAGGCCCAAACTGAGCCGTTGTTAAAGTTTTTATTAATTAAAAAATAATTGTCCACAATTTCTGTGGATAAGCTTGGGGGTTGTAAGGTATAAATAGCCTAACCTATTAATAAGTAATTAAAAAATGGCTAGGCTATAAAAAGGACATGTTAGTTAAAGGGGTTAATTAAGTGCCTCAGCTTGCGCTGCTTGAATGGCAGTTAAAGCAATGGTATACACTATGTCGTCAACTAATGCGCCACGGCTTAAGTCGTTAACTGGTTTACGCATCCCTTGCAGCATCGGACCGATACTGATCAAATCAGCGCTTCGTTGTACCGCTTTATAGGTGGTGTTGCCAGTATTTAAATCAGGGAATATAAACACCGTTGCTTTACCTGCAACAGGGCTGTTAGGTGCCTTTTTAATCGCTACACTTTCCATAATTGCCGCATCATACTGTAGTGGTCCATCTATAATTAGATCTGGGCGCTTTTGCTGGGCCAGTTTAGTTGCCGCTCGCACTTTTTCTACATCAGCCCCACTGCCTGAATCACCAGTACTGTAACTTATCATGGCTACGCGAGGTTCAATACCAAATGCTGCTGCTGAGTCGGCAGATTGAATTGCAATGTCGGCCAGTTGTTCGGCATTAGGATCGGGATTAATAGCGCAATCACCATAAACTAGAACCTGATCCGGTAATAGCATAAAGAACACAGATGACACTAATGATGAACCTGGCGCGGTTTTGATTAACTGTAGCGGTGGGCGAATGGTATTGGCAGTGGTGTTTACCGCACCCGATACCAGGCCATCGACTTTACCTTGCTCTAACATCATAGTACCAAGTACGACGTGATCTTGAAGCTGCTCTTGGGCGACAACTTCGGTAAGGCCTTTATTTTTACGGATTTCCACCATAGGTGCTACGTAGTCATTTATAATACTGTTTGGCTCTATTACAGTTACATGCTCGTTAAGCTCAATGCCTTGTTGCTCGGCTATACGTAATATTTCATCACGATCACCTAATAAAATTGTTTTAGCAATGCCGCGCTGGCCACAAATAGCGGCTGCTTTAATGGTTCTAGGTTCGTTACCCTCAGGCAGTACAATTGTTTTTTCGGCTTTACGAGCTTTTTCAGTTAATAAATACCTAAAGGCAGGAGGGGATAGTTTTCGGGTTTTTCCCACACTTTTAGCTAAGGTATCTAACCAATCAGAATCTATATACTCTGCGTTATGATCTTTTACCTTTTCAATGCGCTGTTCATCATCGCTTGGCACTTCTAGGTTAAAGTTATGCAGTAATAACGAGGTGCGCCAAGTGTCGCCTTCGGTTGCTAAAATAGGCAGCCCTGTTTGCATGGCTTGTTCGCACAGCGCCATAATGCGCGGCTCAGGCTCAAAGCCACCGGTGAGCAAAATAGCGCCTAGTTTAGTACCATTCATGGCAGACAAGCAGGCTGCAACCAATATATCTGAACGATCGCCTGGGGTGACCAATAACGCACCTGGGGTAAAGTAATTTAGAATATTTGATACCGTGCGGGCGCAAAAAGTAATGCGTCTTAGTCGACGATGCACCATGTCACCTTCGTTAATAATAGTGGCTTTTAAATAGGCACTTAAATCTTTAACGCGCGGCGCGACCAGCTCAAAATCCCACGGAATGGCACCAAGTAACATAAAAGGATTTTTTCTAAAAATAGGTAAAGAGGCCAGACGGTTAAGCTCGTTATCCAGTGCTTCTGGCTTGTAAGTATCGACTAAATCAGCGCGAGCGCGACCTTCTTCATCTAGAGGGGCATTTACTTTATTGAAAATACAACCCAGCACACGAGGGTGATCTATGCCACCGTAATTTCCAGCAGCAATTTCAAGGCGATCTTCAATCTGGGTAATACTGTAATTCCCAGGGGTAAGCACAAATACGATATCGGCCCCTAAGGTTTGTGCAATTTCACGGTTTATGCGTCCCGCATAAGGTTGGCGTCGAGTAGGCACCATTCCTTCTATTATGGCCACTTCGTCATCGTTGATCTTACTTTGAAAACGCTCAACAATTTCCTCTAATAAGTCGTCACCTTTACCATCACCAATCATTTGCTCTGCGTAATCGAGTGCAAACGGTGTTGGCGGCTTAATTGGTGAGCCTTGAGTGACAATTTGGGTCGATTTTTCAGGGCCAGTTTCACCTGCACGCGGCTGGGCGATAGGTTTGAAAAAGTTAACCTTAACCGTCTTTTGTTCTAGCGCTCTTACTAAACCAACTGATACTGAGGTTAAACCTACCCCTGTAGAGATAGGAACCAACATAATACGACGAGCCATATTATAACTCCTTGGTGATGTTTGCGGCGTCGAGTGCAATAACCCATTCTTCGTTGGTAGGCATAACCACCGCTTTGCTTGTTGAATTTGCAGCGCTAATTAATCCAGCTTGGCCAAACCGTGCATCAAGGTTTGCTTGAGGGTCTAAATTGATACCTAAAAAGGCTAACTGTGTAAGTACTTTTTCGCGAATAATATCCGAATTCTCGCCAATCCCACCAGTAAAAATAAGCGCATCTAATTTTTGCAGCGGTACCATGTAGGCGGCTATTTGTTTTGCTAAGCGGTAGCAAAACATATTAAGCGCCAGCATGGCTTGCGAGTTGCCAGCAATGGCAGCCTCTTCAATAGTACGGCAATCGTTTGATAGCTCGCTTATTCCTAATAAGCCACTTTTTTGATTTAGCAGGTCATCAATTTGCTGTGCGGTGTAATCAAGTTGGGTCGTTAAAAAGTTAAATAGCCCTGGATCAATGTCGCCACAACGGGTACCCATAACAAGTCCTTCAAGCGGGGTTAAGCCCATGCTAGTGTCGACACTTTTACCGTTTTTAATCGCACACACAGAGCAGCCATTGCCTAAGTGGGCGCTAATAAAGTTACTTTCTTCAACAGGTAAAGACAACATTTTAGCGGTTTGACCTGCTACATAAAAATGGCTAGTGCCATGAAATCCATAGCGTCTAACCCCAAAGTCTTTATAAAGCTGATAAGGAAGGGCATATAGATAAGCAACCTCATCCATAGTTTGATGAAATGCGGTATCAAACACAGCTATTTGTGGTAAATCTTTAAATGATGCTTGTGCTGATGAAATACCTAGTAAATTAGCGTGACCATGTAAGGGGGCCAGTGTGGCTGCTTGGGTAATACCTGCAATGACGTTTTCGTCAATTAAAACTGATTGGGTAAAGTGCTCGCCGCCATGCACAACACGATGACCCACTGCCACTAATTGCTCGTCGAGGTTGTGATCTTTTATCAAATCAACCAGCGTATTAATCGCATGGGCATGTGCCTGGTTAGCAGCAAGCTTAATAGTGGTTTTTTCTCCCTTAAACTTATATTTAATTGAGGGAGCGTCATCACCTAGGCGCTCAGCTAAACCTGATATGATGTCGTTTCCTGTGTTTGCATCAATAATCGCAAACTTTAGACTTGAGCTTCCACAATTGAGTACCAAAACGTGGTTTGGATTATTTGGGAGTGTTGGCATAGATTCATTTTCCATTTAAGTATTAATCAGTACACTTGGTTGATGTATAAGCCTTTGTGGCTTAAATAAGTGTAGACTAAAGTGTAGTAGACTTTATTAAAAGGGCTTTGTGAAATTCTTTCGATAATTTATGCTTTTTGTGAGTTTTACTAATGAAATTGAGCATTTTTACCGATAAAGTGAAAGCAGCTATAATTGTGTTACACTTTTATAAGTATTACGTTTGTTGAAGTGTTACAAACCGTGACTATGAGGATTTATTAATGCAAAAAAGTGTGATGTCGCAAGTTCAATTAGGGCGTTCTTATGCTAAAACATGGCCAATGCGAAAAGAGGTTGCGCCATTATTTGCAGAATTTAAAGTGATCAGAGCCACAGAGCTTGCGATTACAGTTATGCCAATATTAGCCATGCTGACCCTGTTTTTTCAGATTAATTATTTAGGCTCGGGTTTTCTGCCCCAAGCGATTGCCAGTAGTCTGTTTTTTATTTCTTTGCCATTACAAGGGCTTTTATGGTTAGGTAAACGTGCGCAAACCGAATTAGAGCCTGCTATGCAGCAATGGTATAACGAGTTATTTGCAAAAATGGTTGCTAACGGTTACGACGCGCAAATGGGAAAAAACAAGCCCCGCTATTTGGAGCTTGCCGAATTACTAAAAGATATGTTCGATAAAATGGATAAAACGTTTACTAAAGAGCAGTTTTAGTAAATTGCGTAATGTAAAATGACAATGTGACGCTATGCTGTTGTTTTTGCTCAAGTGCTTGCCAATGTTCTGGCCTGAACTTCCACGCAAATGGCGTCATCATAATTAAGTTCTTAACATCGTTAAATGTAAGCGACACCTGCTCTGTTATTAATTGTTGCGATGTATTTTCAAAGCCCGCAGGTGCTGCTATTTGTGTGTGCTCGTTTACGTTGCTATAAATATAATCTTTTAGTTCTTTCAAATGAGTTGGGCCTGGGCTTGCCACAATTAAGCAACCATTATCTTTGACCAGACGTGCAAGTTCACTGTCAAATAAAGGCGCAAATACACTAACCAAAACGTCAGCAAGGTGATCATCAAAAGGCGCTTGGCTAATTGAGGCAACACTAAAATGGCATTGCTTGTAACGTTTTGCCGCATATTTTACTGCCGACTTTGATATATCCACACCGTATACGCTAGCCTGGCTGTTGTTAGCAATAGCGTGAGTATAAAACCCTTCACCACACCCCAAATCAATTACTATTTCAGCATTAAGTGGCTTTACCATATTGGCTAAAGCAGTTTGTAAAAAGCCATAATAACCTTGCTCCAAAAATGAGCGCCTAGCTTGCACCATTTCCAACGAATCGCCAGGCTGTTTAGAGTTTTTGTTTTGCACAGGGAGTAAGTTTACGTAGCCTTCTCTGGCAAAATCGAAGCTGTGATTGTTATCGCATCGTAATGTTTTATCATTAAGTGCTAGTGGCTGTTTACAAATAGGGCAATGGTAATGAAGACTCATGAGCCTAAATAGTCCTTATCAAAAAAAGTTTTTACCCAATGTGGGCGATAGGTGATCAGTACAGTGATTGCCATACCGTTTAGCATAGCTTCAGGAAAGGCCAAAATAGGACTTAGGTAAATATAATTTTCGCTCAGCTGATGCCAACTATATTCACCTATTGCGTAATAAAAAGCGCCACCGAGTATAATGTTAATACAGGCAACGACACCCGCTGTTAAAAAGCTACAAACAAATATATAGATAAAAAAATGCCGTGCTAAATAGTGATAACACACAATAAAAACTAAATAGCTGAATAACACCGGTATAAACGCACTAATGATGAGTTTTAACGCGACTAATTCAGGTGTTATTTGTCCAAAAGCAGTTAAAAGCGCTGTTGCGAGTACACAACTTAATATAGCAAGACGCCAACCTAATGTTAGGGTAACTGCGGTAATGCCTAAAATATGCAGATCGAGACCGGGTAAAATACCGGCCTTTATACGCCATAACAAAGCGAGTACCAGTACACAGGCAAACACACCTGATTGTCTTGCTGGGGTATTAAATAAATTACTGTATGTTGATTTGTTAACGCTTAAAAAGCCGATAACGATGACAACAATCCACAGTAACCCTTGCAACTGCACGCTTAACATAATTATTAACTAAACTCTGACCAAATAGGCGCATGATCTGATGGTTTATCGATAGCGCGCAATTCATAATCTATGCCTGTGTCGATACAGCGAGCTGCTAAATCATGCGTTGCTAGTACCACATCAATTCGTAGGCCGCGGTTATCAACAAATCCTTTTGAACGATAGTCAAACCAAGAATATTGGTCGTTAATTTCTGGGTTTTGTTCTCTAAAGGTGTCTTTAAAACCCCAATTTAATAAGGTAGCAAGCCATTCACGCTCAACAGGTTGAAATGAACATTTACCCGTTTTTAACCACCGTTTTGCATTTACCTCGCCAATGCCAATATCTAAATCGGTTGGTGAGATATTAATGTCACCCATAACAATTACATCTTGATCAGGGGTGAAATGGCCATTCAGATGGGTCATTAGATCTTTATAAAATTGACGTTTGTAGGGGAACTTAGTTTCGTGATTAATGTTATCGCCTTGTGGGAAATAGCCATTCATTACATGTAAGTCGCGGCCATTCTCTTGTTCTACAGTGACGCTAATCATACGCTTTTGCGAGTCATCGGTGTCAGTAGTGAAGCCTTTTAATACCGATTTAGGCTCTTTTTTGCATAACATTGCCACGCCGTAATGCGCTTTTTGCCCATGAAAATAAACGTGGTAACCCATCTTTTGTACATCGTCTAGCGGAAACGCTTCATCATGTACCTTGATCTCTTGAAGACCAATAATATCTGGCTGGTGTTTATCAATAATAGCTTGTAACTGGTGTAGTCGAGCACGCAGACCATTGATATTAAAAGAAATCACTTTCATAAAGTTAACCTTCAAATTTATTTTTTCTATTCGTCAAATTGTATCAGCATTTAGAGCGACATAACATGACTGAAATGAGAAAATAACTGCACAATTGTTGATCAATTACTGTTTAATGTTTAAACATTGTAAATGCATTATTAAATAATAAAATAAATAAAATATTCAATTGATATGTTAAAAGTTGTCTATATAATGCGCAAAAATCGTTTGTTTAACTCGTTCAAATAGGACTACCTGATGAAAACTCAATTACTTTTAGCTGCCTCTCTTTTTGTTTCTGTTACCGCTTCTGCACAAAGCAATGCGTATTACAGCAAAGACAATAAATTAGAGTCAAACTTGTGCGTAGTAAGCGCCAATGAAGGTTTTTCAGCTGCACGTAAAATGGCAGCAAAGCATGGTATATACTTATCTCGTTATTCAAAAAGTATCCTATGTAACGGTCAAGACATTCGCGATATTGCAAAACAACAAACTGCAGCACAGCCTGCAGCATCAAAAGTTGAAGTATTTGCAAAAGATTCACATCAAGAAACACAGTTATGTATAACTGCATTAAAGCAAGGCTTACAACCAGTGCGTAAGCAAATTGGTAACTTAAACACATTAAAGTGTAATGGCCAAAACGTTACTGACTTTGTTAAGCGTTACCAAAACGCTGCAATCTAAATTACTGTATTTAATATATAAAAAGCTCGGTTTTTACCGGGCTATTAAGTCAAACTGTGGCTACCTATACTTTTAGGTAGCCATTTTTATTTTTGATGCTCTATAAATAAAGGGCTACAGAAAGCTTTGACCTAGTAAAAAAGAACAACAATCATACGAGGAAGTATTTAAAATCAAAGGCTTACTTTTTTATAGATAGAAATAGTCCAAAACAGGGCCTTTACCCATTCCCCCTCTATAGCTTTTAACTAGAGCTTTTTGTTCCATGTTATAGGTGATCCCCCCAGCTAAACAAGATTCTGCTAACACAGGGTTATCTTCAACAAGTTTCAAGTAATTACTTTTAAACCAATTGACAACTACGTTACGCAAAGCTTTACCTTCATCTCTACTACTTGTCTTATAGCCTTTTATCCATAGAACATTAAGGCAAAATCCCAGGTAGCGAGTTGATTTATAATTTGGGAATCTTTCAAACTCCTTAATTTCGTCATATATGATACGCCTTACTTTATGTAAAACTATCCTCCTAGCTTCTGTATCTTCAGCAAACCTGCTTATTAACTTCCCCCATACCGTATTGTGTTGAATAGTCCAGCATGTATCTATCGGAGAACGAACATAAGCCGCTGCATGTATTAATTCAGCGTAAAATTTTGCAATTTTATCGTATAAGTTTTTTTGATTTTCTTCTTTGGGCTTAAGAGCAATCAGATGAGGTGTTACGTCCTGCTTACCCAAAACAGTTGTGAGTTCGTGCGCAAAATTTATTAAAACTTCAAACTTTTTATATGCATCATTTCGCCAATCTAAATCAGTATTATTGAACTCAGAAATACCAAGAGAGAAACTCTCTATATCACTTATGGCCCTGTATAAGATAAATGAATGAGCAAACCAATAGCCTTGTTTTAAGTAAGACTCAAAAGTTAACAAAACCATATCACAATATTTGTTGAGTTGTTCTGAATCCCAATCATCACGTTCTTTATAATTAACATCAAATACAGAGCGATTACCTAGCATATTCAGCAGTTTGTAATTACCGAACATAGATGAACTTAGTGGTTTAATGTAACCCAACAACCCAGACTCGTATCCATGATCTTCATGGTAAATTTGAGAATTTTTGTTCTTGATCAATTCAGCCGTAAGATTTGAAGTTAATGTGGAAAAGCTTTCAACATGAATGATATCTTCTTTTGATAATGCATCAAACAATACCAATGCCGTATTAGGTGATACGTCTGCTATGCATTGACACATACGTCTATTTGCCAATAGTAGAGCCATATCATTTGCGAAATAGCTAACATGATCGGTTTTTAGTTCTTGAGCGACAGCTTTCTGGTTATTTGCAAGCTTGACAATATTTGGGATTGATAATGAAAGTTCATCACTTAAAATTTTGATTTCTTCAATATTTCCTTTCAATACTACTCGATATAGTTGCATTGAAAACTTTTTATAATTTTTATTAGAAAACTTGGGAGGGGAAATAAAAGCATACCAAAGCCAAATAATAACTATTGATAGAAAGATGATTGCAAAACTGCTTTGCCAAGCAGCTTGTGACATATTCCATGTTACTGTTGGCCATTTTTGAGCAACCCAAAACTCTGTTATTAATGTGCCAATGCCAATAGCAGTGATAAGAAAAAAAATCGTTTTATTTAGATTTACAGGAGATACTGATATTCTAAATTTATACCTAAAGTCAGTAATCGTATACACAATCAATAACAGAGCAAGCCCCGTCAGAAATTCAGAAAAACCAAAAATCGTACTAGTAGAGCTACCAGCCTCAACTAAACAAAGTCCTAAAAAATCCCAATTACATTCCATTTAAGCTGCTCCATTAATATTATTTTATTTACTTTAGTTGGCTGATATGTTTTGGTTAACTAACTATAAATTCTTTATTAGCACTGAAGCTGAGGATATCAGATGCGCGGTACACATGTTGAGCTATACCTACTCGCTGGGCTGGAGTAGTCGGCTCGGCATCACTTCTTTTATCTTTTAATGACTTTTCGTTTGTACGACAAAAGTTATTATAAACACGCATTATTTCAATTAGCTTACACATCCACGTAGGGTTATAGCCTGCATATACATTCCAGCGTTTTGAGTTTGTCGCACTGGTAACAGGTCGTTCAAGCATATTAACTAGTCTACGTAATACTTGAAACCAGTTATCTACGCCATTAAGCGATGTGGACTGCAATATCATTGATGCTTGCTCTATTGAATCGGCATTAATCCCTGTTAAGGGCTGCACGGCAACAAAGCGAGAGTTAGGGTTAGGATTGATAAGCCATTCTGAACGTTTACCAGGTTGTGTTACAGGTCGGTCAAACTGAGTCTTCCACATACGTTGCCATAACTGCTTCTCTGATTCATCAGGGTAATCAGCTTGCAGGGCTAATGCTCTTGCCTTTAACTCTTCAGTCATACCTGCGTCTAACAAATTAGCGCCACCACTTTTATCGGTAGTTAGAATGTAAGCATAGAGCCTATTTTGAGCAATCATGTCTTGAAATACAGATGGGAAAGCAACCTTAAAGCCACTGTCATTATCCAAAAAATAGATAAAGCTTTGGCAATCAACAAGTAATCTTTTAACTTTTTCAAAATGAGCTAGTGTACTATAAGTTTGATGAACTAAAAGCCCTTTACGTGGCATTTGCAACGGGACATTGATGAAGTTGTTATCTGTTGGCGATTCAACTTCATCATCCGATAGTACATATTGACCAAAGCGTCTGTAGTACCGAGGTTTATCACCTTCATTCTTTCGCTTATATTCACTCTTGATATAGCCTGAATCGGATGTTGGGTCGAAATTCACTGTTGATGCCAATACGTAACCAGATAAGTTATCTACCGTGGATGTATTAACAACCCTAGTGGGCATTGGTGTATGTGTATCATTCCAGTTAGATAAGTAATATTGACGGTCACAGCTTAATATTGGCGCAACCTCTGCGAAGCGACTAGTTAAAGAAGCTTCGTGAAGGCGGCTAAACAATAAAGATTGTTTATAAAAGAAGTCGATCTTATCGTATACAGTTTGAGGATTCAGACCAAGCACATCTGCCTGTCTGTTGACGATACCTTTATTTACGAATGCTAAGTAAAAAGGTTCATTTACATCTCTGCGATAATGTTTTTGCTGGGGATCTCGAACTACTGAAAAGTTCTTACCGCATGATTTACATTGATAACGTTGTGAGCCAAGCAAAGGCTGAAGCTCTATCTTGATTTTCGGTTTACGATTATTAGTACCTTTAGGAATTTTGGGAGTAGCCCACACCCTTGTCTTTCGAGTTAAGCCATTCTTTTTGTAAATATTAGGGTGACTATAAATCCCTTTACCTACATTATCACAACCTTTTAAGCTGTTTGTACATGAAGGCTCTGTGGGTACACCAATAGAATTATTGCGAATAGATTCTTGAACATATGCTCTGTTGTTAATCATTTTGAAGCTTTCATTGCATAACAGACATGTCAGTAAATGTGATTCAATCCTTTTACTATAAGTAAGTTTATAATCATTACCTAAGCCTCTGCTGGGTGTTTTATCAGGCTTTAAGCGTGGATTTTTAGCTGGTATACCAAAATTACCGCAATCAGCATTTTTACAAAAGTTAAGCTGCACCATATGACCCGTTACAGGGTGTTTGTAGGCGCGTGGTATGATGATAGCTTTAGGTTCTCTATGTTTTACTTGTTGAGGAGTATGCTTTAGTGGTTCGATTGAGCTATCTATTAATTTGAAGTATAGAGATGCGGTTAAGTTAGCATCAACATATGCGCCATGGATTTTTCTAGAAGATGTATCAATTGAATAACGCCTGCAAGCATTGTTCAAAGAAATTTTGTTAACACCTAGAACTTGCTTAGCTAACTCCATAGCACAAGTTACCCGTTTGCAATGTGTGACTAAGGATATATTTTTGCCAATATGACGAAACTCAGACTCTATAAAACCAATATCGAACGATTTGTTGTAAATAACTAAGTGAGAATCTTTTAGAAAAGATAGTAAGTTATCAGCGATATCTTCAAATTTTGGCTTACCGATCCGGCTTGCATCAGTAATACCATGAATTTTTAAAGCGCCTTTGTTAGAACTTTTACCAGCTCCTTCAAGGATTGTTTGAATAACTGACCCTGTAGGGTTTCCAGAAACATACTCAATACAAGCAATATCAATGACTCTATGATTGCCATTTTGTGTGCTTAAGCCAGTAGTTTCAGTGTCTAGAAAGGCGATACGTTCATTTTTCATCTATACTCCTTTAATAAATAGTATAGTAAAAAACTCACAAAAACAAAGTTAACTCATTGTTTTATATGTACTCCTCGTACGATTTCATTTAAAAGGTGCTAGCTATATCTCTTTAATTTAGCAGGTTTTATATGAAAAATGGCTATTCAATCTCTTGAATAGCCACAGTTTGACTTAATAGCCCGGGTTTTTACCGAGCTTTTTTTTGTAAAAATTACCTATGTAGTTTGGAAGAATTGCATTATTGAATATCGCAATAGAAGTTGTTTTTGTTTAATTGTCTGATTTTAATGGTTTATTTTTTTGGCATCGTATTTGTATCACTAAAATTGAAATTTATTAATACAAGGATACGTCTTATGAAAAAATTAACGATAGCTTCTACTGTTTTAGCCGCATTGAGTTTAGCAGCTTGTTCTTCAAATCAAGGTTTAGAAAAAATCGACAGTGATTTTGCAAGCTTAGATAACGACAGCGATGGCTTTATTTCTAAAACAGAAGCCGACGATGATAGTATTTGGCAGCACTTTTCAAACATAGATACAAATATGGATAATCAAATAAGCCGTAATGAATATGATGCTTATATGCAGCTAAATGCTGGAAAAGTTGCTACAGATAGTGAAGTGAGTGAGTCTGCATTTAAAGCTGATATTGCCAAGTTTGATAAAATAGAAAATGATTTTAAAAGCTTAGATAATGATAGCAATGGCTTTATTTCAGTTACTGAAGCTGATGACGATGATATATCAAATCATTTTGGTTACATGGATCGTAATAAAGATAAACAAGTAAGCAAAAAAGAGTTCAACAGCTATATTCAAAAGCATGGTGATTCTGTTGCAGAAGATGATGCACTTGAGCAACTTAAAAACAGTTAAATTACGTTACTGAATGTACTTGATATCAAGCCAGTGTTTTTCACTGGCTTTTTTATGCCTATGAAACGTTATTTTGTTAATATATTTTCCTAGTTTGTGATTGTTCTGTCATAATAGATGGCTGTGTGTTTTTATTAACTTAAGAGTGATTATGGTAGGTCGGCGAATTAGTGATGAACAATTAATTGAAATCATTGAAGCGGCGATTTTTGTGGCAGATAAGCCCGTATCAAAACGTCATCTTAAGGACACGGTTTTAAACGATTTAGCAATTTCTATGGCGCGCATTAATGATGCTGTAGAGGCAATTCAAGTTCATTATCAAACCCGCGGTATACGCTTAGTTGAGGTAGGCAGTGGGTATCGTTTTCAAGCGTGTAGCAGTTTAAGCCCATGGTTGAGTAATTTATGGCAAGAACGCGCTCCTAAGTATTCGCGAGCTTTACTCGAAACCTTGTCGCTAATTGCATATAAACAACCTATTACCCGTGGTGAAATTGAGCAAGTACGGGGCGTAGCAACAGGCTCAAATATTATTAAAACTCTGCTTGAAAGAGAGTGGGTTAAAGTAGTTGGGCATAAAGAAGTACCTGGGAAACCGGCACTTTATGCAACGACTAAACAATTTTTAGATTATTTTTCAATAACGGGACTTCATGATTTACCTGCATTGCCAGAGCAACAGCAAAGTAAAATTACCCAGTTATTAAGTGATCCTTCTGTGAGAGAACCATCCAAATGAGTATACAAGGTGAAAAGTTACAAAAAGTCCTAGCCCGCGCAGGGGTAGGTTCACGCCGCGAAATGGAAAAATACATTGACGCTAATCGTGTGAGTGTAAACGGTAAAGTAGCTAAGTTAGGCGACAGGGTTGAAGAAACCGATTTAATTCGTGTTGACGGCCACACTGTTAAAATTGAAGAAAAAGCTGACAGAATTTGTCGCGTAATTATGTACAACAAGCCAGAGGGCGAACTAAGTACTCGTAAAGATCCAGAAGGTCGTCGTACTGTATTCGACCGTTTGCCACGTATAGATGGCGATCGTTGGATAGCAGTAGGGCGATTAGATGTGAATACGTCAGGGTTGATGCTCTTTACCAATGATGGTGAATTAGCAAATCGCTTAATGCACCCGAGCTACGAAGTTGAACGCGAATATTCAGCTCGCGTATTTGGTGAAGTGACTGACGAAACAATGAAAAACTTACTTCGCGGTGTAGAGCTTGAAGATGGTCCGGCTAAATTTACCGGTATTAAGCCTATGGGCGGTGAAGGCATTAACCGCTGGTACAACGTAACTCTTAACGAAGGTCGTAATCGTGAAGTTCGTCGTTTATGGCAATCACAAGATGTGGAAGTGTCACGCCTAATTCGTATACGTTACGGTAAATTAGAGCTTGATAAGCGTGTACCACAAGGTGGTTGGATTGAGTACGATTTAGACACAGTTAACTATTTACGTAAAACAGTTAAACTTGGTAAAGAAACGCAAACTAAGCTGTCGGTTATCCCTGAAAAACGTAAAGATAAGCGCGCGAAAATAAATCAAATTCGTAAGGCGGTTAAAAAGCATAATCAACGTGTAAAACCGACTAAACGTAAGTAATTACGCTACTAATAAAACAATAAAGCCGCTTTTTATAGCGGCTTTTTTACGTTTAAAACTAAATATTATTTTTTAACCTGTGCGTCTAACGATTGGCCATTGATATCTTTTGAGTCGTCGCTCATTAAATACAGATAAGTTGGCATTAAATCTTCAGGTGTCGCAAGTAAATCACGATCCTCACCTGGGAATGCACTTGCACGCATCGATGTACGGGTTGCGCCTGGGTTAATACAGTTAACACGGATTGGCGTTTTTTCAACTTCACACGCCCATGTTTGCATCATACCTTCAACCGCAAATTTAGAAATTGCATAAGGTCCCCAAAACTCTCTTCCTTTACGACCGACACCCGATGAGGTAAATACCACTGAGGCACTTTTTGATTTACGCATGACAGGGAATAGCGCTTTAGTGATCATCGCTTGTGCGGTGACGTTTACTTTCATCACATTTTCGAATGTTGATGAACAAAAATGCTCTAACGGCCCTAAAGTACCTAAAATACCCGCGTTATTTAATAGTCCATCAAGGCGGCCAAATTGATTTTCGATTGTTGCGGCTAAATCTCGATAGTTCTGCTTAGTTGCACCTTTTAAGTCCATAGGCACAATCGCTGGCTGTGGGTAGCCTGCATTGACGATTTCGTCATACACACATTCTAGTTTATTAGTTGTTTTTCCTAATAAAATAACGGTTGCACCATGTTTAGCATAGGTAATAGCTGCGACACGGCCGATACCATCACCTGCGCCTGTGATCAAAATTACTTTGTCTTTAAGTGCGTTTTCAGTTGCTTGATAGGTATGCATAAAAGTACCAATGTTTAAATTTTTTTTGATTTTAACATAGCAAATCGACAAGTAATCGAATTTATTACAAATTTAGGTGGCGAAACTAGAAAGTTTACGTTAAGTTTAACTGGTCTAATGTCTCATTAATATACTAGCTACATTATTTTAACTTAATTACACTGACTATAAACACACTATAAAAATAAGATTTGTGCGGAGAACACTATGAAAAAAATGCTACTCTCGCTCTCAGTTGCAGCTGCATTAGCAGGCTGTGGCGGCGGAGAAACGTTAGAAGATGTTAAAAACGATTCAGTTACAGTTATTCCAAAAGCTACGGTAAAGTTTGACCCTGCAAATGGTGTAATTTCGGTTCCTAATGATTTATTGATGAGTGGTACGCTTGATGGCACACTCAATATTCCTGGGGAATTAAATGACGAGAATGTTTCTATCTCTCGAGCTGAATATGCAGATCCGCAACTAGCAATAGGCGCACTTGATGGCTGGTCTACTCAAGTGCCATTCAAAATTGCTCTAACCTTTCCACCGGGCATTAGCCTTGATCAAACGTCTGCAGCTTCACCAGGCTCTGTACGTATTTTTGAAGTGATCATGGGTGCAAGCTTAACTGATGCCGAATGTTCGCAAGCACCAGCCGGTGCAGCATGTAAATTAGTAGGCGAATTGACCTTTGGCGTGGATTTTATTACACAAGGCTCTGGAGACGCGGTTGCAATTGTCCCACTTAAGCCTTTTAAAGCCGGTAGTTCATACATTAATGTGCTAACGACTGAACTGAAAGATTCACAAGGTCGCTCAATTGAACCATCTTCAACATATGCCACTGTTAAACAAGAAGCGCCTTTAGTAACGCCATCACAACTTGCGCTGCAAGGAGCTGTGAATAGTTATGAAAACGTAGTAGTAAGCTCTGGTGATATTACAAAAGACGATATTATTTTTTCTGCTGCTATGACAATGCAATCAGCAGGACCAGTGCTTGGCACGATTAAAAAGGTTTTAGCAGCAAGCTTAACAGAGCCAACAATTCCAACGCCTGCGTTGCAAATTCCAACTCAGCCTATGGCTAACGTACAACAAGCTTTTGCATTGCAGGGGGTGACTGTACCTGATGTGTTCCAAGCTGCGCAATATCAAAAAGGCAGCATTCAATTACCTATGTATTTAGGCACGCCTGAAGGTAAAGAGATCAGTGATTTAAACGATACTTACTGGCAAGGTATGTGTGATAGTGCTGTCGCTATTTTAGGCTATAAAGCGCAAGCTGGTGAAGCGTTCCCAACCGATCCTATTAGCACTAACGATGCAATGTGTGCTGCTTTGAGTGATGGACAGCTTCGTGATTTAGGGCTTGATAGCACTAAACACTTAACTAAATATAACTCACTTCCTAAAGTGCAGAGCATGGCTAATGTGCCAGTGCAAATTACTAAGCCGATTTTACCGGTTGTTAATGCATACCGTACAGGTTTAGGTTTAGAGCCATTTACTGCTATGCCAGCAGGTGGTTGGCCAGTAGTGATTATGCAACACGGTATAACCACACAAAAAGAAAGCATGTTAACACTAACAGCACAGCTTTCACTGCAAGGCTTTGCCACAGTTGCAATTGACCATCCTCGTCATGGCGAGCGTGGTGTAGACGTTGATTTAGACGGTAATGATGACTTTAACGCAACGACAGGCTCTGTACTTAGTTACATGAACTTGAGCTCATTATTAGTAGCTAGAGATAGCCTACGCCAGTCAAGTGCTGACTTACTTGGTTTACGTTTAGGTCTAAACTTCAGCGGTGATAGCACAATGAATTCACAAGATGTGTCTTACATTGGCCATTCTCTGGGATCAATTGTAGCGCCTGCGTTTATTGCACAAGCTAATAGTCCATTGGCCGACCAAGTAGACCCATTATTTAAGGTTAACGCTGTAGCATTAGCAAGTGGTGGTGGCGGTATTGCAAGCTTCTTACTAGAATCAGCAGCGTTTGGTCCATTTATTCAAGGCTCTGTACTTTCTCAAGCAGGTACTGCTGAAGCTGATGAGTTCAATGCATTTTTAAACGCTGGTGCGTTATCAAACTGTGGTGCTTTGTTACCAGACATGCAGGACTTCTTAAGCTGTGGCTTTAATGAATTTGCAGCATCGCTAACTATGGCGGGAGAAACCGATAAACTTGCTAATATAAAGGGCGTAATGACGCAGTTTGTATTTGCAGCACAAACAGCATTAGATAGTGGCGACCCAACCAACTATGCAGCAACTGTTAAAGCACTAGAAACGCCAGTGTACATGAATGTTGTTGTTGGTGATGGCACAGATAATAACAAGCCAGATCAAGTTATTCCGCCAATGACTGCTAACAATCCAATTGCAGGTACAATCCCTTTAGCCAACTTTATGGGGTTAGAAACAGTAAGTACATCGCAAGCGCCAACAGAGATGGGCTCTAGCTATTTAGTTAAATTTAATACCGGCCATCATGGGTCAATATTAACACCTGCACAGGATGAAGGTGAGTCGTCTACAGTTGCGGGTAGTGCAGCTGCGAATGCTGAAATGCAATTGCAGGTTGCTACTTACCTAGCTTCAAGAGGGCGCCTTTTAATGGTGCAAAACACTGAGGTTGTGACGAATTAATAATCAACCACTCAATTAAGTACTAAAAGCCACTGTATAGTGGCTTTTTTTTATTTTAAAGCATGCTAAATTGACTGAAATTTATAAACGGAGAACACAGTTGGAATTTTTATACGAGTACGGTTTGTTTTTTGCTAAAACCATTACCTTTGTTATTGCTATCGCTGTCATTTTGACCTTAATTGTAAGCTCGGCTGTTAAGCCAAAAGCAAAAAAAGGTGAGATAGAAATAGATGACTTATCAGAGCAGCTTACTAATATAAAAGAAAGCTTTTTAAATAATACGCTAGGTAAAAAAGAGCTAAAAGCCTATCAAAAGCAACAAAAAATAGAGCAAAAAAAAGCTGAAAAAGAAGAGCCTAAATCACGACTCTATGTTATTGACTTTAACGGCAGCATGGATGCACATGAAGTAGAGAGTTTACGCGAAGAAGTGACTGCGATTATTTCAATCGCGGACCCTGAAAAGGACAAAGTGTTAGTTCGTCTTGAAAGTGGTGGCGGCGTTGTGCATGGCTATGGTTTAGCTGCATCACAACTACAACGTTTTAAGTCAGCTGGTATTGAGTTAACCGTATCAATAGACAAAGTCGCTGCCAGTGGTGGCTACATGATGGCTTGTGTGGCTGATCATATTATTGCAGCGCCGTTCGCAATTGTTGGCTCTATTGGTGTTATTGCACAAATTCCAAACTTTAATAAAATATTAAAGAAGAACGATGTTGATTTTGAACAAATTACGGCGGGCGAATTTAAACGTACGCTAACACTTTTTGGTGAAAATACCGATAAAGCCCGTGAAAAATTTCGCGAAGAGATAGAGCAAACCCATGTGTTATTTAAAACCTTTGTGAGCACACAGCGTCCCAGTTTGAATATGGACTTAGTGGCAACGGGTGAACATTGGTTTGCAACCCAAGCGATTGAAAAAGGCTTAGTTGATACCATTAAAACCAGTGATGATGCCTTACTAGAGCAGCAACATCAGCATCAAATATACAAGGTGCAATATAAAATTAAAAAAGGGCTAAGTGATAAGCTTGCAATAGGGCTCAGCCATGGTGTGAATAAGGCAGGAGTGAGTTTAATGTCAAAATTTAAGGCGTTAAACCCTTAATAATTTCATAGCTTATACATAATAAAAAAGCCTTGTTACTTAATGAAGTAGCAAGGCTTTTTTTATAACTTAAGATAGAAGCTGTTAGTCAATTGACTTGTGATAGTCTTCTAAATCTTTAGCTGCATTAGGGTCGTTGAAAATACTTTCATCTAATTCACCCTCACTTTTAGCCACAACACAGGTTACCATACAATCGCCTGTTACATTTACTGCGGTTCGGGTCATATCAAGTAGTCTATCAACACCTATTATAATTGCGATTCCTTCAACAGGTAAGCCTACTTGGTTAAGTACCATAGCCAGCATAATTAAACCAACGCCAGGAACACCCGCTGTGCCAACCGAGGCAAGCGTTGCTGTTAGTATTACCATTAAGTAATCAGAAATAGTTAAATCAACACTAAATACTTGAGCAATAAATACCGTAGCGACACCTTGCATAATTGCAGTGCCATCCATATTAATGGTGGCGCCTAATGGAATAGTAAATGAGGCCACTGAGTTATTAGCGCCTAGCTTCTTAGTTGCAGTCTCAAGTGTGATAGGCATAGTTGCGCTTGAACTTGAGGTACTAAAAGCAAATAAACAGGTGTGTTTCATTTTAGCTAAGAAAGTGAGCGGGTTTAGGCCTGTAAGTACTTTTAGCAGCAGAGTGTAATTTACGAATGCATGCAATAACAGGGCTAAAACAACCACGCCAAAATACTTAGCTAAGCTCACAATTAAGTTAAGCTCGATGGTAGTAAATAACTTAGCCATTAAGAAAAATACGCCGTAAGGAGCAATATTCATTAATAATGTAACTAGTTTTAAGATAACGGTGTTTAAGTCTTCAAATACTGTTGCTACACGTTTACCTGCTTTACCGCTAAGCGCCATTGCAATACCAAATAATAAAGCAAATACAATAACTTGTAGCATATTACCTTTTGCCATTGCTTCAAAAGGATTGGTAGGGAACATATCAATAATAACGCGAGCTAAAGTTGGCGCTTCTTTTGCGTCGTAGCTTGCTTGAGAAGGAAGCCCAATCCCTTCACCTGGGTTAAATAGTAACGCCAGTGTAATTGCCACTGTAATAGCTATCGCTGTGGTAACCAAATATAGGCCAATCGACTTTCCACCTAAACGGCCTAATTTTTTAGGATCGCTTAAACTACAAGTACCACACACAAGCGATACAAAGACGAGGGGAACAACTAGCATTTTTAAACTAGCTATAAATATTTGCCCACCTACATGAAAAAGGCCATCAACAAAAAAGGCTTTAATTGGCAAAGAGAATAACCCAAGAGGGATTAGGTAATCGTCTTCACCAGCTAATATAGCCTGAAATATAAAGCCTACTGCAACACCAAGCACCATACCAATCATGATGCGAGTAGTTAAACTCATTGAACGGATTTTAGACATATTTCCAATCTATTTTTTATAAATTTGGCATAGACTAACAGCATGTAATTTTTTTTACAGGAAAAACGTCAACTTTTTAAAAATTTTTATCGCAAAAAGAAGTAAAAATCTGAGATTTTAGACTAAGTTATAGGTTAACATTAAGTAAATAAGTTTAACTTAGTAATAGCGCATTGGAGAAACATATGCCTTTAACCCGTTTGCTTAGCATTATATTGCTCAGCTCATTACTCATTGCTTGTGGCGGTGGTGGCTCACTTGAGAAAGAGACAGGAACCGTTGGTGGGGATACTGGAGGCGACAATGCCGTACTAGATACCCAAGTTGAACTTAATTTTGAAGATCGAATCGTTACCGCTAACAATCCGCTTGAGGTCGTTGCGACTGTAACTGACAGTGATGGACAGCCTGTTGTTCGTCAAGAAGTTAGTTTTACTACAACACTTGGCTCTTTCATACCTGCTACAGCAAGCGCATTAACAAATACAAGTGGTGTTGCAACTATTGAGCTCAGTGCAGGCAGTGTTGAAGGAGCGGGAACTATTGTTGCCAGCTACGAAGGCTCCACAAGTAAGCTCGGTTTTTATACCGCAGGTGATGAGCCGCAATCTAATGAATCGGCTGCAAATATTGACATTAAAATCTTACAAAACTGTCCTGATAGTTGGTTAAATATTGATAGAGATTCTACAGAACTTGATCCATCTGATTGTTCACAAAATAGCAACTTACTTGGGCAACAAGCGATTGTTTATGCAAAAATCACAAAACCTGGTAGTAATACGCCAGCCAGTAATGTACTGGTTCAAGCGACAACCACGCTAGGAATTTTACTACCAGAAAGCTTAACAGCTAAAACTGATGCGTTTGGTGTGGCTATTTTGAATTTATTGCCTGGCAGTAGCTCAGGTGTTGGTCAAGTTGAATTAACCGCACAGGGCGGAATTGCGAGTGCTTTATTTGAAATTAACGCTGTTCAAGTAAATGTTAATTTAAGCGCGGGTATTGCTTCGGGTGATGTTTTATCTGCAGGTTCTACCACGATCATTACAGCTGAGATTGTAGATGGTAGTAATAATGTATTTACTACACCCCTTGAAGTGCAATTCACTTCTGCTTGCGCAGAAGAGTCGACCCCTAAAGCCACTATCGATAATGTGGTAACGAGTATTGGTGGTACGGCAAGTGCAACTTATAAAGCTGATGGCTGTAATGGTATAGATACGATTACCGCGACTGTGGTTACTGGTGGTAATGTTGCAACAAAAACTATAAACATCAATGTAGCTGCAGCTCAAACTGGCTCAATTGCGTTTATGGGGGCGACTAATCAAGTGTTAGCTATTAAAGGAGCGGGTGGTCAAACCTTGACCGAGAATTCAGAACTCACCTTTAAGCTTTTAGATGTAAATGGAAATCCAGTGGGTCAAAAGCAAATTGATTTTGCACTTTCACAAAACCCTGGAGGGGCTCTATTAGACAGCGCATTTCAATTTACTAACAACGAAGGTTTAGTGACTGTAAACGTTCGCTCAGGAAAAGCTGCTGGTATTTTATCTGTGATTGCTTCGCATCAGATTGATAGTAGTGATACCTCACAGAATAGTGTGATCTCTATTGTTTCTAATGACATTACTATTACGACAGGTGTGCCAGATCAGGATAGTTTCACGCTTGCAGTGCAAACCTTTAATACCGAGTCATTAAACGAAGCAGGAGTAACTACAGACTTAACCGTATTTGCAGCCGATCATTTTAATAATTTTGTACCAGATAACACGGCAATTTATATTGCCAGTGAAGGTGGTGCAGTTGGCACTATTGATGATGAACAATTTACACCTTTATTACTTTGTCGCACCACAGACGGTGTGTGTAAAGCGCAGTGGCGTAGCCAAAACCCAGTCCCATATCATTACAGCATTTATAATAATTCTGTTGCAGATAAATGCGACCGTTATTTTGGACAATCTGCACCTTGTACTTTAGGTATTAGAGAGTCACAACTCGACGCAAATGGTAACTTAATTAATTATCTAGACAGCAATGGCGATCCAATTGCGCTAACTGATGCGCCTAATGACTCGCCAATTGATTACCCACTAGGTGGACGTGTTAGCTTACTCGCTTATTCTGTGGGTGAAGAGTCATTTAATGATGTATCTGCCAACGGTGAATTTAATCAAAACGAGTTTGACTCAACTTTACAAGATTTACCTGAAGCCTTTATAGATTTTAATGAAAATGGGGTGTTTGATGGGAATTTACCAGCGCCAGTAAACCCTGTGGATTCTAATGGTGGTGAAGATGAGTGGTATGTGGAACGCTCAGGCCCATTAAATAATGGCCTGTATGATAGTGGTGATGGTATATACAATGGCTTGTTATGTAGTGATGAGGCCCTTGCTGCAAATGCGTGTACTCGTGAAACAGTTAATGTGCGCGCTCGTTCAGAGTTAGTTATGTCAGGTAGTACACCTTACATTAGAGCTGTAACGGCTTTAAATGACTGTAGTTTAAGTGATGGTATTCGCTTAGAAGCTTCTGATATGGCAGGTATGTGCGACATAAATCTTATTGATATCAGCGACTCAACGCCCTACAGTGCGATTTCAGTGACTATTTTCTTCAGCGATATTCATAACAATCCACTGCCTGCGGGCACTACAGTGAGCGTCACTGCCGACAATGGTGTATTAAGAGGGTTAACAGATTACACCGTGGTTAATACAGCACAAAAAACGCCAATCTCTGTTTCAGTTAATATTACTAAAGAGGCTGAGCCAAATGATGTTGATTCTGGGTTTTTATACATTGAGTTTGAAACGCCAGGAGGTGTGAAAACCCAATATACCGTGATGTCGATTTTAGACGAACCTAAGGTTTAAAATATGTGAAGGATAAAAAATGCCAACCAATAAGGTTGGCATTTTTGTTTCTATTCTATATATTCCACATCAATTATTCAAAAAACGCTGGTTTGTTTAAATTAACAACAGAAATTGTTTGTTTATTCAGTAAATACTGAAAAGTTTGTATTAAAAGCTTGTAAGAACTAGTGTTTGTAGATATACCTATAAATATTCGCGCCGCATGAGTCGGCTAAACACATTTAAAAAACTAGGTTAGAAATAGGCAACTATGGGCAAATCGCTAGTAATTGTAGAGTCACCTGCTAAGGCTAAAACAATTAATAAATACTTAGGTAATGATTTTATCGTGAAGTCCAGCATTGGGCACGTACGAGATTTACCTACATCAGGATCAGGCAAAAACAAAGTACCAGCAAGCAAAACACCTGCTGAGGTTCGTAAAATGCCACCTGATGAGAAAGCAGCGTATAAACAGCAACGTGACTACTCTAACTTAGTCGCGCGTATGGGCATCGATCCCGAAAAAGGGTGGGAACCACATTACGAAGTATTGCCGGGTAAAGAAAAGGTTGTTCAAGAATTACAAAAGCTTGCCCAAAATGCTGATCAAATCTATCTCGCAACGGATTTGGATAGAGAAGGGGAAGCAATTGCTTGGCACCTTCAAGAAATTATTGGTGGCGAACCTGAAAAGTATAAGCGCGTCGTGTTTAACGAAATCACTAAAAATGCAATACAACAAGCGTTTGAAACACCGGGTGAATTGAACACCGATATGGTTTTTGCACAGCAGACCCGTCGTTTTCTAGACCGTGTGGTTGGTTTTATGGTCTCACCTTTGTTGTGGGCTAAAGTTGCACGAGGTTTATCGGCAGGACGAGTTCAATCTGTTGCAGTGCGTTTATTAGTAGAACGCGAACGTGAAATTAAAGCGTTTATTCCTGAAGAGTTCTGGGATATTCATGCAGATGTTAAAAATAGCGAGTCTGACTTACGTTTAGAAGTCACTAAACAAGCAGACAAGCCATTTAAGCCTGTAAATGAAGCACAAGCTACAGCAGCAGTTAAAAGCCTTGAGAATGCCGAATACAAAGTTGTAAGCGTTGAAGAAAAACCAAGTAAGAGTCGCCCAAGTGCGCCATTTATTACTTCAACCATGCAACAAGCCGCCAGTACTCGACTCGGTTATGGCGTTAAAAAGACCATGATGCTTGCGCAGCGCCTATATGAAGGTGGTTACATTACCTATATGCGTACCGATTCTACTAACTTATCGAAAGATGCGGTTGAGATGTGTCGTGAGTATGTAACCAATGAGTTTGGTGCAAAATATTTACCTGCTGATCCAATTAATTACAGCTCAAAGGGTAATGCACAAGAGGCGCACGAAGCGATTCGTCCTTCCAGCGTATCGGTACTTTCAGGGCATGTTGAAGGTGTGGATGCAGATGCTAAAAAGCTTTATGAGCTTATTTGGCGTCAGTTCGTGGCTTGTCAAATGGTGCCTGCTGAATACGACTTAACCACATTAACCGTTGCCGCCAATGATTTCACATTAAAGGCAAAAGGCCGTGTGCTTCGCTTCGATGGTTGGACTAAAGTACAGCCAGCAGTGCGTAAAAAGAACGAAGAAGATCAATCACTTCCTGCTGTTAAGCAAGGTGAAGTTCTCACCTTAGTTGAGCTTGATCCTAAGCAGCATTTTACCAAGCCGCCAGCACGTTTTAGTGAAGCGAGCTTAGTTAAAGAACTTGAAAAACGTGGTATTGGCCGTCCTTCAACTTACGCGTCTATCATTTCGACTATTCAAGATCGTGGCTATGTTCGAGTAGAAAATCGTCGCTTTTTCGCTGAAAAAATGGGTGAAATCGTTACCGATCGCCTAGTTGAAAACTTTACTGATTTAATGAACTTCGATTTTACCGCTAAAATGGAAGGTCGTTTAGATGATATCGCTGAAGGCGAGCGTGTTTGGACGCAAGTTCTCGATAAGTTTTATGCTGATTTCTCAACCCAGTTAAACATTGCTAAAGGCGAACCAGATGAAGGCGGCATGCGTCTTAATCAAATGGTAGAAACCGATATTGACTGTCCAACCTGTGGCAGAAAAATGGGCATTCGTACTGCTTCAACGGGCGTATTCTTAGGCTGTACAGGTTATAACCTGCCACCTAAAGAGCGCTGTACTACTACTATGAATTTAGTGTCGGGTGATGAAGCGGTTGCAGCTGATGTTGAAGACGTTGAAACAGAAACATTAATGCAAATGAAGCGCTGTCCAATTTGTGAAACAGCGATGGATTCATACCTTATCGACGAAACCCGTAAATTGCATGTGTGTGGTAATAACCCAGCATGTCAGGGGCATGTTGTTGAAGAGGGTACCTTTAAAATTAAAGGCTACGACGGCCCTATTATCGAATGTGATAAATGTGGCGCTGATATGGAATTAAAATCAGGCCGATTTGGTAAGTATTTTGGTTGTAACAACGATGAATGTAAAAATACACGTAAGTTGTTAAAAAATGGCGAAGCTGCGCCACCAAAAGAAGATCCAGTTCATATCCCTGAATTAGAATGTGAAAAGTCTGAAGCCTATTTTGTATTACGTGATGGCGCGGCCGGTATTTTCTTAGCTGCAAATACGTTCCCTAAATCACGAGAAACACGTGCTCCTAAAGTAGAAGAGTTACAACGCTTTAGAGATCGTATTTCGCCTAAGTTTTACTACCTAGCTGATGCACCAGCCAAAGATCCTGATGGCAACCTTGCTGTTGTGCGTTACAGTCGTAAAAACAAAGTCCAATATGTGATGACTGAAGTTGATGGTAAAGCAACTGGTTGGACGGCCCATTACGAGGGTGGTAAATGGGTAGAAGAGGCTAAGAAAAAAGCTGCGCCTAAAAAGAAAGCTGCAGCTAAAAAAGCGCCAGCTAAAAGTAAAGCTAAAGCTAAAGCCAAACCAAAAAAAGATGATGAATAATTAATTATTCATCGCTTTAATAATAAAAACCGGAACGCACAGCCTGTGACAGTTCCGGTTTTTTTTGCATTATCAAACCTATCGCAATGGCATTTTTAACCTGATTTTTTATTTTACAGAGTTAAAATGTAACCAATTTAGGTTTGAACCGCTCAATTGTTCATTAAATCTTAACAGCAGTGACTTTGTTATAGCCTTCAGATGTTAGTTCATCATTCACACACTTTAAAACATAGTTATAAATTGTTTCATCGCTTACGTCGTCTTCTTTAGCCCAGCTAACACACATTTCTGTGAATTCTTGAATCGTTTCGGCTGAAGCGTCTGTAGTATCGCTTGCAACTGCATTTGCAGCTGATAAAACGAAAAATGGTGCAACGATTAACGCGAGTAATGCTTTATTCATTTTTTTATTCCTAAAAATGGAGTAACAATCGAGTTATGCATTCAAATAATGCCTACATAAAACAAGTGTAACCAAGCCAGAACATCTCTGTTGGTAAACTGATTTTTAATCACAATTCACATAAAGGAAAACGAAAAATTTTTATCGTCAGGATAAGCATATTGTGTACCTACTTTTAGGCTGAAGTGATTGTGTTAGCGTTTAATTTAAGCTAATGTCGCGTTTTAATTTTTAGGTGCCCCTATGTCAGAGCCACACACAAATAATACAAATAAAAAAATACACCCTGTTCATAAAGTAGAGCATGCGCTTGAGTCGTTGATATTTAAAGGACGCTGGTTACTCGCCCCATTTTTTGTAGGCTTATTATTTGCTGTGCTTTTACTACTTATAAAGTTTTTTAAACAACTATATATGATGGGGATAGCGACGTTTACTGCTAGTAATCAAGAGCTGTTGGTTGGTATTTTAACTTTAGTTGATACTGCATTGTTAGCAGGTCTGCTGTTGATTATTATTTTTAGCGGTTACGAAAACTTTGTCTCTAAGCTTAATATCGAAAATCATGAAGACCGCCCTGTATGGATGGGTAAGGTCGGGTTTTCTGGTTTAAAAATGAAGCTGATCAGTGCAATAGTGGCCATTTCTGCCGTTGAGCTGCTTAAGGTATTTATAAGTTCTACGTCTCATTCTAATAATGAATTACTCTGGAAAGTACTGATACACGTTACGTTTGTGGTATCAGGTGTACTATTTGCTTTTACTGATTATTTAAATAGTAAAACAATTAACCACTAAAAATTTGTTATAAAAAACCCGAGCAATGCTCGGGTTTTTTATTTGTAATAATTTTAAATATTAACTGCAGTTGGCGTAATAACTACCAAATGGCTCAACGGTCAGTGTTTTATTATTGAGCTGCGCGTTGTAATGAGAAAGCGCGCTATGCTCTTTTTCAACAACAATATCAATAGCAAGCTCTGCTTTTGCCCCGCTTAAATTGAATACACACAACATCTTTTCTTCGTTTAACGTGCGGTAAAAAGCCAAAATTGGCTCGGCGGTTTGTATAAACTCAATATCACCTTCAAGTAATACTGGCTGGTTTTTACGCCAGGCCATAAACTCACGGTACGCATTTAATATTGAGTTTGCATCATTCTCTTGTTCAGCAACTGCTTGGAGCTTGTGTTGTTGATCAACAGGTAACCACGGTTTTACCTCGCTAAATCCTGCATTGTGTGCATTTGGTTGTGAGTTATTACGGTTTTCCCAAGGCATTGGGGTACGACATCCATCGCGACCTTTAAAGTTTGGCCAAAAAGTTATGCCGTATGGGTCTTGTAAATCTTCAAAAGCAACACTGGCTTCACCGAGTCCGAGTTCTTCACCTTGATACATACACACGCTGCCACGTAGTGAAGCGAGTAGGGCGGTCAACATTTTACATTGCGCTGGGTTTACCTCTCCCGTTTCACTCCAACGGCTAGCAACACGTTCTACGTCATGGTTACTAAATGCCCAGCAAGGCCAGCCTTCAGTCATGCGTTGCTCAAGTGTAGTAACGGTATTTCTTATATACTCGCTTGAGTAATCATCCGTTAACAGCTCAAAGCTATAACCCATATGCAGTTTATCGCCGCCTTGGGTGTATTCTGCCATTGTGGCTAATGAATCTTCAGATGAAATTTCACCCAGTGATACGGTACCAGGGTACTTGTTGAGTAAAGTACGAATATCACGCATAAACTCTATGTTTTCAGGCTGGGTATTATTGTAGTAATGGTACTGAAATGCATACGGATTATCTTCGCTAAAGCCACGGCCTTGACGCTTTTCTTTTGGTTTTGCTGGGTTATCACGAAGCAAAGCGTCATGGTAACAAAAGTTAATTGCGTCTAACCTAAAGCCATCCACGCCCTTTTTAAGCCAAAACTCAACATTATCTAGTACGGCTTGGCGAACATCGGGGTTATGAAAGTTAAGATCAGGCTGTTCAGTAAAAAAGTTATGTAAGTAATATTGTCCACGACGTGGCTCCCATTGCCATGCACCGCCACCAAAAATAGACAACCAATTATTAGGTGCTGTGCCGTCTTCTTTAGCATCGGCCCATACATACCAATCAGCTTTATCGTTGGTTAAGTCTTCACGGCTATCAATAAACCATTGATGTTGGTCTGAGGTATGGCTAAGCACTTGGTCAATAATAATTTTAATATCGCGTTGATGCGCTTGCGCAATTAACTCATCAAAATCTGCTAAATTACCAAAAAGCGGGTCAATATCACGATAGTCGCTAATATCATAACCAAAATCTTTCATCGGCGATTTAAAGAAAGGTGAGATCCAAATAGCATCCACCCCTAAGCTTTTAATGTAATCAATACGATTTATTATCCCTTTTAAATCACCAATGCCATCGTTGTTGCTATCTTGAAAGCTACGCGGATAAACCTGATAAATAACCGCACCTTTATACCATTGCTTTTGGGCCATGCTTTTCTCCGTTTTCACACTGTCTTTGTGTTGTTCTTTTTTTAGAGGTAATAATCCCCGTTTATTTGAAAAAGCATACTTGAAGCCTGTCATACTGTAAAAATCCTGCATACGTATGCACCGATTTTAAGGTATTAAAACTGGATGAAATAATCGTTCAGGCAATCGATTTGAGTCGTGGATTATTCTTATTATATTTTACCAATTCTAATATGGAGTTGTTAATTTATTGTTTGCGCTGTTTAGGTGCACAAAAACAAAGGTCTGCACTGAGTTGGTGTTTTTAGTTATTGGTCTTACCAATTTAATTTGTGTAGATAGTGTGTTTAGTAATTAATTAAAAAATAAAATTTTCTTGCTTCTCTTTATCAGCGTTTTATGAAAGGTTTATTTCATAAAAAAATAAATAGTGGTTATCACTTAACTCATAAAATACTCTTGCACCAAAATAACCTATTTTAAAACAGTTGGTTACATGTTGGTTTGTAAATTTAATGTTAAATTTGTGCGTGCGGTGCTATTTTGAATACGTATGCAATAAGTTGTTAATAAAATAATACGAGCGTTAATATTCATCCTGACAACAAAATAAGCTCGCATGTTTAACTATCACTTAAGCAAGTAAGCGGGTATCACATTATGGGTAACGGGAAAACATTATGGCTATGTTCAAACCAAGTATACTAACGCTAGCATTAACTGCTGCCGGATTATCAAGCTTTGCCACCACTGCGGCACAAGAAGAAACAATAAAAAATGATGATGTAGAAATCATCGAAGTGAAAGGTTTTCGCGGTAGTGTTGTTGAATCAATAAATACTAAGCGTTTTTCAACACAGGTGGTTGAGTCAATTTCTGCTGAAGACATTGGTAAACTTCCTGATTCATCTATTGCAGAGTCAATCGCACGTTTACCAGGTTTAACAGCGCAACGTCTTGATGGCCGTGCTAGTCGTGTAAGTGTTCGTGGTTTTAGCGAAAACGAAAGCGCAACAACATTTAATGGCCGTGAGCAGGTATCTATTGGTGACAACCGTGGTGTTGAGTTTGACCTTTACCCATCAGAAATAATGAGCGGTGTTACTGTTTATAAAACGCCAAGTGCTAGCATTGAAGCTGAAGGCATTGCCGGTGTTATCGACATGCAAACGGTAAAGCCTTTAAATAAAGGTGAACAAGTGATCATGTTTAATGGTCAGTATGAGCAAACTAGCTTTGATAAATTAAACCCAGATGGCGATGACAAAGGGTTTCGTGGCACCGTTTCATACATAGACCAGTTTGCAGATGACACTATAGGTGTAGCATTTGCTTACAACACAATGAGTTCTCCAAACCAAGAAAAACGCTGGAATTCTTGGGGTTATCCAGAGTTCACAGGTAATGATGGACAAAACTATTCAATTTTAGGCGGCGCTAAACCTTTCGTACGTTCATCAACACTTGAACGTGATTCAGCGATGCTAGTTGTAGAAGCTGCACCAAATGACCGTTTAAACATGACGTTTGATGCATTATATGTAGATTTCAACGACGAAAAAATCTTACGTGGTATCGAAGTACCTTTCGCCTGGGGTCAAGGTAGCATCGACCCAAATAGTGTTACTGTAGATGAGCAGTCTGGCTTTATTACCAGTGCAGTAACGCAAGGTCAGCGTGTTGTTGTGCGAAATGACTATGAAGAGCGAAAAGCAGAACTATCACAATTTGGTTTTAACGCTAAATACGATATTAACGATGATTGGTCAGTTGAATTTGATGCCAGCCACTCAGAAGTTGACCGTACGATTTGGAGTATTGAGAGTTACTCAGGTACTGGCCGTGGCGATTCAAATGGTGTTGCCGATAACATAGGGTATGCATTTGATGGTGGAAATACGGGCGCACAATTCACTCATGAGCTTGATTACAGCGACTACGACTTAATTCAATTAGGCGGTCCTTTATCTTGGGGAAGCAGTGCTGCGCTTAATAATAAGTACGGCTTAAATGACACGGCTTATCAAAATACCGCACAAGATGGCTTTATTAATGCCCCAGAAATTAGCGATGAGCTTTCAACGCTTAAGTTAGCGGCCAGTAAAGTACTTGAAAACGAATACTTTAGCCGTATTAACTTTGGTTTATCTTACCGTGACCGTGAGAAAGTAAAACAGTCTGAAGGCTACTTCATGACTTTAAAAGATTTTTCTTTAGATAATCCTGGTATGGTATCAGTGCCAGAGCAATACCGTTTAGGCTCAGCAAGTTTAGACTTTATTGGCATGGGTGACATGATTGCTTATGACACCAATGGCCTGGTAAATGATGGTTATTACGATCTATTACAAGAAAGCTTAACGGATCAAAAACACTTAACGCGTTCGTGGACGGTACAAGAAGAAGTTACCGCTGCATTTATTCAAGCAGACATTAACGCTGAGATTGGTGGCATACCGGTAACAGGTAATGTGGGTATACGTTATGTACGCACTGAGCAGTCATCACAAGGCTTCGAAGCATCAAATATTAATGGTTTAGTGGTTGCATCACCTACTGATATTAGCCACGACTATTCAAATGTATTACCAAGCTTAAACTTATCTTTTGCAATCGACCAAGAGCAAACAATTCGTTTTGGCGCGGCTAAAACAATTTCTCGTGCTCGCCTTGATGAAATGCATGCATCGATTGAGACAAGCTATAACAGCGAAAAGCCTGACGAAAATGGTAACTACTGGTCTATATCTGGTGGTAATGCAGAGCTTGAACCAAAAGAAGCAACAGGCTTTGATTTAACATACGAAAACTACTTTGATGCAGAAGGTTACTTTTCAGCAGCGTTATTTTATAAAGACATTGACCAATGGATTTTTGATGAGCGTTATGATGTTGATGTAACAGGTAAAGAAGACCCTGCAACCGGCGAAGTTCCTCCTGCGGATAGAAATACAGCTACCCGTTCAAGTAAAGTAAATGGTGGCGATGGTAATTTATGGGGCTATGAGCTTTCATTATCATTCCCTTTCAGTGTATTACATGAGTCATTAGAAGGTTTTGGTTTAATTGCGAGCCACACCAGCGTTGAGCAAGACTTGCAAGATCAAAACGGAAACGATTACGAACTACCAGGTTTGTCAGATAAAATTGATAGCCTAACTGTGTACTTCGAACGCAATGGTTTCCAAGCACGTACCAGCATGCGTAAACGTAGTGACTTTAAAGGTGATATCTACGGTTCAGGTTTTGCAACACAACAAGTTGATATACTTGGCGAGACTATTTGGGATGCGCAAGTAGGCTATGACTTTGCTGATTCTGGTATTGCTGGTTTTGAGAACTTATCAATGACGTTCCAAATTCAAAACATTACCGAAGAAGCGTTTACATCATTGCAAGGCGATAATGCGCTGCAAGTGCGTGATTACCAAGACTATGGCCGTACTTACTTACTCGGTGTAAGCTACAAGCTATAATAAGTTTTGTATTATGAAGCCCTTGTAATTAGTTTTACAAGGGTTTTTTTATAGCTACTTTACCTAAGTTTTATCAAACTTTTTAAATTCTGATTTAAAAAAGTGAGTAATAATATGAAGCCAATAAAACATGTCGTCATCGCAGGCGGTGGAACAGCTGGTTGGATAACCGCAGCACTACTTAATAAAGTGTTAGGTAAAGTAATTAATATTACCCTTATTGAATCAAGTAGCATTGGCACTATAGGTGTGGGAGAGGCCACTATTCCTCCTGTTATTGGGCTTAATAATGCGCTCGGTATTAATGAGCAAGATTTTATAAATGCTACTAATGCGTCTATCAAACTGGGTATAGAGTTCGAAAATTGGAAAACACCAGGGCATAGCTACATGCATGCATTTGGCTTGTTTGGTAAAGATTTTCCCTTTTGTGACTTTTATAATTTTTGGGTAAAAGGGCACATTAATGGCAGCGAGGACTCTTTATGGGATTTTTCTCTTAACTATCAAGCCGCTAAACAGCACAAATTTACGCTACTAAATACTATTCCTAATACTCAATTACCAGGGCTTAGTTATGCGTTTCACTTTGACGCCACTTTGTATGCTGAATATTTAAAAAATCTTGCATTATCACGCGGCGTTAAACACATTGATGCAAAAATAGAACGTGTTGAGCAATGCCCAGACACAGGTAATATCACCAACTTAACACTTGACGATAATAGCCAAATCCAAGGCGATTTATTTATAGATTGCACAGGCCAGCGCGCACTTTTAATTGAGCAAACTCTCAATACGGGGTTTGTTGATTGGTCGCATTATTTACCTTGCGATAGTGCTGTTGCAGTGCAATCAACAGGCAGCAACGAATTAAAGCCCTATACGCGCTCCATAGCACATGCCGCAGGTTGGCAGTGGCAAATTCCGCTACAAAATCGAACAGGTAATGGCTTAGTGTATTGCAGCCGTTATTTATCGGATGAGTCAGCAACCGCGCTTTTATTAAATAACTTACCGGGTGAGCCAACAACAAGCCCGCGTTTAATTAAATTTAAAACAGGTCGACGTTTAAAGCAGTGGCATAAAAATGTAGTCGCAGTAGGGCTCTCTAGTGGATTTTTAGAGCCCTTAGAGTCTACTAGTATTCACTTAATACAAAGTGCGGTCACACGTTTAATTAAGTTGTTTCCTCATAATGGGGTTAGTGATGCGTTAGTAACTGAATTTAATAAGCAAAGCATCAGTGAAATCGAGCATATTCGTGACTTCATTATTTTGCACTATAAATTAACTGAGCGAGAAGACACCCCATTTTGGCGTCAATGTAAGCAAATGGAAATTCCTCAATCGTTAGCGCATAAAATGGATTTATTTAAACAAACGGGCAAAGTCGTGCGCGAAAACGACGAGTTATTTGCAGAAGTAGCTTGGCAGCAAGTATTTATAGGTCAAGGCCTAATACCAAATGACTATAACAGTATTGTTGACTCATTAAGCAGTGAACAACTAACGGATTTATTCATAACGTTAAAAACCCTAATAAATTCAACGGTAGATAAACTACCTACTCATAAAGAGTTTTTAGCTAAGTTAAAAACAAACTAAGTGGCGTGACGTGGTGCTTTAATTGCGGGTTAATTGTCACTGAATATGGCTGTGAATACGTATGCAGCAACTGTAACCAAGCCTTACTTAGCTTTAGTATAAACCTATAACAACACTGAAATAAAAATGACACACACAATGAAAAAAAGATTTTACACGCCGTTGCTTATATGCAGCGCATTGCTGGTGCACGGTTGCAGTGATGACAAAGAGACAAAAACAGATTTGTTAGTTAAGCAAACAGACCCAGTTAAGCCAGTGGTATATCAAGTATTTACTCGTTTATTTGGTAACACCCAAACCGCTAATGTGCCATGGGGAACCAAAGAGCAAAATGGAGTTGGTAAGTTTGCTGATTTTAACGACGAGGCATTAAAAGGCATTAAAGAGCTAGGTACCACGCATGTGTGGTACACCGGCGTTTTGCATCATGCCTTAGTGGGTGATTACACTGAGTACGGTATAAAACAAGACGATCCTGATGTGGTAAAAGGGCGTGCAGGTTCGCCTTATGCAATAAAAGATTATTACGATGTAAATCCAGATTTGGCAATTAATGTTACCAATAGACTCGAAGAGTTCAGCGCGCTAATTGAGCGTACTCACGAGCATGACATGAAAGTAATTATTGATATTGTTCCTAATCATGTAGCACGAGATTATCACTCAATAGCAAAGCCTAACGGCGTGAAAGACTTTGGTGAGGACGATGATACCAGCAAGGCGTATGCTAAAAATAATAATTTTTACTATGTACCGGGTGAATCATTTAAAGTACCAACAAGCGACAGTTACCAAGTGTTAGGTGGCAACAAACACCCTTTAGCCGATGGTCAATTTAATGAAATCCCAGCAAAATGGACTGGAAATGGTGCACGTGCTCCAAAGCCTGATATAAACGACTGGTACGAAACAGTAAAAGTTAACTACGGTGTTAAACCCGATGGCAGCCTAGACTTTCCAACTTTACCTAAATCGCTTGAAAACCAAGATTACCGTGCACATTATGAATTTTGGCAAGATAAAGAACTGCCAAATAGTTGGTATAAATTTAGGAATATTGCCCTTTATTGGCTTGATAAAGGGGTTGATGGCTTTCGCTATGATATGGCTGAAATGGTACCCGTTGAATTTTGGAGCTTTTTAAATTCATCAATAAAAACACATAAACCTGATGCGTTTCTACTCGCCGAAGTATATAACCCGTTGATGTACCGTACCTATATTCACCAAGGTAAAATGGATTACTTGTATGACAAAGTTGGTTTTTACGACACCCTAAAAGGGATTATGCAAGGTAAGCAACCCGCTAATACGCTATTTAAAGCACAAGCAGAAGTGGCAGACATTGAACAGCACATGCTGCACTTTTTAGAAAACCATGACGAACAACGTATCGCAAGTCCTGACTTTGCTGGCAACGCTGCATGGGGTAAACCGGCTATGGTGGTTTCTAACTTAATTAGTCGTTCGCCAACCTTGCTTTATTTTGGTCAAGACGTAGGTGAAGATGGATCTGAAAACGCAGGCTTTGGTTCGCCTACACGCACTAGTATTTTTGATTACATTGGCGTACCAGCGCACCAAGCATGGATGAATAATGGCAAGTTTGATGGCGCAAATTTAACTCCTGAGCAAGCACAGTTACGTCAATACTATATCGCAATTATGGAACTTAATGGCTTACCTGCTGTTGTTGCCGGTGATATGGCACCCTTGATGGTAACAGGCAGTGATAGAGTGGTGGGTTTTGTACGCACCCTAGGGCAGCAATCATTGTGGGTGCTTAGCAACTTTAGTCAGCAAGCGCAAACAGTCACTATTACGCTCACGCCGAATCAAGCAACTATGCTCAAACCAAACTCAACGCTATACGACCTACTAGAGTCGCATAACGGTATTTTGGTGAGCGATGAGAAACAAAGTACAACCTTTACGCTGACCCTTGATGCACTCAGTAGTGCCGTTTTAACAAATAAGGCTGATCATGAATTATAACAACAAACCAACCTTAAGCTTTTGGCAAATATGGAATATGTGCTTTGGCTTTTTAGGCATTCAATTTGGCTTTGCACTGCAAAACGGTAACGTAAGCCGTATATTTCAAACACTTGGCGCTAATGTCGACGATATTCCTATTTTATGGGTTGCAGCGCCGCTCACGGGCTTAATTGTGCAACCAATTATTGGTTATTGGAGTGATAAAACTTGGGGCAAATTAGGCCGTCGCCGTCCTTTCTTTTTATATGGCGCTATATTAACCACGTTATCGCTTTTTATTATGCCAAATTCTCCCACGCTTTGGATTGCTGCGGGTATGCTGTGGATTATGGATGCCTCAATTAACGTTACCATGGAACCTTTTCGTGCTTTAGTAGGCGACAACTTGCCAAACAAGCAGCGCGCCACAGGCTATGCCATGCAAAGCTTTTTTATAGGTGTGGGAGCGGTGGTTGCATCAGCACTCCCTTGGATGATGACCAACTGGTTTGATATTGCTAATACTGCACCGATTGGTCAAATTCCTGATTCTGTAAAGTATTCGTTTTACTTTGGTGGGGTTATTTTATTTATTGCAGTTGGCTGGACTATTGTCACCACAAAAGAGTACTCACCTGAGCAGCTCGCACAATTTAATCAACAAGAATCACAAACAACACAAACCAATATTACTAATAGCGTTAATTTTACCAAAGGCGGCGTTATTTTTAGCGGCTTAGGTTTGCTTGTTTTAGCCACAGTATTAGGGCTGGATCTGGAAAAAGAACTTTACTTGCTGGCTGCTGGGTTAGTTAGTTTTGGTGTTATTCAATTTATTGCAGCGGCATTAAAAGCTAAACAGCACACTAGCGGCGGTTTTTATAATGTAGTGAATGATGTATTCACTATGCCTGAGGCGATGAAGCAATTGGCATGGGTACAATTTTTTAGTTGGTTTGCGTTATTTGCTATGTGGATTTATAGCACCTCAGCGGTTACTAGCTTTCATTACGGTAGTACCGACACCAGCTCGTTAGCCTACAACAACGGTGCAGATTGGGTGGGTATATTATTCGCTGCATACAACGGCTTTGCCGCGATTGCTGCTTTATGTATCCCGATCATCGTTAAACGCGTGGGATTAAAAGTAGCACATGCACTTAACCTTATTTTAGGTGCGTTGGGCCTAGCGAGCTTTATGTTCATCAAAGATCCCAGTTTACTTATTTGGCCAATGATAGGCGTAGGTTTTGCGTGGGCGTCTATCTTATCACTGCCTTATGCAATGTTAAGTACTTCAGTACCGAGTCATAAAATGGGCGTTTACATGGGCATTTTCAACTTTTTCATTGTGATCCCACAATTATTAGCCGCCAGCGTACTGGGATTAATATTACGCCACTTTTTTGAAAACCAACCTATTTACGCATTAGTACTGGGCGCTGTGTCGTTTGTACTTGCAGCGGTTGCGGTATTGCGTGTTAAGCACACTCAGTAAAGTAACGAGTAAACTGAAATTAATTAAGGCTTTAAAATGAAAAAATTAAATACAATTACCACCAGTTTATTAATGCTTGGTTTAACAGCTTGTGGCGCGCAGCAAGAGCCATCAAACAGCGCTGTAATGCAGGTATCGGCACCAGGTGCCCCTGGTGCAGAGCCATTTTGGGCTTATTCAGGCAAAACTGGTATTGGTACGTCCTTTGAGCAATACCAAAATGGTGCTTACAGCGACACTGCGGCAACTGGCACAGTGTCAAAAGTATGGTTCTCTATTGCAAAAGGTATGATCACCGAAACAATGTTTGGGCTTATTCACCAAGCGCAAATTAAAGACATGCAATTTGTTGTAGCAGGAAAAGATTTTACAGTCACAGAAGCTGACGATTTAGACGTTACCATTGACTACTTATACAAAGACGATGAAGGCCGCCCGTTATCATTAGCTTACAAAGTAGTAAGCAAAGATAAACAAGGCCGCTTTAGCCTCGAAAAACACATATTTACCGATCCTGATGGGCAAAGCTTATTTGTACGCAGTATTTTTAATACCGAGCTTGAAGGCGTTAAGGCATACGTAAGCGTTAACCCGTATGTTGATAATAACGGCCTTGATGATTTTGCTAAAACTACAGAACAAGGATTGCTGGCATGGCAAGACAACAGCTACCTTTCATTACAAGGTGCTCAGCCATTTAAACAAACAAGTGTTGGTTTTACAGGTGTGAGCGATGGTTTAAGCCAGCTTAAAACAACTCAGCAGCTTACTCAGGTTTATAAAAATACCGGTGAACAATCAGGTAATGTTAGCTTACTTGCAGAGCTGGGTGAAATTGGTGAAAACAGCCAGTTCGATTTAACCCTAAGCTTTGGTAATAGCGAACAAACCAGCTTTAAACAAGGCCAAGCTACGTTAGCCAAAGGTTACCAAGCGGTGCTTGATAATTACAACGGTAAAGGCGAAGCGCTTGGTTGGCAAGACTACCTGCAAAGCCTTGCACCGCTAAATAACATGAGCGAACAAACCGCAGATAACGGCAAATTACTTTACACCAGTGCCATGGTACTTAAAGCGCAAGAAGATAAAACTCATGCAGGTGCGCTTATTGCCTCATTATCTAACCCATGGGGCGAAACCGTATCGGCTAAAACAGGCTCTACTGGTTACAAAGCGGTGTGGGTGCGCGACTTTTATCAAGTTGCCATGGCGTTTATGGCCATGGGCGATAATGCGACCGCTAAAACCGCCTTCGAATACCTTGAAAAAGTTCAAGTAAACAGCAAAACCCCAGGCAATAAAGGCGATACAGGCTGGTTTTTACAAAAAACACATGTTGATGGTGAACTAGAATGGGTGGGCGTACAACTTGACCAAACAGCAATGCCACTCATGCTTGCTTGGAAACTCCATCAAGCTGATGTTTTAACAGATGCAGAGCTGAGCGATTGGTATAGCCGTATGTTAAAGCCCGCAGCAGACTTTTTAGTTGAGGGTGGTCGTGCAAACATTCTATGGAACGATACACAAATAACGCCGCCAGCCACTCAGCAAGAACGCTGGGAAGAGCAAGAAGGGTATTCTCCATCAACCACCGCCGCGGTTGTTGCTGGTTTAATTACTGCAGCCGATATCGCTAAACTAGCAGGTGATGATGCCAATGCAACACGTTACCTAAATACAGCTAAGCGTTATAACAATGATATTGAAAAATTAATGTTTACAACGACTGGTAATTTAGAGTCGAGTGCCTCAGATGGTGAATATTTTATTCGCATTGGCCAAGACAAAGACGCCAATTCAAATACTAAAATTAACGCTAATAATGGCCGTGAAGGATTTAATAAAAAGCAAATACTTGATGGTGGCTTTTTAGAACTCGTTCGCTATGGCGTACGCGATGCACTATCGCCTAGCATAGTAAAAACACTCCCAGAATATGATGACGAAACCCTAACAGATAACCTACAAGTTAAATACAGCTTTGAGTTTACTGACGGCAGCGGCACATTTGCAGGCTACCGCCGCTATGGTAACGACGGATACGGTGAAGACGAAGTAACTGGCGCTAACTATGCGCAAGGTGGTAAAAACAGCCCAGGGCAACGTGGGCGAGTTTGGCCATTTTTTACCGGTGAACGAGGTCATTACGAAATTGCCGCCGCAAATGCCAATAATAGTTTAGATGCAACAAAACAGCAGGCTATTAAAAATAGTTATGTAAAAGGCCTAGAGCAATTTGCTAACCAAGGCATGATGCTACCTGAACAAGTATGGGATGGTGTAGGCATTAATAAAGCGGGTTACACGTTAGGCGAGGGTACTAACTCGGCCACACCATTGGCGTGGACACATGCGGAATACGTTAAGCTAGTGCGCTCACTAAGCGACAAGCAGGTATGGGATCATTACCCAGTGGTAACTAAAGCACTAAAATAACCGCAAACTAACATAGCCGTAGTAAAATACGGCTATGTTATTTATTACAATAATAACGAGGCTGAAATGAAAAAATTTACCTTGAGCGCATTAGCATTAGCAATCATGCTAACAGGCTGCCAAAGCGCACCATCATTAAATAACGTCACGAATAACACCGAAACATCGCCACTAAATACTGAACAACAAGCAAATCCGTGGTGGGAAAACGCCATTTTTTACCAAATTTGGCCCCGCAGTTTTTACGACAGCGATGCTGATGGTCATGGCGATTTTAATGGTATGACCCAAAAGCTCCCGTATCTACAAGAGCTTGGCGTAAATGCATTGTGGTTAACCCCGATGTTTGAAGCACCTTCTTATCATGGCTATGATTTTACTGAATTTTACCAAGTAGAAAACGACTACGGCAGCATGGCAGAGTTTGAAGCCTTTATAAAAGCTGCTGACGACAAAGGCATGAAGGTCATACTTGATTTAGTTATAAATCATATATCAAGTAACCATGAATGGTTTCAGCGTTCAGCAAAACAAGAAGCCCCTTATGCAGATTACTTTATTTGGCGCGACGATATGCCAAAAGCCGGAAGTGGCTGGGGCCACGCATGGAGTAATAACGACCAACCCGATGCCGTATGGCATTGGAATGAAACTCGCCAGCAGTATTACTATGGTGCGTTTGGTGCCAGCCAACCTGACTTGAATTTACGCCATCCTGATGTTGTTTCCGAAATGGAAAAAATGGCTAAGTTTTGGCTTGATAAAGGCGTTGCAGGGTTTAGATTAGACGCAGTACGTTTTGCAATGGAAGGTGGCGCAGATGCGCAAGCCGATACCGACGAAACTATTGCATATTGGCAGCACTTTAACCAATACGTAAAAAGCGTTGATCCAGAGGCGTACTTAGTAGGTGAAGCATGGGCTGACATTCCCGTTGCGGCAAAATACTTTGGCGAAGGTAAAGGCCTCGATCAAGGCTTTGATTTTGAAGTTGGCTATAAAATATTGGGCTTATTAAAACCCGATGCCAGTGGTGAAGCGCAATTTGGCACCATGCAATCTAACCAAAAAATCAATGCAGTTGATGCCAATGTGCTCAAACAAAATTTACAACAGCGTATTGATTCAACTGCGCCACTTGATTTTTTTGCACCGTTTTTAACTAATCACGACCAAGAACGTGTTGCTTATCAACTTGCAGAGCACGACGATAAAGCAAAACTTGCTGCTGCCATGTTATTTAGCTCTCCTGGCACGCCGTATATTTATTACGGTGAAGAGATTGGCCTAACACAAGGTGGCACAGGTCACGATGTGTATAAACGCGCACCAATGCAGTGGAATAACAGCAACCAAGCTGGTTTTACTCAAGCTCAAACAAGTTGGGTTGAGCAGGCTGAACTGTTTGGTGATAACTACACCCAGTGGTGGCCTGAATATTTAGCACAGCAAATTAATGCTGCTGATCGCAATGTAAAAGCGCAACAAGCACAATCTAATTCACTGTGGCGTTTATATCAGCACTTAATCGCACTAAAAAAACAGCGCCCAGAGCTGGGCATTAAAGGCAGTTATGAATTAATACAGCATAACAATGGCCTAGTTGAAATAACCCGCGAGTTAAACGGCAGTAAAAGTATGTTTGTGCTTAACTTAACCGCTAACCCACAAACCATCAGTAGTATTAAACGCGATGGGTTAACGCCTAACTGGCAACACGACCTCAATGACGAGCAACTCGCTGGCTATGGTTTATTGTTACTAAACAACACACTATAAATAAAAAACACACAAAAGGGCTAACATACGTTAGCCCCTTTTGGTTAAAGTGCTTTTATTGCATTGCCCCAAGTTATAGCTCATTTTTAAAGTTTATTAGATTAGATAAAAGTCCTTTAAATTCATACTTTATAATATTTTACTTAGTGGGCTAATTACCCCATTCGCGCCTTGTTGTAAAACATGCGTATATATTTGCGTGGTGCGAACATCGCTATGGCCGAGTTGTTCTTGCACGGTGCGTATATCTGCACCAGATTCAAGTAAGTGGGTAGCGAACGAGTGCCGTAGTGTATGGCAGGTAACATTTTTTTGAATTTTTGCCAGCTTTGCTGCCTGTTTAATTGCTTTACGAACCGTTGTTTCATCAATATGGTGGCGACGCAGTTTTTTACTTTCTGGGTCAATGCTTAACTGGGCAGAAGGAAACAAATATTGCCAGCTCAGTTCATAAGGAGCCGCTGGGTATTTTCTAGCTAATGCATTCGCAAGCCAGACACCGGCATAGTCTGTTGCTTGTTTGTCTCGATGCCAGTAGTCATTTACCAAGTGACTTTGGCTGCGCAACAACGGCAGTAGTTCAAGTGCTAATGTTACTCTGCGGTTTTTATTGCCTTTGCCCTGCCAAATCATTAATGAGACATAGTCATAATCGACATCTTTAACCCGTAGTCTTACAGCTTCCATTAAACGTAGACCACTACCGTAAAGTATCTGAGCGATAAGTTTATACTTAGGATCCATTGCCAATAATAAGCGCTGCATTTCTTCACGGGTCAGTACTACAGGTAATTTAGGTGGCACGAGTGATTTATTAAAATTCATTTCAAGTGATAACGGTCGACTAATAATATGACGGTATAAAAATACCAAAGCATTTAAAGCCGTTGCCTGAGTTTTCATTGCAACATTACGCTGATTACTTAAATAAGATAAGAATTGCTCAACCTCCGACTCTGCCAATTGCGCCGGATGTTTTTTACCATGGTATAAAATGTAAAATTTTATCCAATATTGATAAGTGTCTATAGTACGCTTGGCATAACGACGCGTTATCATAAAGTCACGGATTGATTCTAAAAAATATAGAAGCCATGATCTGCTCTAGCTGGTACTGTATATAAAAACAGTGGTTGTATTTAGTTTTTTTTCAACAACTCGCAGGATTATTTCTTGTATTTTACAACAACAAAAAAACAACAAATATAAATCCCTTGATTTACATTTAGATACAGAGTTAAACTTAAAGCATTAAAAAATCAAAGGATTTTATGTCTACAACTTGCGGGTTTAGATCCTTTGAATAAGCTGTTATGTGAAAAGGAAAGATATGAGTAAACCTTCAAGGTGTTTTATTTCTTACTCGCATGATAACGAACCACATAAAGAGTGGGTTCTTGATCTTGCTACAAGGCTAATGTCAAATGGCGTAGATGTGATATTAGATCAGTGGGACTTATACTTAGGCTCAGATCTACCTTCGTTTATGGAAGGTGGTTTGTCCGGCGCTGACCGTGTTATTGCCATTTGCTCTGAAAATTATGTAAATAAAGCAAATCAAGGAGTTGGTGGCGTTGGTTATGAAAAAATGATTCTAACTGCTGATTTGATGAAAAACATTAATTCAAACAGAGTCATTCCTATAATCAGAAGTAATGAGTCTGAGAAGACAACACCTACATTTTTATCTACAAAACTATATCTAAGCTTCAAAAATGATTCAGATTTTGAACAGTCGTATACCGACTTGATAAAAGAGATTCATGGTGTAACTGTTAAGGCCAGACCTCCTATTGGCAGAAACCCTTTTGCTGAAACAGAGAGCCCAATAGCTGCTGAAACTGCTTTAAAGAAAGCACAATATATTTCAAGCGCCTTCGAAGGAAGAGTGCAGTTTAATTTCGATAATAACAATAAAACCTATCACATTGGAGCAGGCGAAGCTTTGTTCGATGTAAGATTTTCTGGAGCAAGTAATAGCTCTATTTATGTTTACAACGATCCTTCAAATATTGAAGGAGTTGCTTTGTTTGAAGGAAGTGAATTTTCCGAAGTAGGCGATGCCTCGAAACTCGATTATACATCGAGAACACGCACTCCGCATGTAGGGCAAATTGTTTCACTTGTTAATACGAATGGATACTTTGCACTTATTAAAATCGAGTCGGTACAAACTCGAAGCCATGGTGCGGCAGAATCAACTGTTGGTTTTTTATACAAAATTAATGAGCTGAAGCAATCAATATTTTCGTAATTTTCACATAACAAGCAATTCCAGGTGACGCCTACGGCGCACCTGAATTGGGCGTTATAAGCAAAGGAAGCTTTGGTGGATATTTATAGTAAGGCTAGTAACAAATTAAAAGAACTTGGTATAGAGAACCTTAATTCTCGACCTTACGATTGTGCTTATTCTGTATTAGACAAAGATAAAAATGAAAAGAAACTAATTGTTGTTGGCTTTAATGGTTCAAATGCTGATCTTGAATGGACAAACCTTAACTCTCTTGAACATGGTAAGGAAAATCCTGATGAGTCAAATGTTTTAAATGGGCTCAATGGAGCATGGCTTTCCACAACATTACCTAAACGGCTTATATCACTACCTGCAGAATTAGGTTTCCCAGTTAATTCTACAATTTACACAAATGCTATTTTATTATGTTCTGAAAATGCTAATGCAATTAAGAAGAAAGCAAAAGAGGTCGGTTTTTCTCATGTGAATAAATTAATAGAAAAATCTCTAGATTTCTTTGAAGACATTACAATTGCTGAATCTAGTCCAGAATTAATAATATGTTATAGCAACAGTATGAACGACTTATCAGCATCTAGCATCCTTTACGAAAGATTTGCTGTTAGTGAAATCGAAGTTTTAAATAATAATGTTTACTATAAAACCTTTTCATTTATGTCAGAAATAAATGGGGAAAAAATACCTGTAGTTTGTATAAGGCATATGTCACGTTTCAAACCATGTATCGATTCAATAAAAAAGGCTTGGAAGCATCAGTTAAATTGCTTATAACAAGCTAATTAATAAGGACAAAAAACAGTTGGCTGTTTTCGTTCCTCAACATTTTAGCCAACAAATTTTTGCCCATTATTAGGGCGTTATAAGCATTAAAGGATTTGCAGTATGCTGACTGTTCAAGAGAAAATCAGGCTATTAAAAAAATTACTAGATAAATCAAAGACAGTCACGGTTGAAAAAAGTGATGATCCAAACTTTAAAGCTTGGAATAATTTAGTAGAAAGGACTCTCATTAAGGTTTTTGGAAAGGAGTCTACAGAATTTGAACATTTCAATAGTTTAAATTTCTTTTACTTTTCGTATATTCTTGATAGTAGAGATGATACCCATCGTCATTTAAAGTGCTTTCGAGAAGACTTTAAAATGTTACTAACATCTATTGAGCAATATATTGAAGAGCTTGAGGAGTTATCACCTCCAGCATCTGAACAAAATAACTCTCTGACTTCCAATAAAATATCTAAAGTCTTTATTAGTCATGCGACTGCTGACGCAGAGGTTGTCGAAGAAGTTATCGATATTCTAGAGACTATTGGTTTGGAGTCTAATCAAATTTTTTGTACCTCTTTTGAAGGTTATGGTATTGATTTAGGTGAAAATTTTTTAGATGCGATTAAAGAAGAACTTTCTTCTGATTGTTTAGTTATTTTTTTATTATCTAAAAAATTCTATGAAAGCCAAGTATGTTTGTGTGAAATGGGAGCTACTTGGGTTTTAGCTAAAGAGCATATACCCGTCCTAATTCCACCTTTGGATTTTTCAGATGTAAAAGGAGTAATTCCTTTAACTCAGGGTTTTAAAATTAATGAACCGCTAAAACTAAACATATTTAAAGATAAAATTGAAAAAGCCTTTTCCATCCAATCATCTTTGACAATGTCTACATGGGAAAGAAAAAGGGATAGGATATTAGCTCGGATAGAAAAAGCAATTGAGTAAAATGCTTATAACAAGTTGCTTAAACGGACAATGCTCCTCACCCGTTTTAGTGGACACCTCCTCATTACTTTGAGGAGGCTAAAATGCCTAGATATACCCAACCTAGAAAGACATGGTTTTACCCAGTTAATTTTAAAATCAAAGCAGTCGAACTAAGCTTACGAGACGATGTCATGTCAAAGGACGTTGCCGAGGCGCTAGATATTCATCCGTTAATACTGAGTCGTTGGCGAAAAGAGTATCGAGAAGGTAAGTTTAAAAACGTACCGCGCTATCAAAGCAACAATGAAACAATGAGTAAATTCCCAACAAAAAAAAGCTGGATAACATTCAAAAGCTTAAGAAAGAAAATGAGCGTCTTAAGCAGGAGAATGACCTGCTAAAAAAGTGGCAACGGTATCTGGCGGAAGTACATCAGAACGATTTGGATTCATCCAAAAATTCGGACAAGCCTTAGGTGTAAAATACTTGTGTTCTTGGCTTAATGTTTCGCGTAGTGGGTTTTATGCTTGGCGTGACAGAACAGTGTCAGCTAGAGCGCTGTCAGATGCTAATTTGTTGTTGAAGATAAAGCACGTTTTCAATGTAAATCATCAAACCTATGGTAGCCCACGCGTATTTCATGCGCTAAAAAAAGAAGGTATAAACACAAGCCAAAAACGTGTTGCCCGCTTAATGCGAGAAAACGGTTTAAGAGCCAGAGCTCTTAAGACTTACAGCAAACCGGCGAAGGTGAAGTTCTTTTATAAAGAGATAGAAAACAAACGCAAAGATAGTGAAAAGGCCACGGGGATCAATCAGCAATGGTCTGGCGATATTACGTATTTAAAAGTCGGCGCTCGTTGGCATTACCTTGCTGTGGTTATCGACTTATATTCACGTCGAGTAATCGGCTGGGCGTTTGGTAAAAACAAAACAACAGACCTTACGTTAAAGGCGCTAAGGCTTGCGATAAAGAAACGACAGCCAACAGAGAGTGTATTATTTCACACTGACCGAGGCGCAGAATACCGTGCTCACGTTGTACAAAAGTATTTGGCTAGCAAAAACATCAAAGCCAGTATGAATAGGCCTGGGTGCTGTACTGACAACGCAGAAGTCGAGTCGTTCTTTTATTCGCTTAAAGCAGATTTAATTCGAGGAAATAAATTTGAGAGCAGCGGTAAACTATTATCAAAATTAAAGGTTTACCTAAATTATTTTTACAATAGACAGAGATTGCATTCGAGTTTAGGATATAAATCACCTGCCGAGTTTGAATTGGCAGTTAATTGAAACGTGGACGGTGTCCACTTTATCGGGTGAAGATCACAAAAAACAGTTGGCTTTTTGTTCACTCCGTTCACTTATTTTAGCCAACTACTTTTTGCCTGTTAATTAGGCGTTATGTGAATCTCACGGTAAGGAGTACCAATGAACAAATATATTTCAATTCTAGCTATTTCAATCTCTCTAATTTCAACCATTGCTTTTGCGAGTGATGATAAATTTGATTATGAGAATTTTGTTAAGCAATACCATCAAGCAATGACTAATACACAACAACCAGGAGCATCTAAAGAAGACTTAGAGATTTACTTGTCATTCTTAACTGATGATGTTGGTAATCAACATTTTCCTAACGCGCCAGATGACTCAAGAGAGGCTAATGGTAAAAAACTAATGCGTGAAGGTATGTCACGTTATTTAGGTGTTCATACAGAGTATGAAGCTAAAATTCTTGAGTATATTGTCGGTTATAACTCTATTGCACTTAAACATACTTTCTCTGCTAAAGGCTTACGCTCCGATGGCTCTGAGTTTAGTTACAGTAAAGTGGTACTCGATGTTTTAGAGTTAGAAAATGGTAAAGTATCTGTAATTCGCAGATACGGAAAATAATTCACATAACAAGTATGGTGAGTCAAAAGGGGAAGTTTTATATGAAGCGAATGGTATAAAATAATGCAATTAATTGATCCATCTTCCATTCAAGTCATTTCAGCATACTTTTTTTTCGGTGGTTGTATAGGTGTTTTTATTTGGATTGGTTTGGTTATTTACTTAAAAACTAAGTGGTTACCATTACTCGAAGAAACTCTTGATGATGGTGTTAAGTTTTATAGCCTTAACATCTTTTTATCCGCTAGCGGAATTCTACAATACGCTACGGTTTTTATTTGGTCCTTTCATGCTAAGCGTTACGGAATGTTTGAAAAAAGGCAGAGTATACCTAAACATATTCAAAAGTGGTTTGTTTTTGCTTTTTTTTGGTTGATGTTTAGTGGGGCATTAATAGTAATATCTGCTGTTATTACTTAAGTGTATGCTCAATAAAATAAACTTATAAGATAATTGGATTTCTTACATATACAGAAGTAAGAATGTATTTAGGAATTTAATTATGATTAAGTTTATAGCTGGCAGTTAGGATGGGCGTCATTGAATTCTTTATGTGAATGTTTATTCATGTTAACGTTTGTCGTTTAGTTAATTGACAAACTAATTATGGCTCTAGCATTGAATTAAGCTAACACCGTGTGGGAGTCATTATCTATAGGCATCTACGCAGGATACTTAATGGAGCCAGATTACCAAAACTATAGCCTCCAAGAGTTATTGGAGGCGCGCAGCTCAATTGATCAGCAAGCTTACCCACTTCGGTATTTTAAAATTTGCCAACAGATTGAGGTTGCGGCCAACAAGCCTCAAGAACGACAAGTTCTCAAAGACCGTGACTTTTTTTCTAGGCTCGTTTTCGTAAAAGTCATCACATCTTTGCTCAGCATAATTTTAGCTAGCAAATTATATTATGCTTTTTCGGAGGGGTATATTTCTTGGAAAGGAAATACTGACTATTTTGTCCAACAAAGTCCGCAGACATACTATTTTCTTGTTGCAGTGCATTTTTTCTTTTTAGGCATTTTTTTAGTTTTAGTATTTACAAACTGGTGGATTAAAAAGCACACTGCCAAATAAAGTTTTAGATTCGAATTTGCTCTTTCCCCCGCTTAAGTTGACTCTAGATCATAGCAACCCATTTTTAGTTTAAAATAAACTGTTGACATAATATGTCGTGATGGTTATTTTTAATACATAATATTAAAAGGAAAACTAAAATGGAAATTTGGAATTTATTTACTGATTTGATCGTGCAATCAATCACCTTTTTTACTCAAGATGTGGGCGTAAGCCAAGCGGCTGCAATTATTTTGTTTACCGTTATTGGGCGATTAGTTTTAATGCCGATTAACCTTGTCGCTATGGCTAATATGGTTAGAAATAAAAAAGCAATTGCCGCACTAAAACCTGAGCTAGATAGCATAAAAAGCAACCATAAAGACCAGCCCAGTGAAATCGCAAAGTTAACTATGGCGCTGTATAAAAAGCACAACATTAAGTTTATCGATAAAAAAAGTGTGATTAATATGGCAAGCCAAGGGGTATTTGGCCTTGGAACTTTTCAAGCTCTGCAACAAATTGTATTTACTAGTAAGTTTGCCTGGATTGCCAGTATTGCAAAGCCTGACATTGCGCTTTCCTTACTAGTGGGAGCTATTACATATCTATCTATGATGATGATGCCAGGTAGCGTAGAACAAACCAGCACTTTATTGTTCCTAATTCCCGCAATTATTTGTGTGGTTACTCTGGTTAACTTTCCTTCTGCAATTGGTTTATACTGGGCTGCATCAAGTAGTACTAGCTTGTTGCAGTCATTATTAGTAAATAAATATTTTAAAAACCAGCAAGCACAACAAGTTTTGTAAAGGTCGCTAAACAAAGGAATGGCAATAATGAATATGTGTTATCAGCCCACAGCCGATTTAATGGCTTCTGCACAGTTAACCTATACCAATATGCGTGGATATTATGGGCATTATGGTGTTGATTGGCAGCAACTTAAAATATGTGAGCAAATTTCAGACCTTGAAAATTGGGATGTTTTGTTAAATGGCGATGTAGTGGGTGCAATGCGCTTGGCTTTTGATAATGAGGGTTGCTATATACGTGACCTACAAGTAGATGCTGCGTTTCAAAATATGGGTATTGGTGCTGCAGTAATTAATGAGGGTGCTCGTTTAGCTGTGCACAGAGGTGCTATGCAACTTAGGCTTCGGGTTTTTAAAATAAGCCCTGCGCACAAGCTTTACACACGTTCAGGTTTCAGCATAGATAAAGAAGACGACAGATTTTATTATATGTCTAAAAGCTTAGTTTAATGGCTGTGACTTTTATTTTAAAAAATTAATGTTGCTCAGTCACTGTAGATTAATATTCGCACATTCAAACTGCTATCCCGACAATTTAATAAAATAGTTATGGATAGATTATGCGCTTTTTTTCAAACAAAACAGCCACATTGAGTGTTTGCTTTTTATTGCTTGGCACGGGTTTTATGCTGATAGAAAACAGTGTGTATCAATATGTTGATCATAATGGTGTTCTACATGAAAGCGTGTTTATGCCCTTGAGCATACTGTGTTTTGCTTTGGGAGTTCTTTTTGTGGTTAGTTTGTTAGCCCGAAAAGTATTCGGGCTATTTAAAAGTGCTAGGGCAGGTGGGTATTAAAAGCTGCTGTTATTACTCATTATTTAAATTAGCGGGTTCTAATAAATTAAATGTTGGTAAGCGCCACTTAAAGCGTACCGATGCCATTCGAATTAAATAGCCTACTACTAAACTTGCAACCACGCTGATATTGTCATCAATATTGTAGTGGTGTAGCGCTAAGTATAAACACGCGACTATAAGCGCTACGCTTGCGTAAAGTTCATGATGAAGTACTAATGGTGCTTGGCGACAAATTAAATCACGCAACAGTCCACCAAATACACCTGTTACTATAGCTGCGACCACACAAATTCCATAGTGCAAACCCATATTAAGTCCAACTTGGCAGCCAATAATACTAAACGCAGCAAGCCCTAGTGCATCTAGGCGCATAAATATGCCTTTAAATTTAACCACCCATTTTGCCAACCAAGTGGTAACAATACCGGCTAGGCAAGTGATCAGTAAATATTCTGGGTGTTTTACCCAAGTAAGTGGGTAGTTACCTAATAAAATATCTCGCACGCTACCACCACCAATAGCTGTGGCACTGGCTACTAACATAACACCAAACCAATCCATGTTTCTGCGCCCAGCGCTAAGAGCACCGGTCATGGCTTCTGCTGTAATACCTATAATGTAAACGATGGTTAATAGCATGAGATGATCGCTTGAAGTTTTAACAATAAAATAAAAACAGGATTGTAGTGATAAAAGCATGCATTGACGAGTGAAAAATTACATTAAAAACAGCTGCTTTCAGATTAAAAAAACTAATGTGATAGCGAGGTGTGAATAGCCTGTTAATGTTACGAAAGCACCAGCTTTAGTATTGAAAGCAAAAAGGACAAATGACCGTAAAAATGCAATAAAGCCTGAATTAATTTAAGGTAAAAGAGCGCTGTTGTCTTTAATTTTGTTGCTTCTTAAAAGCGGTTTTATTGAATGAATTAACTTGAGCCACGTGCGATTAAACGCGGTGGTAGTAGGGTGCTTTGAACTTGTTCACCCCTAATGAGCTTTAATAGGTTTTCAACCAACATTTGCCCAGCAATAGTGGTATTTTGCTCTATGGTTGTCAGCGGCGGATTAATGTAACTGGCAATAGATATATTATCAAAGCCGATTACGGCTACATCTTTTGGCACGTTAATATTGGCTTCTTTTAATGCCCGTATTGCGCCTATTGCTATAAGGTCGCTGGCAGCAAAAAGTGCATTAAAGGTGATGTTATTAGCAATTAACGAACGAGTGGCATGATAGCCAGACTCTTCGGTAGAGATAGCATTGGCAATTTTACGCTCATTAAGTGTAATGCCGTTTTGTTGTAACGCGTCTTTAAAGCCATTAAAGCGGGCAAAAAATTCGGGGCTATGATCAGAGGCATCGCCTATAAACGCGCAGTCTTTTCGGCTATGTGCCAATAAATGCTCAGCGGCGAGTTTACCGCCGCCATAATTATCGCAACTTATGGTTAAATCAGGGCGGTTATCAACACTTGCTCCCCAGCAAACAAATTTGGTGTTTTGTTCAAGTAAGGTGTTAAATTTAGGCTGAAAATCTATGTAGTCGCCATAACCTAATAAAATGATGCCATCTGCACGGTGACTGTCTTCGTAATCTGCCTGCCAATCAGCACTGGCAGATTGAAATGACACGAGTAAATCGTAACCCTCTTTAGCGCAGGCACGAGTAATACTGCCCAGCATGGCTAAAAAAAACGGATTGATTTGCGATTCATCTGAGGTCGGATCTTCAAACAACAATAAAGCTAGGGTGCTACTTTGTTGAGTGCGCAGGTTACTGGCGTTTTTATCAACTTTGTAATTAAGCTTTTTGGCAATGTCATGAACCCGCCTTCGGGTTTCATCATTTACCAAGGGACTATTTCGTAAAGCACGAGAAACTGTAGATTGAGACACCCCAGCATAGTGGGCTATATCAAATGAGGTGGCTTTACCTTTCATCACGATTACTTATTTAAGAGGACAATAAGGGGCTATTCTCGTTTATTAGTGATTTTTTTCAAGCTTATTTGTCAATAAAGGCATTTTTTTATTGATTTTTTCATGACACCGGTGTCACAATAAGGACGTTTTATCATTTTGTTGTCAAAACGTATTAGCTACCTTTATTATTAAAGGTAGCCTTTTTTACAGTGATAGCTGCTTTGAGGTGATAGCTCAAAGTAAATAAGTATCAATGATACCCCATTAAAATAATAAGTACTCATTACTTAAACAAAAGAGATAACACTATGGGTTTACACTCTAGCACACACTTTGATCCAATTCTGGTTGCCGATATTGGCGGCACAAATGCTCGCTTTGCGTTGATCACGGGGTTTGATGAATCAAGTAATCAATTTACCATTGAGCATAATCATACGTTTCCAAGTGCTAATTATGGTTCCCTCGAAAGTGCTACCGAGTATTACTTATCAACAGTGTCTCATATAAATCCTAAACGCGCATGCCTAGCAGTGGCAGGCCCAATCAACGCAGGCCAAGTTCACTTAACTAACTTAGGTTGGCACTTTAGCGTTAATGATTTCAAACAGCATTTTGACCTTGAACAATTAAGCGTAATAAACGACTTCGCTGCATTCGCTTACGCCGCTCCGTATTTAGATCCTTCTCAAAACGTAACCGTTAAACCTGGCCAAGCAGACGACACAGCAAATATTGGTGTAATGGGCCCAGGTACAGGCTTTGGTGCAGCGTGTTTAGTAAGAACTGCACATTCGTGTGCGGTAATGAGTTCAGAAGGTGGTCATATTTCTCTAGCGGCAGTAAATGAACTTGACGCTCAGCTTATTCAAGCACTTAAGAAAGACCACCCACATGTATCGGTAGAAACTGTGTTTTCTGGACCAGGCATTGCTCATTTGTACAAAGCAATGGCTGCAGTTAAAGGGGTCGCCGCAAAGAATTTAGACGCTGCACAAATTAGTAGCTTAGCCAACAGCGGTGAATGTGAAGTATGTGAGGCAACGCTTAATCAGTTTTGTGATTGGATTGGCAGTGTAGCAGGCGACTTAGCGCTTGCTTATGGTGCTCTTGGTGGCCTTTATATTGGCGGTGGCATATTACCAAGAATGCAGGCTCGTTTACTGGAAAGCCGCTTCATTGAGCGCTTTTCACAAAAGGGCATAATGTCGCAATATACAGGTCAAATTCCGGTCACATTAGTAACACAAGACAACATTCCTTTAATTGGTGCTGCCGCGTGTTTGCATACGAGTCAACAGGTTTAATTACGTTGCATACATTTGGAAATAAATAGATGAAAAAAGTCACTATAAATAGCGTTGCTAGTTATGCCGGTGTATCTAAAAAAACGGTATCGCGCGTACTGAATAACGAACCAAATGTGAGCGCGGCCACCCGCGAGAAAGTATTGGCGGTATTTAAGGAGCTTGATTACACACCTAATCCCATTGCTCGAGGGCTTGCACAAAACCGTAGTTTTATTATTGGTTGTTTATACGATAACCCAAGTAAAAGTTATATTACTCGGGTGCAAACAGGCGCATTAGCTGCTTGCCAAGAAAACAACTATAACTTGCTGATTCACCCTTGTGAGCTCAGAGGTGATGCACTTATTAATAATATAGAGCAGCTATTACAGTCATCACGCCTTGATGGTTTAGTACTTACGCCACCATTTTGTGACTTTTCAGAACTGGTTGATTTTTTAAAGTCGAAAAAAATTCCTTATGCTCGAGTGGCTTCTGCTATTTTAGAAGATGACTCTATTTCTGTTACCAGTAATGACGAGCAGGGCGCATTTGAAATTACCGAGCACTTAATAAACCTAGGGCATACCTCTATCGCGTTTATTAAAGGTCACCCAGATCACAGTGCTACACAGCAGCGTTTTAAAGGCTACAGGCGCGCATTAGCAAGCCATGGTATTGAATTTAACGAACGCTTAGTTGAAGAGGGTAACTTTAGTTATCACTCAGGGGTAGACAGTGCGCGTAGTATTTTAGATTTATCGCCACGACCTACTGCTGTATTTGCATCGAATGATTACATGGCAGCCGCCGTTCTTAAATTAGCTACACAGCGTAATTTACGTGTACCAGATGACATTTCTATTGCTGGCTTTGATAACGCTCCCATAGCGCGTCATATTTGGCCCGGACTAACTACTATAGCGCAACCCGTAGAAGAGATGACTAAACAGGCTGTTACCCAGTTAATTACCCATATTATTGAGCCACAAGAGTCGCCTTATAAGGTGATTTTAGAAGCAAAATTAATCACGCGAGAGTCAACCGCAGCCGTAAAATAAAACCGCTTTTTCACAGTAGCCCGAGTATGAGTGACGCTTACTCGGGCTTTTTTTATCTGCATTTTTAACCTTCATTATTTGCCGCTAATATTTCACTAAAAATTCACGTTTATTTATTGCACATGTTAAAAAAAATGACTATTTTTATTACTCAGGGTTGACACCGGTGTCATTGTCATGCGTTAATACCCTGACACCGGTGTCAGGGTTGTTGTGAGAGGCTCCCTGGTAGCGTACCTTTGAACGGGTAAGTCAAAGATGCTCAGTACAGTTATTTTCGTGGAGTCTATAATTGTTACTGAGCCTTTATCCTCTAACGAATAGAGATGAGTAAAATTATGTTGCACCCTCGAATTCAAGAAGTCACAGAACGCGTTATTGAGCGCAGTAAACAAACCCGTCAAGCCTATTTAGATCGTATTTCGCACGCAAAAAAACAAACAAGAGTTCGTGCTGGTTTAGGCTGTGGCAATATTGCCCATGTTATGGCTGCGTGCAGCAGCGATGACAAAGCGCGTTTAAAAGCAGATGAGGTGCCAAACCTTGCAATTATTAATTCATACAACGACATGTTATCTGCGCATGTGCCTTACAAAGAATACCCAGATTTAATTAAAAGCATTGCCACTAAATTTGACGCGACCGCGCAAGTTGCTGGCGGTGTACCTGCGATGTGTGATGGCGTTACCCAAGGTCGTGACGGCATGGAACTATCGCTTTTCTCTCGTGACGTTATTGCTATGTCTACTGCTGTTTCTTTATCGCATGACGTATTTGATGGTGTGTTTTGTTTAGGTGTGTGTGACAAAATTGTTCCTGGCTTATTAATTGGTGCTTTATCATTTGGTCACTTACCTGTGTATTTTTTACCAGCAGGACCAATGCAGTCAGGTATTCCAAACAAAGACAAAGCACGCGTGCGTCAGAAGTTTGCCCAAGGTTTAGTATCTCGCGATGAGTTATTAGAGGCGGAAAGTGCTTCTTATCACAGCGCGGGTACGTGTACGTTTTATGGCACTGCAAATTCAAACCAAATGTTAATGGAAATTATGGGCTTACACTTACCAGGTAGCTCGTTTATCAATCCATACACAGAATTGCGTGATGGCTTAACGGGTAATGCAGTTGAAACCATGCTCAAGCAGCTTACAGAAAACAAAGATGGCCCGTGTTTAGCGGATGTGATCAGCGAAAAAACCATTATTAATGGTCTCGTTGGTTTGCTATCAACTGGTGGCTCAACCAACCATGCAATCCATATTGTGGCAATTGCAAAAGCGGCTGGTATTCAGCTTACGTGGAAAGACATGTCTGATTTATCCGCTGTTGTACCACTACTGACACGTATCTACCCTAACGGCTCTGCTGATGTGAACCATTTCCAAGCAGCTGGTGGTATGGGTTTCTTAATGCGTGAATTAGCAGGTGCTGGTTACCTACATACAGATGTAACCACTATTTTAGGCGAAGGTCTTGCACCTTACATGTGTGAGCCGCTACTCGATAAAGACGATAACTTGATTATGAGTGATGCCAATGGCCCTAGTAAAGTTAAATGGGTTGCGTGTCCTGAAAACTCACATGATGAAGAAGTACTTCGTCCTGTAAGTAATCCATTTAGCAAGCAAGGTGGTTTACAGCTACTAACTGGTAACTTAGGTAAGGCGGTTATTAAAGTATCAGCCGTTGCAGAATCTCATCAAGTGGTGTCAGCACCAGCTAAAGTATTTAGCTCACAAGGTGAGTTACAAGACGCTTATACCCGTGGTGAGCTTAACCAAGATTTCATTGCTGTTCTTAAAGAGCAAGGCCCTAAGGCTAAAGGCATGCCAGAGCTTCATAAGCTCACGCCGGTAATGGCAACATTACAAGATCAGGGCTACAAAGTGGCTATTGTTACTGACGGACGTATGTCGGGTGCATCAGGCAAAGTTCCTGCGGCAATCCACTTAGCACCTGAAGCAGTTGAAGGCGGCATTATAGCTAAAATCCATGAAGGCGATATTGTTACTTTAGATGCGCCAAATGGTATTTTAAAACTGCATGTAAGCGACGAAGATCTTGCACAGCGTGAGCTACAAATTAGCCAAGCTAGCCAAACATTTGGTACAGGCCGTGAATTATTTACTGGATTTAGAAATATCGTAAGCAGTGCCGATTTAGGTGCAAGTGCTTTTGGACTTGAATAATAATTAGCCATATTGGGTAATGAGGAACAAGTAATGAGTATTGAAAAAATCTTAGCATTGGCACCCGTTGTGCCAGTGGTGGTAATCGAAAAACTAGAAGATGCCGCACCACTTGCAAGAGCGTTGTACAACGGTGGCTTAAAAGCACTTGAAATTACACTACGTACACCAATTGCTGCACAAGCTGTAAAGTTAATGAAAGCTGAAGTACCAGAGGCCTATGTAGGTACTGGCACTGTGGTTGATAAAGCAAGCTTTAACGCGTCAGTAGAAGCGGGCGCTGACTTTATGGTGAGCCCAGGCGTAAGCGATGAACTATTAGCATTGGCAAAAGAGTCAAGTATTCCTTTTTTACCCGGTGCAGCAACCCCAAGCGAAGTGATGAACTTAGCAGCGCACGGCTTTAAATTTTTAAAGTTTTTTCCTGCAGAAGCCGCAGGCGGAACTGCGATGATTAAGTCGATTGGCGGCCCATTACCTGATATTACTTTTTGTCCAACCGGTGGCATTAGTTTAGCTACTGCGCCTAATTACTTAGCACTTAACAATGTTATTTGTGTAGGTGGTACGTGGATGTTAGACAAACAACTTATTGAAAATAAAGACTGGCAAGCTATTGAAACGCTTGCTCGCCAAGCATGTGAAGTTAATAGGAGTCAAAAATGATTAATGTAGCAATTAATGGCTACGGCCGTATCGGTCGTAATGTATTGCGTGCACTGTATGAATCAGCGCAAAATAATGAAATTAAAATTGTGGCTATTAACGATTTAGCCCCAGCCAATGTAAATGCTCATCTGACTCAGTTTGACTCAGTACATGGTCGTTTTTCACAGCAAGTAACACTTAAAGATAACACTATGCTAATTGGCGATGATGTGATCACGCTAACGCAAGAACGTGACCCTGCTAATTTACCGTGGAAAGAACTAAATGTTGATATCGTACTTGAATGTACGGGGCTATTTACTTCTCGCGAAGCAGCTAATAAGCATATTAAAGCGGGCGCGAAAAAAGTAGTGGTATCGGCTCCTGGTACTGATATGGATGCTACAGTAGTACACGGTGTAAATAGCGATGTAATTAATGCCGATAGCAACATTATTTCTAATGCTTCATGTACAACCAATTGTTTAGCGCCTGTTGCTAAAGCAATTAACGATACAGTAGGAATTGAACAAGGTAGCATGACCACCATTCATGCTTACACCAACGATCAAAACTTATCTGACGTATACCACCCAGATTTATACCGCGCGCGTAGTGCGACTCAATCTATGATCCCAACTAAAACGGGCGCAGCGAAAGCAGTTGGTTTAGTACTGCCTGAACTTGCCGGTAAATTAGATGGCATGGCGGTACGTGTACCAACAATTAATGTGTCGTTAGTTGATTTAACATTTATTGCTAAGCGTGACACAAGTATTGAAGAAATTAACCAAGTAGTTAAAGATGCTGCGTTTGGCTCTATGAAAGGTATTTTAGAGTACAATGAGCTGCCGCTTGTTTCTATCGACTTTAACCATAACCCAGCATCATCAATTTTTGATGCAACGCAAACGCGTGCTGATGGTAAATTAGTTAAAGTAATGGCGTGGTACGACAACGAATGGGGTTTCTCAAACCGCATGTTAGATCAAGTTAAAGCGCTGGGTGCTTATTTATAATTTTTCCGTGTAGTTAAATTTTACTTTATCCAGCCAAGCCACGCACTGCGTGGCTTTTTTTGTGTTTTAGTTAGCCCAAAATTTGCTAGAATGTGCGCATTAGAATAGGGAACTGCATGCCATATTAAGGAAAATAATGCTAAAACACGTCACTAAAAAAATATTTCGTACTAGTCACCTGCAAATTGGTGAGGGTAATATCAGCGGTTATATTGCTTGCTTTTTGGCAATATTAAGTTGCTTAGGAGTGCTTGCATTCCACTTTCCGGAATATTTAACGACTCCAGAATTACGTAAAAGCTATAGCGTCGACTTTTTACGTCAGCTCATGTTTGTTGCTCTTATTATTTCCGGTAGCTTAGGGTTACTTAATTTTGTACGAAATACGAATAAGCGTTTGGGTGCCACTGCGTGGTTTTTTATTGTACTGGCCATTAGCTTTGGTGGCCCGAATGTTGAAGTGAATGACTTTGCAGATAACACTCCTTATATTGGCCTAGATTGGTTTATATTAGACTTACTAGGCTCTACCTTAATTTTTATTTTAATTGAAAAACTACTTCCGCATCGAAAAGAGCAAAAAATACTTCGTAGTGAATGGCGCGGGGATTTAAACCACTTCTTTGTTAATCACTTAATAGTGGGCTTTGTATTACTGGTTACTAATCATTTTGTTCATTATGGTTTTGGTTGGGCGGTTTCGAGCACACTGCAAGCTTACATAGCGCAAATGCCGTTTATACTACAGCTATTTTTAATTATTTTGGTGGCTGATTTAATGCAGTATTGGACGCATCGTGCGTATCACGAAGTGCCATTTATGTGGCGATTTCATGGTGTGCATCACAGTGCCAAAGAAATGGATTGGCTCGCAGGCTCTCGTCAGCATATTTTAGAAATACTGATCACCCGTAGTTTAGTGTTAACCCCTATATTTGTGCTGGGGTTTTCACAGCAAATAATCAGCTTATATGTAGTTATTGTTGGTTTTCAAGCCGTATTTAATCATGCTAACGTGAATGTAAAATTTGGGTGGTTGAAATATTTTATGGTTACTCCGCAGTTTCACCATTGGCATCACGCATCCGATAAAGCTGCCATTGATCGAAATTATGCAGCCCATTTCTCGTTTTTAGATTATTTATTTGGTACTGCGGTAAAAGGCCAAGCAGAGTGGCCTAAAGAATATGGTGTTGTCGGGGACTACATGCCTGTAGGTATGCTAAAGCAACAAATTTACCCGTTTAAAAAACAAAAATAGTCTGTAGTTTTAGATTGCGGCCATAAGATCCATGGCCGCAGCAATCATAAAAAGTCAGCTAATACTCTAAGCGTTGGCCGCTGTGCAACATTTTCGCTCATGCATTGCTGCGAAATATGTTGTAAGTGCATTACTTCAGCACTTTGCTCGTGGCAGGTGGTAAGTAAGTCCTCAATTAAACACCCTAAAGCGCGCACTTCTATTAATTGCATTTGTTGACGTTGATAATCACTCAGCATAGTAAGATCAGTAGCTGCGCCAAAATCACCAAACAGAACCCTTGCTTGCGCGTTTACCGTAGTATTGTGCGCATAAATGTCACCATGGCTTATATTGTGTTGGTGCAAGTGTGCCACAGTACTAACCATTTGCTTTGCAATGCTATAAATTGTATCGGCAGAGTAATGGCAATCGCTTTCAAATGTATCACGAGTACAGGTATCAAGGCTGGGAGGTAAGCCTAGATTCGTAAAGCTTGAATCAATTAACTCCATCACTAAACCAAGCTGCTGCTGTTGTTCAATGTAAGCCAGTACTTTAATTAAGTTTGGATGCTCAAGCGCTTGCAAGCAGCAATTAACTTCATCCAGCGGATAACCATCGCTTGTAATACTCCCTTTAAATAACTTAACAGCAACCGGCTCTTTATTTGTTGAATAAGCAAGATGAATAATTCCTGATGCGCCTTGGCCTATTACTTTACTGAGCGAGTAGTCACTCAGTGGTTTATTGGTTAAATTTGATTGGGTAAGGCACTGTGATTTATTAAAGCAATTACCTGCAAATGCAAGCCAAGTAAGCTTAGGAAGTTCAAATAGCCAATCATCAACATGAGTTAATTGATTTGCAGAGAGTCTAATTAGTTCTAAGTTATGGCAGTTTGCCATGCTTGTTGGTAGAGCACTGAGTTGGTTACCTGCCAAAGCCAGCTTTTTAAGCGCAGTGTATTGGCCAAATGTTGCAGGCAGTTTGGCTATTTTATTATCTGTAAGAATAAGCCATTCAATCGCTTTAGGCAGGCTGTTATCTGCAAACTCAGTTATTTGGTTACCTTTAAAGGCAACCATGATAAGAGCGGGGCACTTAGCGAGTATTTTAGGTATATGGTTAAACTGATTAAACGACAAAAACAGTCGTTTTAATTTTGTTAAGCAAGCAAATTCATCAGGTAAATCAGATAAATTGTTATTTGATAAATCCAAGACTTCGAGGGTATCAGCAAGTGTAAAAATTTCTTCAGGAAAGTCGTTTAGCGTTTCAACCAATTGTAGATGTGTTGCACCAAGCAATTGGCCGTTGCGAAGTTGTGAAAGGGTATTCAAAATTAATTAATCCATTTTACATAAAACAAAAAGGCCAACTAAGTTGACCTTTAAACATTATTTGATCTGAACTCTGCTTGAAACAGATTTATTATTCGAAGTTCAGGTTGTTCGCTTAACGATTAAAATTGAGCGTTATGGTACACGTTTTGTACGTCATCACAATCTTCAAGCATGGCTAAAAAGCGCTCCATAACTTCAACGTCTTCGCCTTCAATAGGGGCTTCAACTTGAGGTACAAAGGCAATTAAGTCTTCGTCAAATTCTGTCACACCCATTTCTTCAAGTGCTGTGCGGGTATTGTTGTATTCAGTGTGCGGTGCAAATACGGTCACTTTGCCGTCTTCTACTTCAACGTCGGTAACATCAACATCTGCCATCATCAGTGCTTCAAGTACGGTTTCATCGTCGTCACCGTCAAACACAAAAATAGCAAGGTGATCAAATAAGTGTGAAACTGAGTTTTGTGCGCCAATTTTAGCGTTTGCTTTGGTAAAACATACACGTACATCAGCAAAAGTACGTTTGTTGTTGTCGGTTAAACAGTCAACAATAATCATGCAATTACCTGGGCCGTAACCTTCATAACGCGTGGCTGCATAGTCTTCACCGCCGCCGCCTTTAGCTTTATCAATGGCGCGTTCAATTACGTGAGCCGGTACTTGGTCTTTTTTAGCGCGTTCAATTAAACGACGTAGTGCTAGGTTGCCGTCTGGATCAACACCGCCATTTTTAGCACAAATATAAATTTCTTTACCGTATTTAGAATAAACTTTAGTTTTAGCACCCGCAGTTTTAGCCATTGAATCTTTTTTGTTTTGGTAAGCTCTTCCCATCTGCGTTTCGCCTTAATATGTATAAATAATTGAAAAAAATTGCAAGCCCATATTCTAAAGGTAAATGCGGGGCAGGGCTAGTAAGTATTGTTAGTAGCCAAAAATAAAACAACCCGCATAAGCGGGCTGTTTATTCGTTACAAACGATGAACGGTTGTTAGGGTATTACCAAATACGAACGCGTTCTTCTTCTGGTAGGTATAACTCATCGCCTGGTTTTACATCAAATGCTTTATACCAAGCGTCATGGTTACGAGGTGCTTGTGCTCTAAAGCGACCCGGTGCGTGTGTACCACCACGTAATTGGTTTAACATGCTTTGCTCAGTACGTTTTTCTTTCCATACTTGTGCCCATGCTAAGAAGAAACGTTGATCGCCGGTTACACCGTCAATTACCGGTGCTTCTTTACCATTTAAGCTTAGTTTGTAAGCATGATAAGCCATGGCTAAACCACCCACATCACCAATATTTTCACCTAAACTGTTGCGGCCATTTACAAAGTTACCTGGAATTGGCTCATATTTGCTGTACTGAGCCGCCAGTTTGTCAGCTTTAGCATCAAAAGCAGCACGATCTTCGTCAGTCCACCAGTTACGTTGAATGCCGTTAGCGTCAGATTTTGAGCCTTGATCATCAAAGCCATGGCCCATCTCATGGCCAATTACAGCGCCAATGCCACCGTAGTTTACTGCTGGATCTGCATTTGGATCGAAAAACGGCGGTTGTAATATAGCGGCAGGAAATACAATTTCGTTAAACGAACTATTGTAGTAAGCATTAACACGTTGTGGTGTCATGCCCCAACGATTACGGTCGGTCTTTTTCAGCTCTTTTTCTACACTTTCAGCCTGGAAAAACTCACGCATATTTTTTACATTAGTCATTAAATCATTTTTGCTAATGCTTAAGCCTTCATACGATTGCCATTCATCTGGGTAACCAATTTTTGGCACAAACGCCGCTAATTTTGCACGCGCATTTACTTTTGTTTCTGCGCCCATCCAATCTAAGTTATCAATACGCTCACCAAGTGCTGTGCGTAAGTTTTCAACAAGCTCAGACATTTGTTGCTTAGATGACTCAGGGAAATAACGATCTACGTAAATTTTACCAATTGCAAAGCCCAATGAGCTAGTGCCAGACATTTGGCTGATAGCGCGTTTCCAGCGTGGACGTGGTTCTTGTTGACCATTTAACTCTTTTCCATAAAAGGCAAAGCTAGTGTTAAATATTTCTTCAGATAATAGTCGTGAGTTACCATTAATCGCATGATATGTAAGGTAGTCTTTCCATACGCTTAAATCTTCGTTATTGATTAAGTCAATCATGGCTTTAACAGGTTCAGGCTGCGATACGTTTAATTGTGGTACTTTATAACCTGTTTGTGCAAAGTATAAATCCCAGTTAAATCCTGGGTATTGCGCACTTAACTCATCGCGTTTTACTTGGTTTAGGGTTAAATCACGATTACGGCGTTTTTCACGTGGCCAATGACCTTCTGCAATTTTGGTTTCAAGCGCTAAAATCGCTTGTGCACGCTCTGTGGTATTATCAACCCCTGCAAATTTAAGCATATCGGCAATATGTGCAACATACGCTTTACGGGTTTTTACAAAACGTTCTGCATCTTCAAGGTAGTAAGAACGATCGGGTAAGCCTAAGCCACCTGCGCCTAATGACATTTCGTATTTATTGGGATCTAAACGGTTAAACCACATACCGCCGCCAAGTGGTGCACTCACACCCGTAAGCCAAGATTGGCCAAATACTTTTGCCAAATCATCAGTTGAGGCAACCGAATTGATGTCGTTAAGCAACGGCTTAATTGGCGTTATACCAAGTTTATTAAGCGTCTCGGTATCCATGTACGAATTATAAAAGTCAGCGACCAGTTGCTCTTCGGCGTTTAAGTTTTCACGTGCTGCAATGTCTTCAATAATTTCTTTAACGCGATCTTCACTGCGCTCAGCTAGCGCAGAGAATGCACCGTAGCGGGTTTTATCTGCTGGCATTTCATAGTTGTCGTACCATGAACCACTGGCGTACATGAAGAAATCGTCGCCTGGTTTTACAGCTTCGTTACGCGCAGTTAAATCAACTCCAAACGTGCCTAATTCGGCTTGCTCTGTTACTTGTGGTTTTTCTGCAACTGCTGCTACTTGCTCAGTTTTTGTTGTTTGTGGCTCAGAACAGCCAGTAATAAATGTGGCAGCGAGCGCCGCTGCAATTAAACTCTTTTTCATTATTTTTCCCTATGAATTCACGTTATTTAATTCGTTATATTTTTGTTATAAAAATAGCTACTTGATTGTATTGATAACTTCACTGCAAACAAACCTTTTGAGGTGAATAACCGTACCGGTCGATAAGATGAATGAAATACTAGCAAAATAGCACTCAGATACTTAAATTGTACCCGAGTGGCTTAGTTTATTGCGCCTTTGACTGTTTTTGTTGCAAGGTCCACATATGAGCATATTCACCATTTTGCATGAGTAATTCATCATGTTTACCTTGCTCTACCACTTCTCCCGCCTTAAGCACGATAATAGTATCGGCATCGGTAATTGTTGATAAGCGGTGCGCAATAACAATACTGGTGTGGTTAGAGGCTACTTCTCGCATAGCGTTTAATATGGCCTGCTCAGATTGTGAGTCGAGCGCGGAAGTGGCTTCGTCAAAAATTAAAATCGGCGATTGCTTTAAAATAGCGCGAGCAATAGCAATACGTTGTTTTTCGCCGCCAGAGACTTTTAGTCCGCGTTCACCGACTAAGGTTTTATCGCCTTTATCTAGGCTATTAATAAAGTCTGTTAGATGCGCCATGTTTATGGCTTTGTTTACTTCATCTTCACTGGCGCTGGGTCTGCCGTAGTGAATATTTTCGCGTATGCTGGTATTAAATAACACAGTATCTTGCGGCACTATGGCAATAGCTTTACGCAAACTTGCCAAGGTGACTGTGTTTATGGCTTGATTATCAATTTTAATCGCGCCCGATGAAAGTTCATAAAAACGATATAACAAGCGGGCTAACGAGCTTTTACCTGCGCCACTAGCACCTACAACCGCTACCTTAGCACCAGGATTTACATGAAAACTGACGTTCTTAAGAATAGGGCGTTTACTATCGTAGCTAAAGCTGACATTTTCAAAGCTAATTGCCCCATTTTTGAGTGCTAATTGTTGCGCAGTTTCGCTATCTGCTACTTTGGGTGAGGTATTTAATAACCCAAGCATGTTTTCAAGGTCGGTAAGGGCACGGCGTATTTCTCTATACACAAATCCCAAGAAGTTAAGGGGTAAAAATAATTGGATCATATACGCATTGATCATTACCAGCTCACCAATCGTTAACTCGCCGGTAACCACTTCATTGGCTCCAAGCCACATTAATGCGGTTATAGCACATGCAATGATCTGTGCTTGCCCTGAATTAAGCGCCAGTAACGAGAGTCTGTTTTTTAATCGTGCTTGTTCCCAGGTTGCTAAAAATGTGTCGTAAGTTTGGGCTTCATGCTGTTCATTATTAAAGTATTTTACGGTTTCGTAATTTAATAGACTGTCGATGGCACGGGTGTTACTTTGATTATCAGCAGCGTTTGACTCACGAATAAAGCGGTTTCGCCATTGGGTAACCGTCACGGTAAAAAAAATATAAATAGCCACAGCCAATAGGGTGATTAACGCGAACCAAATAGAAAACAAGGTGCCAAAAATAATCGCTACGGTCATTATTTCAAACAACGTGGGCACAATATTAAACATTAAAAAACGCATTAAAAAGCTTAAGCCACTGGTGCCGCGCTCTATGTCTCGACTTATACCGCCAGTTTGTCTGTCTAAATGAAAGGCTAAATCTAGCGAGTGCAAATGTTTAAACACTTTAAGGCCAATATCTCGCATGGCATGCTCGGTGACTCGCGAAAATACTGCATCGCGTACTTCACCCAAAAATACGCTAGCAAAGCGCAATGCGCCGTACATAACGAGTAATAAAGTAGGGACGAGTAGTAGTGGGTTAATTGATTTATCAACCGAATCAATTATTTCCTTTAAAGCCCATGGCATGAGTAATGTCGCCCCTTTAGCACCGATGAGCGCTAATATGGCAATCAGCACACGGCCTTTAAATTTAGTGATGTAAGGCCAAAGAGTTTGAATGCTTTGTTTTAAATTCATGGCGTCGGGGCGTTTTACTGAACTTTGTCTGGAGCGCATCGAGGATCTCAGTATTTGTTTTTATATAAATTAATTAGCTTAAGAACTGCTATTGTATTTTAATTAGCTGCCCTTATATACTAGCTATCCTTTATTTTAGTTTTAAATGACCAATGTTTAAATTTCGCGTTTTTTTAGCTACTTGCTTGTTTTTTGCTGCACTCTTTAGTGTGCAAAGCCATGCTATGGGCGTAAAGCACGAATTAAACAGTAACCAAAGCAGTTATAGCGATGTTATTAATGTTGACCATTTAACTAACATTTCCGTACCTACAAAATCGCTTGGCGATTTACAGCATAAAAACTCAAAGCATTCTGATTTTGATGCGCATCAACCTAGGCTAACAGCCAATAACTCATTTTTATTTTTACACAGTGCGCAGGGCGATCCTGAATACGATGTAGTGCATGAGTTTTTTGCCCTAAATGGGTGTAGGCATATTTTTTTGCGACCGCAAGCAGTCAACATAAGTCAGCCTTGGTATACCTGGGTATTTAAAAGTAAAAAGTCGCGCTTGAGCGGCTGGAAAGACGCTAACCTGTTATACACCGCTGTAACCACCTACCACGCTTAATGTTTCTTATTTAATTTAATTGGTTTTAACGCTTCGCGTTTTGACCTGCAGATTAATTGTGCCTAATAGGTACGTTACTGGGCTATGCCGAGTAATAAGGAATAACTATGTTAAGTCTAAAAAAAGATAAAAAGCAATTTAAGGCTAAATTTAAATTAAGCTATGTAGCCATGTTGATTGTATTGGTTTTACTAGCAATAAGCGCCTTACCTAATTTATATCCGAATAAGTCATGGTTGCATATTAGTGCAGCTTCTGATGTTAAAACGCAAGTAATGCCAAGTACTGAAAACCTAGTTAGCTTTTTAAATAGCCAAGGTTTTGAAGTGAGTGAAAGTTTAAAAGACCAAGCAAATATTAATGTACTTTTAAATACACCTACACAAAGTGCCCAAGCTCAGGCGGCTTTAAAATCAAACTTTCCAAATACACAGGTTAAAATTGTTGAACATGCAACCAGCCCTATTTGGTTACAAGAGTTTGGCTTATCGCCTATAAAGCTGGGTCTTGATTTAAACGGCGGGGTATTGTTTGTACTTGATGTTGATTTAAATAAAGCCATTGATGAGCAATTGCTCAGTGCATATCAACAAACAAAAGCCATTATTGTTAAGCAAAAAGCCTATGGCGTTAAAGCGAAGCAGACTAATCAGGGCTTTGAAATAAGTGCGCTTGAGAATGCTGGCGATAAGCTAACAGTTGTCATAAAAGAGCTTAAAAGCCGTTTTGAAAACCTCACTACAACCACATCAACTAATGGCAACTTACAGGTCGTTAAAATTAGCTATTCTGAGCAAGGGCGCAGCGCATTTGATAAAGAAGTGATGAGCCAAACACTCACCACACTTCGCTCACGTATTGAAGAGCTCGGTATAACTGAGGCCGTTACACAGCGCCAAGGTAAGCAGCGCATTCGTATTGAGCTACCTGGCGTGCAAGATCCAGCTGAAGCAAAACGCATAATTGGTGCAACCGCGTCATTGGGGTTTTATCAACTTAAAGAGAGCGGCGGGCAAACGTTTAATTTGCAATCGGGAGGGACTATTAAGCTCGACCCTGTACCTATATTTACCGGTGAGCATATTAATAACGCTAATATAGGCCGTGATGACTGGGGTAAACCTTTGGTACAACTGAGCTTAGATGGCCAAGGTGGCGATGCTATGTCGGCTTTTTCAAAGGCGAATATAGGTAAACCTATGGCAACGCTCTATTCAGAGTATTCACAAAATGCTAAAGGTGAAGTGGTTAAAAAAAGCGAAGTTATTAATGTGGCTAATATTGCCCAGCATTTAAGCTCGCGTTTTAGTATAACCAATATGCAAAGCCAACAAGCGGCTGCCGATTTAGCGCTATTACTACGCGCAGGATCACTCACTGCGCCCGTAACTATAGTGCATGAGCAAACTATTGGTCCAAGCCTTGGCCAAGACAATATTAATAATGGATTAGCGGCGTTAATGTTAGGTATGGGTTTAACGCTTGCGTTTATGGCACTGTGGTACCGCCGTTTAGGGCTTATTGCAAATGTTGCGTTAATTTTAAACTTAACCTCTTTAGTGGGGCTAATGTCGTTATTACCTGGGGTGGTTTTAACTCTTCCAGGAATAGCAGGCTTAGTATTAACTATAGGAATGGCGGTTGATACTAACGTGATTATATTTGAACGAATAAAAGAAGAGCGTCGCAAAGGTCGCCCCCCGTATCAAGCAATCCAAGAGGGTTATAAACAGGCTGCTAATACTATATTTGATGCCAATATTACCACCATGATCACCGCGATTATTTTATATGGCATAGGCTATGGCCCAGTAAAAGGCTTTGCGATAACGCTGGCGCTTGGTCTTATCACATCGGTGTTTACTGGAGTGTATGTATCTAAGTATTTAAGCCAAAGCCTATATTTAAAGCTGGGTAAAAAAGCAGGAGTAAACGCGCATGCTTAACACTTTTTTAAAATGTGACACAGGGACGCGTATGCGTTATACAGGCTTGCTTATAAGTGCCATATTTGTGTTGTTATCGGTATTCACCATTGCACAAAAAGGGCTTAATTTTGGCCTTGATTTTACGGGTGGTTATTTAACAGAATTTACCACCAGCCAAGGTGTTGAACTAAAACAGCTTGAGCAATTTATTGCTAAAAACCATCAAGGTGAATTTGAACTTACAGCACAGGGCAATAATCATTTTCAATTAACGCAAGCGCCAAGTGAGGAAGCTAATAATGATGCTTGGAAAACCGCGATTAGCCAAAACCCAGATATAAACGCTGAGGTTTTATCATCGGCTTATATTGGCTCTCAAGTGGGTGATGAATTATTTGAGCAAGGCTGCTTAGCCTTATTTACTGCGATGGTAGCGGTAATGATTTATTTAGCTGTTCGGTTTGAGTGGCGTTTAGCATTAGGCTCTGTGGTGGCTTTATTACATGATTTAGTGCTGGTGGTTGGCTTATTTTCGTGGTTACAAATAGAGTTTAACCTAACCGTTTTAGCCAGTTTATTGGCAATTATTGGCTACTCCCTAAATGACTCAATAATAGTGGGCGATAGAGTACGCGAGCTGTTGCGCATACCAACAAACATCACACTCAAACCAAGTCGTATTATCAACAGTGCTATTAAAAGCACCTTAACTCGTACGCTTATTACCTCAGGAACTACGCTCGCAACAGTGGCAAGTGTTTGGCTGTTAGCTGGCGAGCCGCTGCAGGGGTTTGCCATTGCTTTGTTTGCAGGAATAGTCGTAGGCACGCTGTCGTCTATTTGTATTGCTGCTACATTACCTGAGCTACTTGGGTTAAGTGCTAAAAACTACGATAAGCAAGTGGATCAGCAAACGCAGGCATTAATGGATATGCCATAGCCTTAAATATTAGCATTGTTGTTACACAGCAAAGGGATTGTGTTCGATGTAGCAACAATGCTAATACCAACCTACATAAATATTTGAACAATTTAACGAATTAAATCCCCCTATAACGTTGTTAAAATTTTTTCATTTAGAACAACTAGATGTCAAAAATTTTGCCTAGTTATAGAGCAATTTTCTTATCGTTAAAATAGGTCCCATATCCAAGCAGATTGGTATAAAATAGCAAATTATTTTTATCGAATTGAGTGAATTCTCCAAATGAATAAAGCCCATGTTACTGAGCACCTTCGTTTTGCCTTAGATGAGCAACTAAACACTGCTAAAATTGCAGCTCAAACAGCTCACGATACCGCTACCCATGAAGAAAGTATTGCAGAGACCCAATACGATACCCTCGGGCTTGAAGCTGCCTATTTAGCACAAGGCCATGCAGAGCGAGTTAATGAGTGCTATAAAGAAATACAACTATTTGAAGCCATATACAACGAACCCGTTACAGGCACTGTCGTTATAAGCTCATTGGTATGTTTAGAAGACGATGCCAGCACACAAAAATGGTTTTATTTAGGCCCAGCAGCTGGTGGATTAACCGTTGATATTAAAGGCACAACCATTCAAGTACTTACCTCTGGCGCACCATTAGGCCAACAGTTATTAGGTAAACAAGTCGATGATGAAGTTAGTTTAACACTCGGTGATGTAAAACATAGTTACGATGTGGTTGAAGTGCTTTGAATGTGGTATTTATTTGTCTCTTACTCTGAGGCGCAGCATCTCGTAGGCCTCTTTGTTAAATTATTGCCTAAAACTTATAGAATAAAATTAAAGATGAGCCGTTTATGAACTTGGTATTGGTCAGTGATATTTTTGGTAATACAGCGGCTTTAAAAGCATTTGCTGAAAAACTAAACGCTCAGTCTATTGTCGATCCCTATGGCGGGGTTGATATGGCGTTTAACTGTGAACAGCAGGCCTATGAGTATTTTAGTCAGCATATTGGCCTTGATGAGTATGTAGCTATTTTACAAAAAGCGATTAAACCACTCGCTGGCAACACTATATTGATTGGTTTTAGTGTTGGCGCATCGGCAATTTGGTCAATGTCTGCACACCCGGCGATTAAAACGATAGCTAAGGGCATTTGTTTTTACAGCTCGCAAATTAGGCACCATACAGATATACAACCACAATTTGAGATTGAACTCATTTTTCCGCATTATGAGCCGCACTTTGATGTTAAATCATTACAGGTGGAGCTTGCAACAAAGGCTAATGTTAACGTAAAGCATGTTGATTACTTACATGGTTTTATGAACCCACACTCAAGTAACTTTAATCAGAATGCTTACGATCAAACATTAGCTGCGCTATCTAAAGAGCTAAAAAATTAGCAGTTAAGCGTTATTGCTTTGTGTTAATTTTTACAAGTGAGTTTTTGTAATTTCAGGCTTTTTTCACAAACTTAGCCGTTACCATCATTTCGCCAATGCCATCTACTTTACAATCTAGCTGGTGATCTTTTTTATCAAGCACACGTCTTACCAAAGCTTTAGTACCAATTTTTATAACCTGAGAACTGCCTTTAATTTTTAAATCTTTCGCAACGGTTACTTTGTCACCATCGGCTAGTAAAGTGCCGTTTGCATCTTTTACCAAAATAGCGTCTTCATCGCTTGTATTATTTGGGTTCCATTCATAAGCACATTCTGGGCATATAAGCAGCTGTTGGTCTTCGTAAATGTATTCACATTGGCATTTAGGGCAAGCGGGAAGAGACATAATGATCACTTTTAGTGGTAAATTTTGGCTATTTTAAAACACAAATTAACAATAAAAAAGTTCATCAAATATTTTTATCTTCACGCTAAAAATATCTCGTTTGTGTGTATTTAAAAAAGGGCTTATAAATCACATGTCGCTTAAGCAATTTAAGCGCTAACGTTTATAGTAGATATTCGTTAAAGCACCTATCGTATTAAGTGATTTGCATTTGCTGCACTTAGTGCGATAGGTGTTTCTATTTGCTGTTTAACTACCTGAGCTAACTAGCCAAGGTATTATTTATATTTTGACTTAACTAGGAAAAGTCGTGTTTAAAACCTTAATTGTGGTTGATAACAATGAGCAAGCACTTGCTCTTTCATTTGAAAATGTAATTACATTTGACACCTATTTACGAGATTACCCCAAACGTAACGAACCTAAAACCCGCATTATTAATTTATGCGACTCAAGCCAATACTTGAGTAAGGGTTATTATTGTTCATTGCTTGCAGAAGCCCGCAAACACCAAGTATTACCAAGCGTTAAAACAATAAACGCGCTTAGAAGTGGACAAGCACCTATTTTAAATACTGGGCATATTGATGGCGCAGTTTATTTTGGTAATGCTCTAAACGAATTACAAGGTAAAGCGGCTAAATCGGTATTTAAACAATACCCAGCGCCTATTTTATTTGTCGATCAGCAAGGTTTATTGCAACAAGGCTCTTTAACCTCATTAAGTGAGCAACAATATGCTGCGTTTATTGAAAAGCTCAATGAGTTTACCCAAACGCAATGGCGTATTGGTAAAGTAGAGCGCCGTTTTCGTTGGGATATGGCGATATTGGTTGATCATAACGAAAAAGTACCGCCAAGTGATAAAGATGCAATTACACGTTTTATAAAAGCAGCAGCGAAACATGGTATTAACGCAAAAGCACTTAGCTTTGAGGAAATAGATAATATTGCCCAATTTGATGCGTTGTTTATTCGTCAAACAACAGCGATTGATCACCCAACCTACCGCCTTGCAAGTAAAGCGCAAAGCCTTGGTTTAGTGGTGATTGACGATGCGGAATCTATTTTACGGTGCTGTAATAAAGTGTACTTACATGATGCATTTAATTATCAAAAAGTACCGAGCTTAAAAACCGTGGTGGTGGCAGATCAATCAAAAGACACAATTGAGCAACTAGAAGCGTCGTTTACTTATCCGCTGGTATTAAAAATGCCAGAAGGGTCGTTTTCAAAAGGCGTTTATAAAGTTGCTAATCGTGATGAATTAGAAGCTAAGCTTAGTGAATTATTTGCACTGAGTGCGCTGGTATTGGCACAAGAATACATGTACACCGAATACGATTGGCGCGTAGGGGTACTTAATGGTCGTGCTATTTATGCATGTCGTTATTTAATGGCGCGTAACCATTGGCAAATATACAACCATGACGCAAAACGGTTTTTTTCCGGTGGCTTTGAAACTCTACCAACCTTTGAGTTACCAAAAGCTGTGTTAGACGCTGCTTTAAAGGCCTGCAAAACAGTGGGTAAAGGTTTATACGGTGTAGATGTTAAAGAGCACCAAGGCCGTGCGTATGTATTGGAAGTAAACGACAACCCGAGCATTGATCACAAAGTAGAAGATGGTTACTTAGGTGACGAGCTATACATGATCATAATGGATGAGTTTAAACAGCGGTTAGAAGCACGAGGCCGCGGCTAATGCCTATTGCTCTGGTTGAAAAAGTAATAGTGGCAGAGGCGACTAAGCTAGTTATTCGCCCTGCAATAACCTCTGACTTAAAGGCGTTGGTGGCGCTTGAAAATACTTGCTTTAGTAACGATAAGCTAAGTGCGCGTAGTTTAAAGCGCTGGCTTGGGGCTAAACATGGGATTTTATTAGTTGCTGAGCAAAATGCGCAACTATGTGGCTATGGCTTAGTGTGGTGCCATAAAGGCACGCGTTTAGCGCGTTTGTATTCGTTAGCCGTATTACCAACAATGCAGGGCAAGGGCATAGCCAAAAAATTACTCAATGAACTTGAAAAAGCGACCAGTGAGCGTGGACGTATTTATTTGCGCCTAGAAGTTGCAGTAAATAACGACAGCGCCATTGGGCTTTATAAAAGTGTGGGGTATCGCGTATTTGGTCAATACAGTGATTATTATGACGATCACAGTGATGCCTTACGCATGCAAAAAAATATTCGCCAAACCAGTGAGTTGCAGGTTGAGCGTTTAACGCCATGGTATCAGCAAACCACCGAGTTTACCTGTGGTCCTGCTGCGTTATTAATGGCAATGGCTGCTCTTGACTCAAACACAGAGCTGAGTCAGTCACATGAATTAGCTTTGTGGCGTGAAGGCACCACGATTTTTATGACCTCTGGACATGGCGGTTGTCACCCATTTGGCTTGGCACTGGCTGCAAATAAACGCGGTTTTACAAGTGAGGTAATTGTTAATACATCTGAACCATTATTTTTAGATGGGGTTCGCAGTGATAACAAAAAATCAGTATTGGCCACGGTTCATCAACAGTTTGTTGAGGGTATGGCAGCGGCAAATATTTCAGTTACACAAAAAGATGTTGAATTAACTGACATAGAAAACTGGTTGAGTCAGGGGTTTAGTGTGTTGCTGTTAATTAGTACGTATCGGTTTGATGGTAAAAAATCACCGCACTGGGTGTGTGTAACCCATTTAGATGCACATTGTGTTTACGTACATGACCCATTTTGCGAGCCTGGAAAAGATAACCAGCTAGCAATAGATTGTCAGCACGTACCAATTGCACGTAGCGACTTTAGTAAAATGTCGGCATTTGGTAGCCAAAGGCTCCGGACGGCAGTTGCTATTGGTAAAGTAAAATAGATTAGGATATTAAGTGACATTTTTAGATTTTATCGATGTAGCGCCATACTCATGGGCAGCTATTGGCACCGCCGCTTTTTGTGGCGCTATTATTGGTATAGAGCGTCAATTGCGCGGTAAACCTGTGGGTATTCGCACATCAGCATTAATAACGTTAGGCACATATTTGTTTTTATCTACGGCGTTTAATTTACAAGGGGATGTGATTGATCATTCTCGTGTAGTGGGGCAAATAATCACGGGTATTGGTTTTTTAGGCGCAGGCGTTATGCTAGCAAAAGATGGTGCAGTAGTAGGGGTTACCTCCGCGGCCACTATTTGGGTGCTTGCGTCTATTGGGGTGATGATCGCAACCGAAAACTTAGGTGCTGCAATTAAGCTTTCTGTATTGGTGGTTGGTATTTTATATGGTGTTGATGTGCTCGAAGCTAAGTTTAAAAGCCTCAGCAAAGGTGTGCATGCTAAAGTAAAAAGTTATCACAAACGTTATTATCGAAAAGACAGTATAGATAGCGAACGCCACTAAATAGTGGCGTTTTTCATGCTGGTAGAGTTGCGTTTAGCAAACTAAGTGCATCGTTAATTGCTGTGGGGCGGCCAATAAAATAACCTTGCACACTATCTACATTGAGCTTTCTTAACGAGTTGAGTTCTTCTTCAGTTTCAATTCCTTCGGCAACGATGGTGCAGTCGATTGCTTTTGCAAACCCACACAGTGCTTTTGCTAGCAAAAACTTACGATCATCAGTGTTTATATTTTGTGTGAGGCTGATATCTAATTTAATAATATCGGCTTCAAGCTCTAAAATGTGCTGAAATGACGAAAAGCCTGCGCCTACATCGTCAATGGCCAAGCGAAGGCCTTTGTTTCTGAGAGGCCTAAGTGCAGTTCGCATTTTTTCGTAGTCGGAAATTGGCGAATGCTCAGTAATTTCTAATACTAGCCTAGTGCAGTCAATGTTTTGTAATGTATTTTTAAGTGCACCGCTTAGGATATGCGATGGTGAGCAATTAATAGCAATGTAAGTTGAATTATTAAATTTGGCTATGTTGGTGACTGCATTTTTAATGGCTAGCATTTCTAATGCTTCATTTAAGCCAACCTTTTTTGCTTCTTTAAACCATACATCAGGAGTTTTATAAGGTGTAGTAAAAAATCGAGCAAGTGATTCAAAACCTGCAACTTTATTATTTTTTAAACTAAAAATAGGTTGAAAGTAGATACTAATATCATTATCGCTAATAATTTGCTCAATAGCTGACTTGGCGTGATTCCGCGATATACTTTTTGATAAGTTTTTTTCAATTAAGCCAGTCGCTATTTCCGAAATAATATTTAAAAACGATAAATCGCGATCGTTCAAGCTCTCATCATGGTGTGATTTATAACAACAAAAAGTACCGTATAATTTACCGTTTGACAGGTTGATAGGTACACCGATATAAGCGCCTATACCTAACATTTTGGTTACGGGCATAGCCTTGGTTATTGGGTTTGCGTTGGTATTAGTAATAATAGGGCTAAGCTTGTCATCGGTGATTTTTTGACAATACGTTTCATTAATCGGATCGGCATTACCCACTTTAACAATTTGGTTTTCAGAGGGATTATCGACCACTTTAAAAACCCGCTCATCGTTAATAAATTCAGATATAAAAGCAACATCCATATCTAAATGTTTGCGAACTAACGCGAGTAAGTCAGCTAGTTTAGCCTCAATGGATGCGTTGCTTTGTTGATCGACAAGCAGATTGGTAAGTTTATCCATCAGCTATCTCCCTGTATTAATTTCACCACGCTTCATGCGTAATACTATAATTTATATATATAAAAAAATCTAATCAAGGCTATATCAATCTTTGCTAACCATCAAAAGTGAACACGGTTTAGTTAAAACTTAACCAAATAATTTTCGTCGCACGACTTTACGGTATTCGCTGGGTGTTTGGCGTAATACTTTTTTAAATACTCGGGTTAAATGCCCTTGGTCATTATAGCCAACCTCTAAAGCAACTTCCTGAATCGATAAATTAGAAGATGCCAATAAATCTTTGGCGCCTTCTACTCGTAATTGTTGCCAATATTCGATTGGACTTTGGTTAGTGGCACTTCTGAAGCGACGGGTAAAGGTGCGATAACTTAGACTAAATTGAGCCGCAACCTCCTGTAAGTTGAGCTCACTGGCTAGATTGGTTTTTAACCAAAACTGTATTTGTGCAATCAGCTCATCTGGGTGTCTATCTACTGCTCCCTCTAAGTAACGTTGATCTTCATAGGGTTTACGAATTTCATGGGAAAAGTTGCGCTCCACATGTTGTGCCGCTTCTTTACCATAATATTGACTAATAATATGTACGATAACATCAGCAAGTGCATTTAAACTGGCTACGGTATACATACGTTCTGACTGGGTGATAAAAAAATCAGGTTTTAAACTTACATTAGGGTAGTCATGCTTAAACTGTTTAGCATAATGCCAATGGGTAGTAGCGGGATGTCCGTCAAGTAAACTAGCCTCTGCAACAAAACAATTACCTGTGCCTACTCCAATTATATGACTTCCTACGGTAAAGCTCTCGATCAGCCAAGTGACTAATTGTTGATTAGCGCGTATCACCGGGCGAGGGTTACGCCAAATACCAGGCACAATAACTAAATCGCAATAAGGTGAGTTTTCGCTAGTACAATCAGGAATAATCGATAGTCCAGTTCGCGTCTTAATGGCATCACTATTTTTAGCCACTAAATGAATAGCCAGAGGTTTAAAGTTATTTTTATCACTATGGCCTTTAGCAAAAGCCTCACCCGCACGCAGCATCTCAATCGGTAATGTGAGACTGGTTACCAACAAATGCTCAAACACTGCGATACCAATATTTATGGGGGGAGTTAATGGGTTGTTGCTCATTGTGAATGCTCCGACCAGTTGTTTTTGGCCTTTTATGCCGCTTATTTGGCTATTAAAGCACAAAGACGTCTCTATAATCCAATTAAACTAATGTCATATTCTTATAACACGCATTTTAAAGGTAAATTATGACTGCATTACCCGTTATTGTAGGCATGGGAGGCATTAATGCCGCTGGCCGTACTTCTTTTCATCAAGGTTATCGTCGTATCGTGTTAGATAGCTTAGCGGCGCAAGCTCGCCAAGAAACGTTTTTAGGCCTTGCCACATTAATGAACTTAGTGACTACAGTAAACGGCCAACTTGAAGACAGCCAAGGTAATCATGTTGAGCAAAGCGACATTGAAGCACGCTTTGGTGAGCAAATTATTGCTGGTACATTAATTCGAAAAATTGAAAAAGAACATTTTGACGTTGATGCCACACCTTGGCAGCAAAAAATGACTTTAACTGCTTCAGATGATAGTTCAATTGTGTTTGAAACACGTCGTCGTGACTTACCATCGCCTTTACCAAGTAACTGGCAAATAGATGACCTTGATAATAAAAAAGTAAAAGTCACGATTGCTGCTGAGCTAGATGTAAAACATGACTCAACCCGTGATAACCCGATTAAGTCAGCTGGGCAATTTCCAACCGGGTTTGATCCTGCCATTATGTATAACAGCCGCTACCAGCCGCGCGGTTTACAAGCGACCATATTTGCTGCCACCGATGCAATAAAATCAACAGGACTTGATTGGCAACATATTATGAATAGCGTAGAGCCAGATAAAATTGGTACCTATTCAGCATCGGTTATTGGTCAAATGGATGATAAAGGCTTAGGTGGTTTAGTTAAAGCGCGTCAGCAGGGCGATCGTGTTAGTACTAAACAGTTAGCGCTGGGTTTAAATACGATGTCGACCGATTTTATTAACGCCTATGTTACTGGAAATGTTGGGACGACTTTTTCAACCTCAGGCGCATGTGCCACATTTTTATATAACTTGCGCGCTGCCGTTAACGATATTCAAGCTGGCCGTACCCGTGTTGCAGTGGTTGCAAGTGTTGAATGTGCGATTACTCCAGAAGTGGTTGAAGGTTTTGGTAATATGAGTGCGCTGGCCAATATTGAAGGTTTGCGCCGTTTAGATAATTTAACCAATGATGACGAGCCTGATTACCGTAAAAGTAGTCGTCCATTTGGTGAGAACTGTGGTTTTACCTTAGGTGAGGGGGCTCAGGTTGCTATATTAATGGATGATGCACTGGCTCTGGAACTCGGTGCAGATATTATGGGCAGTGTGCCGGATGTATTTGTGAATGCCGATGGAGTTAAAAAGTCAATTACCTCACCTGGGCCTGGCAATTACATCACCATGGCGAAATCAGCAGCACTTGCTACTAGCTTGTTAGGTAAAGAGGCACTGCAACAACGTAGCTTTATTTTAGCGCACGGCTCAAGTACGCCACAAAATCGTGTTACTGAATCTTTAATTTATCATAAAGTAGCGCAAACATTTGCTATTGATAACTGGAAAGTGACTGCGCCTAAAGCCTATGTAGGCCATACTATTGCGCCTGCTAGTGGCGATCAGCTTGCGATTGCGTTAGGTGTATTTAGTCATAATATTATGCCGGGTATTACCACCATTGATAAAGTAGCCGACGATGTTTACAGTGAACATTTAGATATTCGTAATAGCCACTACGATTGTGGTGATATGGATATTGCGTTTATTAACTCAAAAGGCTTTGGTGGAAATAATGCAACAGCGACTGTGCTGAGCGCAAAAGTAACCATGCAAATGCTTGCTAAACGCCATGGTGATGCACTGATGAACAGCTATGTTGAAAAACATAGCCAAGTAAAAGATGCACAGCATACTTACCAAACGCAAGCCGATTTAGGTCAATACTCGCTAATTTACCGTTTTGGTGATGGCTTGATTGATGAAAATGAGATTGTTTTAGATGAGCACAGCATTACACTGCCAGGCTTTGAAAAAGCAATTACATTTAGTACAACAAATTCCTATCAAGATATGTTCTAAGCACACATACTTGTTAGCAAGGCGCTTTTATAGCGCCTTTTTTAATGTTTGTTCAAATATACTTAGCAATTAAACTGTGTTTATTTTTTTGCTTCCATACTAAATAATAATTGGCAAGAACGGCTGTTAAGCCAATTACGACTGCAATAAATAGCAGTGTTGCAACATAGCTCATACCGTATCCAATTGGTAAACCCACCAGTGTTTCGCCATAAGTCATATCAGAAAAACTAAAGCCTAAAACAGGGATAAGTAACCAACTTATTGCATGCAGTAAATACAAGTGGGCTAAGTACGAGAACATACTGGTTTTACCCAATACTTGTAAAAACTTTGGCGAAAAATCACTTTTTAGCTTACTCAATAGTTTAAGCATAATTAGGCCTATACCAACGGTTAACAACATAAACTGCAGGGAAAGTGGGTATTTGGTCGGGTTTAAAAATGACATTATAGTGAGTAAATAAGAGTCACTAATCGTAAATATTGACGCGTCACCATAAAGATTAAAGCCACGCAAAAGCGTATATAAAACTAGGCAGCTTACACCCAAAATTAAGCCATAATCCATAACTCGGTTACTGTATTGCTTGGCTTTGTAATAAACACCTGCACAATAGGCTAACGCCATTAACCCAACAATAGGAGCTACGGGGTAGGTGGTTCTAATTTTAAAGTTAAAAGGAAGTTCGAGTACATTTTTCTGATGTAAAACAGACCATATCGTATTTGCGATTGTATTTGGCTCAAAGTTGACGGCATCAAATAAGTTGTGGCCAAATACTAAAATTAAGCCCATGGCAAAAATTGCATACAGACCGATTAAGCGTAAAAGCCCTAGAATAATAAACCCCCAACCTATCGCCCAAATAACCTGAGCGTATAACATTGGAAACAGTGGATTAAAGCTCCAAGACCATGACACAATAGTAAATTCAAATAATATAAGCACTAGTCCACGTATAATTAAACTTTTTGAAAAAGCTTGCGTGGAAGTGTATTTATGCTCGGTTATCGCAGCTGAAAGGCCCGCTAAAAATACAAATAATGGCGCACAAAAGTGCGATATAAAACGAGTGAAAAAAGTAAGCGCATCTGTTCCTGGTATGGTCATGGGATCGGTCACTGAATAATTTAGACAATAATACATGCCGTGATCAATCACCATAAATATAATAATAAGACCTCGTAGTAAGTCTATATGGTGTAAACGATTTTGAGATAAAGGTAATGACATAATATGCTTTGGTATGGATGAAAAAACGAGTTTAATTATATGTTATATTATATCATTTTGCGAGAGTGATAATAAAATACTTTAGTATAAATTATGTTGTAAACAATTTTCACTTACTAACAGATTTTTACAGTTTTACTTTTTTAATGGAGTTACTCTATTAACTAAATAGTTAAAGTTGAAGCTACTAAAGGGTTAAACATGAAAAAAATATTTTTTTTATCACTATTGCTGATGCTTAATGGCTGTACATTTTTTGGCGTTATGTTGGATGGACAAGCAGCCTCAAATGCACAAGAAAATCAGCGGATGAAAAATCCAGCTCGGTCTACTCCTTATGAAAATCCATTTGAGCCAGTTCCCGTTGATAAGGACGGATTTTCTTTTGCAGAGCTAGGTTTAAAAATAGACTCTGCAGTATTTAGTTTAGTAAAAGGAGATGACGGCACCATTAGAAAATGCAGGCAGGTCACAAAAAATCTTAAAGAATGTGTAGAAGTAGATAAATCTACTCTACACAGTAATGAATCTAAGCAGTTAAAAACTGATGATGAAATAATAAGTGTTGGTCTATAAAACTACTAATGAAATAGTAACTATGGTCGTAGCCAGCTTGCATTTCGAGTGTTAACGGATAGCCTTTCTGTGTAGCTACAGTTACTAACTTTTGTGGCTTAAGTTGCTCATCTAAAAAGTTATCTGCATCACCTTGGCTAACCAACATAGGTAAATAATCAGCTTGTTTGGCTTGTTGCATTAATTCGCAGCTATCATATTCTGCCCAGACTGATTTATCAGTACCCAAGTAGCCAGTAAAGGCTTTAACACCCCAAGGACAATCTATCGGGTTTACAATTGGGCTAAATGCTGTAGCGCTGGTATAAGCTTTAGGATTTTTAAGGGCAATTATTAATGCGCCGTGGCCACCCATAGAATGCCCAGAAATTGCTTTTTTAGTTGTTACTGGAAAATGTTGCTCTATTAATGCAGGTAGTTCCTTCACCACATAATCGTACATATTAAAATGAGTATTGTAAGGTGCCTGCGTTGCATTGACGTAAAACCCTGCACCTTGGGCAAAATCGTAGCTATCTTCATTAGGAACGTTTTCACCACGCGGACTGGTATCAGGTGCGACAATAGCGATGCCTAGCTCTGCCGCTTTTTTAAACGCGCCTGCTTTTTGCATAAAGTTTTCATCGGTACAGGTTAATCCTGATAACCAATAAAGTACTGGTACTTTATTTTTTTCACTGGCGCCTGGTGGTAAAAATACCGCAAAACGCATGCTGCAATGGGTGCTTGAGGAAGTATGGCTATACTGCTTATGCCAGCCACCAGCCACTTTTGCTGTTGAGATATTTTCTAACATAACAATCCTTAAAAGCCGTTACTTAATAGCAACGGCTGGTAATGGTGATTAAAAGAAATTAGTAATGAATAACAGTACGAATACTCTTACCTTCGTGCATTAAATCAAATGCATCGTTAATTTCTTCAAGGCTCATGGTGTGGGTAATAAAATCATTAAGGGCGAATTCACCCGCCATGTAACGCTCTACAATTTCAGGAAGTTGCGAACGACCTTTAACGCCTCCAAATGCGCTACCACGCCATACACGGCCAGTAACAAGTTGGAACGGGCGAGTTGAAATTTCTTGGCCAGCACCAGCTACACCAATAATTACAGATTCTCCCCAGCCTTTATGACAACACTCAAGGGCAGAGCGCATTACATCAACGTTACCAATACATTCAAATGAGTAATCAACACCGCCGTCGGTCATCTCTACAATCACTTCTTGAATTGGCTTGTCGAAGTCTTTTGGATTAATTAAGTCGGTAGCACCGAGTTTAGTCGCAAGATCAAACTTAGAGGTGTTAATATCAATACCAATAATACGGCTTGCACCAGCCATTTTGGCGCCAATAATGGCCGACAAACCAATGCCACCTAGACCAAAAATTGCTACCGTATCGCCCGCTGTTACTTTTGCCGTATTTGTTACAGCGCCCATACCGGTAGTGACACCGCAGCCCAATAAGCAAATTTCCTCTAAAGAGGCTTCTTTATTTACTTTAGCTAGCGAGATTTCAGGAAGTACTGTGTATTCAGAAAAGGTCGACGTCCCCATATAGTGATAAATTGGTTGGCCGTCTTTGAAAAATCGCGTTGTGCCATCTGGCATTAAGCCTTTGCCTTGTGTTTCGCGTACAGCAGAGCACAAGTTGGTTTTACCTGAAGTACACATTTTGCATTCACCACATTCTGCGGTGTATAGAGGAATAACGTGATCGCCAACTTCTACACTTGTAACGCCTTCGCCCACAGCGTAAACCACCCCGGCACCTTCATGGCCTAAAATAGCGGGGAAAATGCCTTCAGGATCTTCACCTGATAAAGTAAAAGCATCTGTATGGCATACACCTGTGGCAGTGATTTTTACCATCACTTCGCCTTTTTTAGGCATCATCACGTCAACTTCTTCAACGCTTAAAGGCTGATTAGGGCCCCAGGCAATCGCTGCTTTTGATTTTATAAATTCAGACATGTGTATATCCTTTGTAGTGGTTTGAATATCAATTGTAGACCCAAACTGTTTGGGTGATGTGCCTATTGTATTTATTTCTATAACAATGATAATCTCTAAATTAATAAAACACTTTTACAGTATGGTAATAATAATGCGTTGGGAAGGGATTGATGAGTTTATTGCTGTTGGCGAAGAGGGAAGTTTCACTCAAGCTGCACAGACGTTGGGTCTATCGGTTGCCCATATTAGCCGCCATGTTACTAAGCTTGAGCAACGGTTAAATACCCAACTTTTAACGCGTACGACCCGAAAGGTTGTATTAACCAAAGAAGGTGAGCAGTTTTTACACCAAGTAAAACATTTACAACACGCTATGGATGAAGCCACTCAGGGGCTCGCGTCTGTGCAAACATCCCCTAAAGGTAAAATTAAATTAACCGCACCGGTTATGTATGGTGAAAGTTTTATTATGCCGATAGTGCATTCGTTTATGCATGATCACCCCGAGATAGAAGTAATCGCAACGCTCTCTAACGAGCAAGAAAACTTGCTGGAGGGCGGCTTTGATTTAGCCATTCGATTAGGCCATTTAAAAGATTCGAGTTTAAAAGCGCGACGCTTGAGCTCTCGGCGATTTATTATGTGTGCTGCACCAAGCTATTTAGCGCGTTTTGGCGAACCCCATACGTTAGGTGAACTTAACCAGCATCAATGCTTAATTGGTAACAGTAGTTATTGGCGAGTAAATGAAAACGGTCGTGACAAACATATTAAAGTAGCAGGGAGGTTGCATTGCAATAGCGGTTGGGCACTGGTTGACGGCGCTAAAAAAGGGTTGGGTATTGTTCAGTTGCCGGATTACTACATAGAGAATGAGATAAAAACAGGGCAGTTAGTACCAATATTAACAGCTTATCAACCTCAGCAAGAGGGTGTGTGGGGGCTCTATCCTCCGCGGCAATTTGTTGCTACTAATGTACGGGTATTACTTGATTATCTAGTAACAGGATTAAAAGTTTAGCTTGGCTTAGTGATTTGCTTATAATATAGCCAAGTATAAGATTTATAAATTATTTCTTACATTTATGGTGATATTCAATTGCGCTGAGTTCGTGCTACTATAAAGCCACACTTTTAGCATTAATGTTTTAATTAATATGTTTCAACCTGTTAGCCTGTTTATCGGACTTAGATATAGTCGCTCTTCCAAAGGCAATGCGTTTATTTCGTTTATTTCTTTTTTTTCTATTGCAGGTATAGCGATTGGTTTAATGGCGCTCTTTACAGTAAGTAGTGTCATGAACGGTTTTGAAAGCAGCCTGAAAACGAATATGCTCGGACTCATTCCACACGTTGAAGTGCAGGCAAAACAACACTCTAAAGCGCAAATGAATACTCTTAAAGCCGATCTTGAGCAATCACCGTATGTTGATCATGTTAGTTTATACCGCCATGGTGAAGCTATACTACAAACAAATAAAGACCTGCATGGTGTGCTGCTGCAAGGGCTCTATGATAATGATGGCTCGCTTTATAAAATCACTGACAAAGTAGTGCAGGGGAATTGGCAAAGTGTATTAAATAATAATTATCACATTGCTATTAGCCGTTATCTAAGCCGTAAACTCGGCGTTAGCTTGGGCGATAAACTGCGCGTTATTATGCCCAATGCGTCAACTTATACACCCCTTGGTCGTGTTCCTAGCCAGCGTTTATTCAAAATTGCTGCTATTTACGAAACTGGTTCAGAAATTGACATGGGATTGGCATTTACCAGTGGTGTGTCATTGCAACGAGTATTAAAGCAAAGTAGCTCTACACCCCCTAATTTAAGTGTGTCACTGCATGAGCCATTTGCACTTGATGAATTTATTCAAGACAGCCAACTTATTCTAAAGAATTTTAAATACACCGATTGGCGCAGTAGCCAAGGCACTTTATTTGCCGCTGTGGCGATGGAGAAACGCATTATGTCTATGTTATTGGGCTTAATCGTGCTGGTGGCGGTGTTCAATATTGTGTCGGCGCTCACCATGATGGTAAGTGAAAAACAAAGCGAAGTTGCGATACTGCAAACACTAGGGCTAACGCCAAGCCAAGTACAAACTGTATTTATGATTCAAGGTTTATATAACGGTGTGATTGGTACGGCAGTAGGTGCCTCTTTAGGTATTTTATTTAGCTTATATATTAATGAACTGCTGGCGTTGGTTGGCTTAAATTTATTATCGGGGATTTCACTGCCGGTCAAATTTGATGCGCTTAGCTTAAGTGTGATTGCGCTTTTAAGCTTAGCAATGAGCTTTTTAGCGACTTTATATCCCGCGCGCCAGGCCGCTAAAGTAAACCCAGCCGAGGTATTACGTTATGAATGATTTAGTAATTAGTTGTGAACAAATAAGTAAAGTGTACCAAGACGGGCAAAACCAAGTTGAGGTATTAAAAGGGGTTGATTTAGCCCTAACCCAAGGTGAAATGCTAGCTATTGTAGGTAGCTCAGGTTCAGGTAAAAGTACCTTATTGCATATTTTGGGTACCTTAGATACCGCCAGTTCTGGCAGTGCAAAAATCAAAAACCAAGATGTGGCTAAACTTTCTCGCAGCCAACAAGCCGCGTTTAGAAATCAAAACTTAGGGTTTATTTACCAATTTCATCATTTATTAATGGAATTTAGTGCGGTTGAAAATGTTGCTATGCCACTGTTAATAAAAGGCTTGAGTGCCAAAGAAGCAAATGTAAAAGCGCTCGACATGCTCGATAAAGTCGGCCTTGCGCACAGAAGTAGCCATAAACCGTCGGCACTTTCTGGTGGCGAACGCCAACGTGTTGCCATAGCGCGTGCTTTAGTGACTGAGCCTGCACTGGTTCTTGCAGATGAGCCAACGGGTAATTTAGATAAGCAAAACGCGATTAAAATTTACGATTTAATTAACCAGCTAAATAAAAGTTTAAACACCAGTTTTGTGGTGGTGACTCATGATTTAGAACTTGCCGACAAGCTAGGTAAAATAGCGTATTTAGATGATGGTAAATTATCAATAAAAGAGTCAAACCATGTTGCTTAGTGCCTTTATAAGTAAACGTTTCAGAGCCTATTCAGGCCATAAAGATGAAAAAAACGCGTTTGTTAGTTTTATTGCTAAGGCATCTACTATTGGTATTTTACTTGGTGTTGCCGTTTTAATTGTGGCGTTATCGGTGATCAATGGTTTTGAACAACAATTAGTACATCGTTTATTAAGTGTAGTGCCACAAGTTGAATATGTAGCACCAAGCAGGCCGATTGCTGATTGGCCCAGCAAAGTCGAAAAATTAAAACAGCAACCACAAGTAACAGGAGCAGCCCCATTTATAGCAGTAAATGGTATGGCGCAATTTAAAAGCCAATTAAAAGCAGTTGAAATACGTGGTGTTGAGCCTTCGCTAGAGAGCGACGTATCAGCGGTTAACCAATTTACACAAGGTAAATTAGTCAGTCAGCTAGCACTTGAGGATGTTATTTTAGGCAAGCAAATTGTCACTCAACTTAATATATCAATAGGCGACAATGTCACTTTATTGATCCCACAAATTAGTGAAAAAGGACAATCATTACTTGCGCCAAAACGGGTTACATTAACACTCGCAGGCATTATAGAAATGGGCGGTCCTATTGATAGCAGTGCCGCGTTTATTCACCTTAGCAAAGCACAACAAACCTTAGGTTACGATCAAAGCCAAGTAACCGGCCTACGTTTACGGGTTGATGATGTGTTTGCAGCGCACCAAATAGCGTTGAGAGTAGGGCAAACTCTTACTGATTATGTGTATATATCGAGTTGGTTTAGAACCCAAGGCAGCTTGTATCAAGACATTCAAATGGTTCGCACGATCGTTTATATTGTGGTGTTTTTAATTATTGCAGTCGCCAGTTTTAACATTGTTTCGTCATTAGTGATGGAAGTGCGCGAAAAAGAAGGCAATATTGCCATTTTAAAAACCATGGGTGCCAAAGACAGTACTATATTGGCTACTTTTGTAATGCAAGGCTTAACTCAAGCATTTGTTGGCGTAGTTTTAGGCTCTATTATTGGAGTCATTCTAGCAATCAATATTAGTGAGCTTTTTACTTGGCTGAGTTTATTGCTGGGTGAAAATCCGCTAGAAGGTGTGTATTTTATCGAATTCTTACCGAGTAAATTAGTTTGGCAAGATATAGTGTTAACTGTTATTGCCACCTTTGTGCTTGCAATATTGGCGACGCTGTATCCAGCATGGCAAGCAACACGTGTTGATCCGGCAAAAGTATTGGGTAATTAAACACAGTATTTAATAGGGCGCTTAGTGTAACTCTGATAAACTGCGCCGCTATTAAACAGCTTTTGTTTGCTGAGCACTTATTTACCTTGGGATTTACTTTGACAAATAACGATATTTTACGCCGTATTCGCTACACCTTTGATTTAACCGATTCAGCAATGGTTGACGTGTTCGCCGCTGCAGAGCAGAGCGTTAGCACTGAGCAGGTGATTGCATGGTTAACTAAAGAGGGCGAGCAAGGTTACACCCCAATAAGTGACACCGAATTTGCGGTATTTTTAAATGGCTTTATAAACACTAAGCGCGGTAAACGTGACGGTGAGCAGCCAATCCCAGAGACTAAATTAAACAATAATATTATTTTTATGAAATTACGTATTGCTTTAAATATGAAAGCAGAAGACGTGATAGCCACACTAGCCTTAGTTGATTTTGATTTAAGTAAGCATGAGCTCAGTGCATTTTCACGTAAAGTTGAAAACAAACATTATCGTGTGTGTAACGATCAAGTTTTACGTTTATTTTTAACTGGTGTGCAGCGTACTTTTCGCCCAGATGGCGAAAAAGCTTAATGCATTTTATAGAGGTTGATTAGCAACCTCCATTTAAACCTCTTAAACGAACTCACTAAAATCTACGCTATTATTAGTCTTATCCTTCTACAACTTCAGTCTTATAAAGCATTTTATGTTGTCGCTCTCGTAAAAACGTAGAGTCGTATTTTGTTTTACTATTTTTTTAATACTTTTAACGTGTTATTCATTTAAACTGGCGTTTTTAGCATAAAAATTCTTTACTAATGGGTTTTTATACAAAAGAAACAACAATTTAATTCAACATCAAACACGTGCATCCCGTTTATTTATGATGTTAAAGTGTAAAAATAATGATCACATAATCAATTTCTCTACTAACAATAACGTTGATCATTTTTCCTGTTTCGAATTAAAAAATACCCACATGGAAGAATAAATATGAATTATATACACAGAACAATTGCGCAATTAAAGCAGACAAGCCCTGCGCAATGTGAGTTTTATCAAGCAGTAGAAGAAGTGCTAGACTCGCTAGAGCCTGTATTTGCGCAAACCAGTCATTACCAACAACAAGCAATTATTCAAAGAATGGTAGAGCCAGAGCGTCAGTTAATGTTTCGCGTGCCTTGGGTTGATGACGAGGGCAATATTCAAGTCAATAAAGGCTACCGTATCGAATTTAATTCGGCGTTGGGCCCTTACAAAGGCGGCTTACGTTTTCATCCAAGTGTAAATGCCAGCATCATAAAATTTTTAGGCTTTGAACAAATTTTTAAAAATGCATTGACCGGTTTGCCTATAGGCGGCGGCAAAGGAGGCGCTAATTTTGATCCTAAAGGACGCTCTGATGGCGAGATAATGCGTTTTTGCCAATCGTTTATGACCGAGTTATATCGCCATATCGGCCCTACAACCGATGTACCTGCAGGGGATATTGGCGTAGGGGCGAGAGAAATTGGTTATATGTTTGGCCAATACAAACGCTTAACAGGGCGCTATGAAGGCGTACTAACCGGTAAAAGTTTACTTTGGGGCGGATCGTTAGCTCGCAAAGAAGCAACGGGTTATGGCGCAGTGTATTTTGCTAACTATATGCTTGAAGATCGTGATGACAGCTTATCAGGAAAACGCTGTTTAATTTCAGGCTCAGGCAATGTGGCAATTTATGCCATGGAAAAATTATATCAACTAGGGGCTACGCCTATTGCCTGTAGTGACTCAAAAGGCACTTTGTACGATGAGAGTGGCATTGACTTAAAACTTATTAAGCAATTAAAAGAGCACTCACGAGGATGCTTAAGTGACTACCTAGATACTCATCCTCATGCCAAGTATACGGCTCGCGATGAGTACCCTCAAGATGGTCATGCGGTATGGCGTTACAGTGCGGATGCGGCTTTTCCTTGTGCTACACAAAATGAATTAACCCAAGCGGATGCAAAAGCACTACTTGAAAATGGCTGTACTTTAGTCAGTGAAGGAGCAAATATGCCTTCAACCAAAGAAGCGATTGATTGCTTTATTGAAGCAAAAATAGCTTATGGCCCTGGCAAAGCAGCGAATGCCGGTGGGGTAGCAACCAGCCAATTAGAAATGGCACAAAATGCCAGTATGCAAAGCTGGACATTTGAGCAAGTAGATGAAAAGTTAAAGCAAATAATGAAAGATATTTTCACTACAGCTAACGATACCGCAAAAGAATTTAATCAACCCGGTAACTTGTTACTTGGTGCAAATATTGCTGGATTTAGACGTGTAGCAGATGCAATGATTGAACAGGGCGTTGTATAGCGACGCCTCGGCTATTTATTAGTGAACCCAATAATTTTTATCTATATCTTGAGTAGGCATTGTTCAGGATATAGCAAAAGTAATGTATAATATTATTTAATAAGGTAAATTTAACTCGCTAATTAATAACAATAAACTATAGTGTGGATAAGGATAAGTGAGCTTATTAAGGAGAGTGCCGGTGCGTCTTATTCCCGCAATTTTTTATTTTTCAAGTGCAACAGAGCACAACTTCCAAAATCAACTCAATAAAAGCTCAATGCGTCTTGCTGATGCATCACTCTATCTAGTAACACTGTTTTTATTGTCTTTTATTTTTATGTCTTGGCTTAATCAACAAGAGCCTGCCAATTCGACGATAACAATTTTACGCGTAACTATGGTGTTGTTATCGATAGTCCTCATTATTGTAAATAGAACATTAAGTTCAGAGTACTTGCATTCGCGCTTTTTCAGTTATGCGGTTTTATTTTGTTTTTTATTTAGTTATTTCTTTTGGGAATATGTGCAACGCTATAGTGAATTAAAAGAGGGTGGACCTATGCTTGTAGCTGCTGCATTTATAGCCATACCGATGCTGCACTTAGGACATAAACTGGTTTTATGGTCAATAATTGGCATTGCCCTGATATTTATTGAGCTTTTTTCTTCTACTTCGATTGCGTGGACACTTTATTTTTATTTCAGCATAGTTATTGTATTGGCCATAGTGCAATATCAACTAGATACCCTATTAAGAAAGCAATATAAAGCGGAATTATTTGAAACTGAAAAAGCCAATACCGATCAATTAACAGGTATGCATAATCGGCATAGTTTTGATAGACGCTGTAAAGCATTAATTAACAAGTTAGCGCCATCACAATATTTAGGGTTAGCGATGATTGATGTCGACTATTTTAAAAATTATAACGATAACTACGGCCACTTAGAGGGAGATAACGTATTAATAGCAGTCGCAAACCGACTAAAACATTGTGACGCTGATATTGTGGTGCGTTTTGGTGGTGAAGAATTTATATTGGTAAAAACATTACAGGCAAATGAGTTAGATTGGTTGAGTGACTTACCTAAACGCTTTGCAGCCGACCCGATTGCACATCAGTATTCACCCTTTAACCGTATTACTGTCTCTGCTGGTATTGCAATTGATAAATACACTACATATAGACCTTCAATTAAATCATTGTTGGCAACAGCTGATGTAGGGGTTTATAAAGCTAAAAATGCAGGACGAAATATAAGTATTACTGACTTTGTTGTTCCTAAACAACCTGAAATTGAGTAAGACAATGCAAAGCACTAAGCTGATAGTGCTTTGCATTTAATCAGCTTACGAAAATGCAGACTCGGCGAGCTCTTCTTGCATTTGTTCACGCATTTTAAATTTTTGCAATTTGCCGGTTACCGTCATCGGGTAATGTTCAACAAAGCGAATATATTTAGGCTGTTTAAAGTAGGCGAGTTTGTCTTTTAAAAATAATCGAATTGCTTGCTCATCAAGCACTTCACCTTCTTTAGGCTGGATCCAGGCACAGACTTCTTCGCCAAACTTTTCATCGGTAATACCAAAAATTGCCGCATCTTGTATCCCTGGGTAGGTGTATAAAACTTCCTCAATCTCACGGGGATATATATTTTCTCCGCCGCGAATAATCATGTCTTTAATTCTGCCAACAATACTAACAAAGCCTTCACTGTCCATTACCCCTAAATCGCCAGAATGTAACCAACCTTGATTATCGATAGTAGCTTTGGTTTTTTCTTCATCGTTCCAATAGCAACGCATAATACCAGCTCCACGGCTACAGACTTCACCTGGTTGGCCTATTTTTTGAACTTCACCCACTTCATCAATAATCTTTACTTCAGTGTGCGCAAGCGCTCGTCCTACTGTGGTGACTTGACGCTCAATTGATGAGTCGGTTTCAGTGATATTGTTGATTGGGCTACACTCTGTTTGTCCATAGGCTATAACGACTTGGTTCATATTCATTAGTGTTTGTACTTTACGCATAACTTGTTCGGGGCAGGTTGAGCCTGCCATAACGCCGGTTCGTAATGTAGTTAAATCATAATCACTAAAGTTATTAAGCTCTAATTCGCTTATAAACATGGTAGGCACGCCATGAAGCCCGGTACATTTTTCTTGTTGTACCACCTCTAATGTGGTTTTTGGATCGAAAGAATCACTTGGATAAATAGCTGCAGCGCCTTTACTTACGCACAATAAGCTGCCTAAAACCATGCCAAAGCAATGATAAAGCGGTACAGGGATACACAGCTTATCATGTTCAGTAAAATGCATTGCTTGGGCAACAAGCAGTGCATTATTAAGAATGTTTTTATGCGTTAGCGTAGCCCCTTTAGGGTTTCCTGTGGTGCCAGAGGTAAACTGAATATTAATGTCTTGATTACAGTTTAGGGTTTTAGCCACCGCTTGAAGTTCTAACTGGTGGGCATCTGAGGGCATGGCGAGTACTTCATTAAACGAAAACATACCATTTACTGGCTCATCACCTATACAAATTACATTTTTTAATGAAGGAAGCTGAGCGGCTTTTAATTCCCCTTTTTGGCAACTATTTAGCTCTGGGGCTAAACTTTGTAGCATATTAACGTAGTGACTGCCCTTAAATGAGGTAGCAGTAATAAGCGTGGAACATTCAACACTATTAAGCGCATATTGCAGTTCACTGGGGCGGTAAGCTGGGTTAATACACACCATGATTGCGCCGATTTTGGCCGTGGCAAATTGAGTTAAGCACCATTGTATATTGTTGGGTGACCAAATACCGACCCTGTCACCTGATTTAACCCCTAATGCCAACAACCCCATAGCAAGCTGATCAATCTGCTGCTGAAACTCCTTATAGTTTAAGCGAATATTTTGGTGAGCAACAACAACTGCCAATGCCTCTGGGTTATTGTCGACAATTGAATCAAGGTATTCTCCAATAGTTTGCTCTATTAGCGGTGTGCTTTGAATCCCCTTAAAATAACTATTTGATAGCGGTATAGTGTTTATTTGTTCTACTTCTTTATGCACTGTTTGTGTCGCTTTCATGACATTCTCCATGTTTTTATCTATCCAAGGCTTGTTGATTAAATAAACATGAATTGTCGACAAAGGGAAGAGGGTTAGACTAATGTCTTACACTTTTATTTGAAAATTTAGACATAAAAAAACGCGTAATATTGAGCTATTACGCGTTTTTACAAGGATGCAATTGGTATTACATTTCGTCGCTGCGGTAGGTTTTTTTCATGATATAAACGTAAGCATTAACGAATGCATTTTCTTGATATTTTTTAAGACCAGTGTCTTCGAACGCGATAGGGATTGGGTTGCGTTTTACTTGCTCTTTTATTTCAGTAGTTGAAAACACGCGAACATCGAGGTTGTCGATTAATTGAATAGCCGTTTCCATTTTGAACCCTTTAGCGCTACCTGCAAATTTACCTTTAGGCTGGCGTTCGCGAATGGCAACAGAATCAATTTGGTAATCTTGCATCAGCTTTGCAAAATCAAATTGAAATTTACGCATTATTTCAGTGTCGTTACCGTTACCTAAGGTAAAGCGTGTTTGGCGCACGTCACGAATATCAAAAACGTCGTTATCTTTACTTAAAATACAAAGTAGTACATCGCTACCGGTAATTTCTACACCACATGTTCTCATTGTTAATCTCTACTATAACTTAATTACCGGTTATTATACGCAACACGCATTAAAATGCGAGTTTAAGCACTTTGTGTGCTGCTTTAATATAGTGCTTTACGTTAATTTGATGCGGCGTGACTGAAGAAAAGTTATTAATTGCACATTTATGTTAAAAATGCGTGGTTTTTAGTAGCTTAAAACTTGTAATTAACGCTGCAGCACGCGACAATATCTTTTTTGTAGTTGAGCAGACTCAGCATCTACATTAGCCTTTGATGGCGAAAAATAGTCAATGCTTATTCGTAAAAGCGTTGTCGAGTCATTCTCATTTAATTAATTAAAAAATACACGTGATACATTGTAGGTGTCACCACTGTATGTAAGGATTTATAATGCCAGTTATTACTCTCCCTGACGGTAGTCAGCGTAGTTTTGAAAACCCTGTAAGCACGCTTGATGTTGCAAACGATATTGGCCCTGGTCTTGCTAAAGCAACCATCGCCGGCCGTGTTAATGGCGAACGCGTGGATGCATGTGATTTAATTTCAGCCGACTCTCGTCTTGAAATTATTACAGCAAAAGATGACGATGGTTTAGAAATTATTCGCCATTCTTGTGCCCACCTAATTGGTCATGCAGTTAAGCAACTTTTCCCAGACGCTAAAATGGCGATTGGTCCTACTATCGATAACGGTTTTTACTATGATATTGATATGGAACATTCGTTATCTCAAGATGATCTTGATGCTATTGAAAAGCGTATGTTACAGCTTGCAAAAACAAACTACGATGTAGTGAAAAAAACCGTTAGCTGGCAAGAAGCACGCGATACGTTTGCGGCGCGTGGCGAAACATACAAAATAGAAATTCTTGACGAAAATATTGCTCAAGATGATCGCCCAGGTTTATACCACCACGAAGAATACGTAGATATGTGTCGTGGACCACATGTTCCTAACATGAAATTCTGTCAAAACTTCAAAATTATGAAGGTAGCAGGTGCATACTGGCGTGGTGATTCTGAAAATAAAATGCTGCAGCGTATTTACGGCACAGCGTGGGGCGATAAAAAACAACTTAAAGCGTACTTAAAGCGTTTAGAAGAAGCTGAAAAACGTGATCACCGTCGTATTGGTAAAGCACTTGATTTATGGCACTGGCAAGAAGAAGCGCCAGGCATGGTATTTTGGCACAACGATGGTTGGAGCATTTACCGTGAATTAGAAGAATTTGTGCGTGAAAAATTACGTGAGTACCAATACGAAGAAGTAAAAGGTCCAATGATGATGGATCGTTCGTTATGGGAAAAATCAGGTCACTGGGAAAAATATTCAGAAGCCATGTTTACCACGGAGTCTGAAAAGCGTGAATACGCAATCAAGCCAATGAACTGTCCAGGTCACGTACAAATATTTAACCAAGGTTTAAAATCATACCGTGATTTACCACTGCGTATGGCTGAGTTTGGTTGTTGTCACCGTAACGAGCCATCAGGCGCACTTCACGGTTTAATGCGTGTGCGTGGCTTTACCCAAGATGATGCACATGTATTCTGTACTGAAGAGCAAATCATGGATGAAGTATCGGCCTGTATTAAAATGGTTTACGATACGTATGAAACATTCGGCTTTGAAAAAATTGTAGTTAAACTTTCAACTCGTCCAGAACAACGTATCGGCGAAGATGAAATGTGGGACAAAGCTGAACTTGCACTTGCTGATGCACTTAAAGCAAATGACATTGAATTTGATTACCTACCAGGTGAAGGGGCGTTTTATGGCCCTAAAATTGAATTTACTTTGTACGATTGCTTAGACAGAGCGTGGCAGTGTGGTACAGTGCAACTAGACTTTGCATTACCTGGTCGTTTAGGCGCAACATATGTGGCTGAAAATAACGAACGACGTACACCTGTTATGATACACCGCGCTATATTAGGGTCTATTGAGCGCTTCATTGGTATTTTAACAGAAGAGTATGCTGGTTTATTCCCAACGTGGCTTGCGCCTAAGCAAGTGGTGATTATGAATATCACCGATAAACAAGCACCGTATGTTCAGGAAATTGTACAAAAATTAAATAAACTTGGAATTAGAGCCGCTGCTGACTTGAGAAATGAGAAGATTGGCTTTAAAATCCGTGAGCATACACTTAAGCGTATTCCTTACTTATTGGTTGTTGGCGACAAAGAAGTTGAGCAACAAGAAGTAGCAGTACGAACTCGCACAGGTGAAGACCTAGGCAAATTTAATGTCGATGATTTTGTAGCTAAAATCAGTGAAGAAATCAAAAATCGACAGTAAAAATCGAGCGTGTAGGGCAAGCAAAAATAGCCAGCTACACGCTTATATTATTGATATTCTTGGAGGAACGTACTATTAGAGGCGGCAAGAAAGGGCAACAAACAGCTCAAAAAAATCGTATTAACGAAGAAATTACAGCGCAAGAAGTTCGTTTAATCGACATCGACGGCGAACAAGCTGGAATTCAGTCATTAAAAGACGCGCAAGCTATGGCTGATGCAGCGGGTGTTGATCTTGTAGAGATCAGTCCAAATGCTGAGCCGCCTGTTTGTAAGGTTATGGATTACGGTAAGTTCATCTTTGAAAAAAGCAAAGAACTAAAAGAGCAGAAGAAGAAGCAAAAGCAGATCCAGATTAAAGAAATCAAATTCCGTCCAGGTACGGATGAAGGTGATTATCAGGTTAAGCTACGCAACTTACGCAAGTTCTTAGAAGCTGGCGATAAAGCTAAGATAACTATCCGCTTCCGTGGTCGTGAAATGGCTCACCAAGAAATTGGTATCGAATTATTAAACCGTATTAAAACCGATTTAGAAGAATTAGCAGTTGTTGAATCTTTCCCAAATCGTGTTGAAGGCCGTCAAATGGTTATGATGATGGCGCCGGTTGCTAAAAAGTAATAATTAGGCGATAATACGCACCGAATTTAGCTCAGGTTTGCAAGTGATATGAAAATGTCCACCTGAGTTAACCGGTTTTAAAGTAAAATTGCGGTATTTATATCGGGTTTTCACCGGAACATAGCAGTAAGTTAGGCCTTTAAAGTGGAGCTATAGCAATATATCTCACGCCTTCTTACTAATTTTAAAGCAATACAATTGGAGTTATTGCAATGGCTTACAAGCTAAAAAGTCACAGAGGCGCAGCTAAGCGTTTCAAAAAGACTGCTTCTGGCGGTTTCAAGCGTAAACAAGCGCATCTTCGTCACATTCTGACTAAGAAAACTTCTAAGCGTAAGTTACACCTACGTCCTAAGATGATGGTTCATAAAAATGACCATGGTCTAGTTTCACGTATGTTACCATTCGCTTAATAGGGGTTTTTAGAAATGGCAAGAGTTAAACGCGGCGTTGTCGCACGTGCACGTCACAAAAAAGTTTTAAAACAAGCGAAAGGTTACTACGGAGCACGTTCACGTGTTTACCGCGTAGCTTTCCAGGCTGTTACTAAAGCGGGTCAATACGCTTACCGTGACCGCCGTGCTAAGAAACGTACTTTCCGTCAATTATGGATTGCACGTATCAATGCTGCTTCACGTCAAAATGGTCTGTCTTACAGCCGTTTTATCAATGGTCTTAAAAAGACATCTGTAGAAATCGATCGTAAGATCCTTGCAGATATCGCTGTTTACGACCAAGTTGCATTCGCAGCGCTTGTAGCAAAAGCAAAAGAAGGCCTAGCGGCAGCTTAAGTTTTTGTATAAGTATTGAAAAGGAGCCTATGGCTCCTTTTTTTGTGCCTGTTATTTACTGTTTTAGCTATGTCATACCTTTTAGTGCCGTGTATCCATTTAACTTAAATTAGCTAAACCAGAATTTTAGGCATGTTCATTGTTGCTCTTAAGGTTGATATTAATTATGTTTTTATCAGCACTTGACTAGGGCTTGAGCAAATAATCAAAGGAAACTGCAATTGGCTGCATTTTTTTGTTGAACTACCGCAGTTTTGGCATCTAAAAAGCTTTAATTGCTATAATTTTTTTAATTAATGCGTTTGCTAGAGAAGTATATGTTTATAAGTTTATTGGTTTTATCTGCAAGTATGGCGAATAACAGTCATTTACCGCCATTATTACCATGGGAAGGTGCGAGCACATCGCTATTGCAACAACAGGGACCTTTAACCACAGACTTTGAAATTTCTGCAGGAGTCTCGTCTCCTAATTATGCTGATACCATGGCATTTGTTGATAGGTTGGTAGCGGCGAATCCCACTCAATTTAAATCAAAAACGATTGGCTATAGTAATAGTAAACGTGCAATAAAAATGTTGATTGCCAGCGAACAAGGCTTTTTTGATGCTGGGCAAATGGCTAACAGCACTAAACCAACTGTGCTAATTCAAGCCGGAATTCACGCTGGTGAGATTGATGGTAAAGATGCAATGTTTATGTTGTTAAGAGATATTGCCACGGGTAAACGTCGCGATATATTAAAAAAGGTAAACATTCTATTTATCCCCATTCTTAATGTTGATGGGCATGAACGCAGTAGCGCATTTAATCGAATTAATCAGCGTGGTCCGGTAAAAATGGGTTTTAGAACAAACGCCAATAACCTTAATTTAAATCGTGATTTCACTAAATTAGATACCCCCGAGGTTAAAAGCGTACTTGCAGTCATTAACGATTATAATCCTAATTTATATATAGACGTGCATGTGACTGATGGGGCCGATTACCAATATGATGTCACCTACGGCTATAACCCAGTATTTGCTAGCGAGTCGCCTGCTATTTCGGATGCGCTCAACCGTTACTTTAAACCTGTAATTGACCACACTTTAACTGAGCAAGGACATATCCCTGGCCCTTTAGTGTTTGTTATGGATAAACAAGAGTTTAAATCAGGTTTAGCAGGTTGGGTGGCGACGCCTCGTTTTTCTAATGGCTGGGGTGATTTAAGATCATTGCCAACTATTTTAGTCGAAAACCATTCTTTAAAACCCTATAAGCAACGCGTGCTAGGGACTTATGTGTTTATAGATGGTGCTATTGAGGCATTAGCAACTCATAAAGATAAACTCGCCAATGCGGTAAAAAAAGAACAGCAATTTGTGCCTAAGCAATTAATTGTTAAACGTGGTTACGCTGAGCAAGCTGATCATATCAAATTTAAAGGCATTGCTTATTCTAAGAATATGAATGCTTTATCAAATCAGCAAGAAGTAAGTTATTTAGGTAAAAAGCAAGATTATGACAAGCTGCCTATTTTTTGGCAAAAAGAAGTACAGCACACAGTTGAAGTTCCTAAATCGTTTTTTATTCCGCCAGTGTATACCGATATTATCGAAAAGCTTGCCTTACATGGGGTATCAATTAATAAACTCAATGGCGCCAATACTCAGCCGTTAAAAATGGCAAAAGTGGCGCAATATAGCTTTGATAAAGCACCATTTGAAGGGCGATTTAGAGTGTCGGCACGTTTTAACTATGAACCGGCCACGAATGTCGATTTAGATGGTTGGTTTGAGGTCAGTACCCAACAAAAAGCAGGCGAGTTAGCCGTGCATTTATTGCATCCAGAAGCTCCTGACTCTTTTTTTGCATGGGGTGAATTTAATACAATTTTTCAGCGAACAGAGTATATGGAAAATTACGCATTGCTCCCATTTGCTGAGAAAATGCTCCGCGATGATCCGAAATTAGCAAAAGCATTTAATAAAAAACTAAAGCAAGATAAAGCATTTGCTACAGATCCTGAAGCGCGCTTAAATTGGCTCTATGAACATAGCCCGTTTTACGATCAAGCTTATTTAAAATACCCAATTTTAATGTCATATGAACAAGATATAGTTATTCAAGCGCAAAAAAATAAAGAAATATAAGATGAAAATAATCACAATTCCCGTTACGCAGTTTATGCAAAATTGCCGAATTATAGTATGCAAACAAACCCAGCAAGCTGTGGTGGTAGATCCCGGTGGTGATGTTGACAAAATTAATGCAACACTAACACAGCATAACTTGAGCTTGTCAGCCATCTGGTTAACCCATGGACACTTAGACCATGTGGGTGGTGCTCATAGTTTACGTGAGCAATACAATATAAAGATTATTGGCCCACATAAGGTTGAGCGCTTTTGGTTTGATAACTTACCAATGCAAGCCACAATGTTTGGATTTAAAGCTATCAATGCTTTTTACCCAGATGAATGGCTAGCACATGGTGATACCGTACAAGTTGGTCAGCTTGCATTTAAAGTACTGCATTGCCCAGGGCACACCCCAGGACACGTTGTATTTTATCAAGATACGCAAAGCACCGTTATTGTGGGTGATGTTATATTTAAAGGCTCAGTCGGTCGTACTGATTTTCCAAAAGGAGACAGTAAGCAGCTTATTAGCTCAATACAGGCCCATATAATGACGTTGCCACTGAGTACCGCAATTTTAAGTGGCCATGGTGAAGATACCGATGTCGCCAATGAGAAGGCAACCAATCCGTTTGTAAGTGGTCAATTTGGTTGATGTGTTTAATTGTTAAAAATATGCAGACTGCTTTTTAAAAAGGCTGTATAATTTAACCAATTTATTAGATAAATAAGAAATAAAATGTCTCTAAATCACGTAGATCGCCAAATATTGGCACTTTTACAACAAGATGCAAGTTTATCAACCGCTGAAATTGCAGATAAAGTAGGCCTATCTCAGTCTCCTTGTTGGCGTCGTATTGCTAAATTAGAACAAGATGGCTACATCAAAAGTAAAGTCGCATTGCTTGATGAAAAAAAGCTGGGCTTTGATATGTTGGTTTACGCCCATGTACGTTTATCAAACCATGGTAAAAAGAATCTAGCCGAGTTTGAAAAACTGATACTTAGCTATGATGAAGTGACTGAGTGTTACACTATGGCGGGTACTATGGACTTTATGTTGCGTATTATTTCTCAAGGCATAGAAGGTTATGAGCACTTTGTACGCGATAACCTACTTAGCTTAGAGTACGTCCAAGAGGTTCATTCTAACGTGACCATGACCTGTGTAAAACGTAGTACAGCCTTACCACTGTAAAATAAAAATAAGCCGATGATAAACAAATCGGCTGCATTAACTATAATTGTGAAATGAGCGCTAATTTGATAGAATTCAGCGCTTTTTTTGTCAGCTAAATAAAACTGAGGAACTCAATGTTTAACTTACTCAGCAGGGCGCCAAGCTCTGCTAAAAACGATATTCTCTCTGGATTGACCGTGGCACTTGCCTTGATCCCAGAAGCTGTTGCATTTGCCTTTGTTGCAAATGTAGAACCCCTTGTTGGTTTATATGCCGCATTTATTGTTGGCTTAATTACGGCTATTTTTGGTGGTCGTCCAGGTATGATTTCGGGTGCAACCGGTGCGCTTGCGGTTGTAATGGTAAGTTTAGTACTGGATCACGGAGTGGAATATCTATTTGCCACTGTGTTGCTGATGGGGCTATTACAAATCTTGGCTGGGGTATTTAAGCTCGGTAAGTTTATACGTATGGTTCCACATCCGGTGATGCTCGGTTTTGTAAATGGCTTAGCGATAGTTATATTTTTAGCACAGCTCGGGCAGTTTAAAGTACCTGATGGTGCTGGCGGTCAAGAATGGATGACGGGCAGTGCAATGTACATTATGCTCGGTTTAGTGGCGCTAACTATGGCTATTATTCACTTTTTGCCAAAATTAACGACTGCAGTCCCTTCGTCACTGGTTGCCATTGTGACGGTAACTGGCTTAGTTATTGGCCTTGACTTAGAAGCGCGTACAGTACTTGATTTCTTAAAAGGTATGACAGGTAATGAAGCTGCAACGATTGCCGGTGGTTTACCGCAGTTTCATATTCCTATGGTGCCTTTTAATTTAGAAACACTACAAATTATCTTCCCATATGCGCTTATTCTTGCAGCAATTGGCTTAATTGAATCGCTGTTAACGCTAAGCTTGATTGACGAAATTACAGAAACACGTGGCCATTCTAACAAAGAATGTATTGGCCAAGGTGCGGCAAACGTTACATGTGGTTTCTTTGGTGCAATGGGTGGCTGTGCCATGATTGGCCAATCTATGATTAACATTAATTCAGGTGGTCGTTCGCGTTTATCTGGTATTAGTGCTGCGCTGATGTTACTTGCGTTTATTATCTTTGCCTCAAGTTTAATTGAAATGATCCCACTAGCGGCATTAGTTGGTGTTATGTTTATGGTAGTACTGGGAACATTTGAATGGGCAAGTTTTAAAATGATGAAACGCGTGCCTTTATCTGACGCATTTGTAATTGTTTTAGTATCGGGTGTGACGGTTATCACTGACTTAGCCATTGCAGTGTGTGTAGGTGTTATTGTGTCTGCATTAGTGTTTGCTTGGCAGCATGCTAAACATATATACACAACGAACTATATTGATAAAGAAGGTTCAAAAGTGTACGAGTTACACGGGCCCTTATTCTTTGGCTCAGTTAAAAACTTTGCTGATTTATTTGATGTAAAGAACGACCCTAAAGACGTTATTGTTGAGTTTAAATACAGCCGTGTTGCGGATCACAGTGCGATAGAAGCAATTGATAGCCTAGCTGATAAGTACAATAAAGCCGGCAAAAAATTGCATTTACGTCACTTAAGTAAGGACTGTACTGAACTACTTCATAAAGCGCGTGACTTAGTGGAAGTAAACGTAATTGAAGATCCAACTTATAAAGTTGCTTCAGACAAACTTGCTTAATAAATAAAAAGTAAACATTGAGAAGCGAAAGGTACATACCTTTCGCTTTTTTTATGCATATAGCTCAATGAATCGCTTAACCGCAAAAGCATCAGACAACGTTATCGTTTGCGATAGGGCTATTAAAAAGTAAGACAGTTGGTAGTGCTATACACGTTGATAAATCGATATAATAATAACAAATTTATAAGGTAATAATTAATTTTGAATTGGCAGTCTTTAATTGATAACAGACAACGCTTTTTCTGGCTTTTGCAAATCGCTGGCTGGATAGGGTATGCGTTAGTTAATTACATTGGATCTAAAGTATTCGAAATGCGTGATATTTACGTATTCGTTATTTTACTTAATGCCTATGCGGGCTGTTTAATGACTGTGCCTTTGCGTTATATATATCGCAAAATTTGGAATGCCTCGCCTTGGGTCTTAATCATTGTTGTATTTGGTGCCTCGTATGTAACTGGTACGCTCTGGGCGGTGGTACAAAAGTTTAACTTGTGGGAAATTTATCGACACGGCTATCGCCCTGAAGAATGGTTCTATTATTTACAACAAGGGCTAGACTCCGTTTATATTATTTTGTGTTGGAGTGGTTTGTACTTTGGGGTTAAGTATTACCAGTTATTGCAAAGTGAACGCCAAAAAGCGTTAAAAGCAACTACAATGGCGCACGAAGCGCAGTTAAAAATGCTCAGATATCAGTTAAACCCTCACTTTTTATTTAACACCCTCAATGCTATCTCCACTTTAATTTTGGTAAAAGAAAACAAAGATGCTAATTTAATGGTATCTAAGCTGAGTGACTTTTTGCGTTATACACTCAATACTGATCCAATTAAAAAAGTGCCACTAGAGCAAGAGTTACATGCATTAATGCTGTATTTAGAGATTGAACGTGTGCGCTTTGATGAACGGTTACAGGTTAATGTTGATGTGAGTGAGCAAGCTCAACAAGCATTGGTACCTAGCTTAATATTACAACCGATCATTGAAAATGCTATCAAGTACGCCATTGCTCACATGGCAGAAGGTGGCGTTATTGATATAAAAGCACAAGTATTCGCTAATGAATTATTGCTTGAAGTGGGCGATAATGGCCCTGGCACTGAAATTGTAAATGGCCAGTTAGTTAATGCACAAGGCGTGGGTGTAGCAAACACCCAAGACAGATTAAAAACGCTCTACGAAAATAATTACTCGTTTGTATTATCACATAATACGCCAAGTGGATTGAAAGTTAATCTGCGAGTTCCGTTTGAGAAGGCTGTGAAGAAATGACAAGAATAAAAACGCTGATTGTTGATGATGAACCATTAGCACGTAAAGGCTTAGCCGTTAGGCTTGAAGAGTTTTCTGATATTGAAGTGATCAAACTATGTAGCTCAGGATTTGATGCGATCGAAAGTTGCAAAAACGAAAAAATTGACCTCGTATTTTTAGATATTCAAATGCCAGGCATGAATGGCTTTGAGGTAGCGCGTGCATTGAGTGAAAGTAGTAAAGACTTGCCTGCCATTGTATTTGTGACTGCGTTTGACCACTTTGCTGTTAAAGCATTTGAAATTCATGCTTTAGATTACATTTTAAAACCCGTTGATGATAACAGATTAAAACAGGCGGTAGAAAAAGTGCATACCTATTTAAAAACTCAGCAGGATAACGCCCATAAGAAAAAATTAGCCAGTTTTGTAGCTGGGATAACGGGTAATAACTGCGAAGAAATTTTAAAGAAATTAGCCACAGGTGATACCTTAACTGATCGGCGCTACCCTGAGTCACTAGCAGTAAAAGAGCAGGGCGAAATTGTTAGAGTGCCCGTTGCCACGATACAGTGGGTAGATGCCGCAGGTGATTATATGTGTTTGCATTGCCAAGACGGGCAAACGCATATATTACGTAAAACCATGAAAGAGCTTGAACAAGAATTAGACCCAAATCTATTTGTACGAGTGCATCGCAGCGCGATTGTTAACACCAAACAAATTAGCAAGCTGGTAACTCAGGTTAGTGGTGAATATTTATTAGTGTTAGATAACGGACAAGAACTTAAAGTAAGTAGAAGTTACCGTGATAAAGTAAAAGCAGCATTAGCTAGCTAACTTTAATAAATAGCATAAAAAACGCGAGCAATTAGCTCGCGTTTTTTATTGTGACTTTTACGACACTGTCACTATCTTCATTGTATTGGTTGCACCAATTGTTTCCATTGCATCACCATGAGTGATAATCACGGTGTCGCCTGTTTGCAGTGAACCTGCAGCCACTAACGTGTTTAATGCATCTTTAACCATATTATCTTTTTCACATTTGGTAGAGTCAAAAAACACCGGGTAAACACCACGATATAGTGCTGTTTGCCCTAATGTGCTCGGATGACGTGAAAGTGAGTAAATGGGTAAACCAGAGCTAATACGCGACATAAGTTTTGCTGTACTACCTGATTCTGTTAGGGTGATAATCGCTTTCACAGAGTCTAAGTGATTAGCTGCATACATTGCAGAGAGTGCAATTGACTCCGCATTAGAAGAGAAGCGGCTATCTAAACGATGCTTAGAAACATGGGTTTCTTTTTGCGACTCAGCACCTAAACAAACACGTGCCATTGTGGCAACCGTTTCTTCTGGGTAATCACCAGCGGCTGTTTCCGCTGAAAGCATGACCGCATCGGTGCCATCAAGCACTGCGTTGGCAACATCCATAACCTCTGCACGAGTTGGCATTGGGTTATCGATCATCGATTCCATCATTTGCGTGGCTGTTACAACAGTACGATTAAGCGAGCGTGCGCGACGAATAATGAGTTTTTGTTTGCCCATTAAAGCTGCGTCACCAATCTCAACACCTAAATCACCACGAGCAACCATCACAGCGTCAGACGCTAAAATAATATCATCTACTGCTTCTTGCGTTTCTACTGCTTCAGCACGTTCAATTTTAGCCAAAAGCTGAGCATTAGAGCCTGCAGCTTCTGCAAGAGAGCGTACATAACGCATATCATCGCCACTACGCGGGAATGAAACGGCAATATAGTCAACATTAATTTCAGCCGCAGTTATTAAGTCTTCTTTGTCTTTATCGGTAAACGCGGGCGCAGTTAAACCACCACCTAAACGATTAATCCCTTTATTGTTCGAGAGCACCCCACCCACAGTAACCACAGTGTGCACTAAATGACCTTCAACATGTTCTACAGTAAGCTGAATTAAGCCATCGTTTAAAAGGAGTAAATCACCAGGAGCTACATCTTGTGGTAGCTCTTTATAATCGATACCAACGGCGTTAATATCGCCTTCACCTTTTTCCATTTTTGCATCAAGGATGAATTTTGCACCGACCGCTAAAGTTACTTTACCTTCTTTAAAGGTTGAAACACGGATTTTAGGACCTTGTAGGTCAGCAAGAATTGCAACGTGCTTACCCAGTTTAGCGGCTATATCTCTAACAGCTTGTGCACGGTCTTTATGATCTTGTGCAACACCGTGTGAGAAGTTTAATCGAACGACATTAGCGCCTGCGCGAATAATTTTTTCTAAGTTATTATCTCTGTCTGTTGCAGGTCCAAGTGTCGCGACTATTTTTGTACGTCTTAACATTAAATTCTCCTGTGCGCTTATTTTAAGCAAGTTGACGGTTATTTTGTTTTAGTGACTACTTAATAAATCTTCAAAGAAGATTTCAGGTTAAATAGTAATTTTTAGTTTTATGCAATTTTTTATAACATTGCGACTATTATATACAAGATCAATATGTCATCATTATGACACCGGTGTCACAGGGCGTCAATGATCTAAAAATTTAAATAGCAGCGCTATTTCTTCCCCTGTGAGGGCGGTTGTTTGATATAATTGCAGTGTTTATTTTAACTGTAATAAATGCATGTAGCTTTGCTCATGGCTTAGGCCTGAGTATAATGCACGCGGTATTATTTTAATTTACTAACCAAATAGTTGTTACCGAGGAGGGCACTAAATGCAAGTTGCATTAGTAGGGTTAGGCGTTATGGGGAAAAATCTTGCCCTGAACTTGATTGAAAAAGGGATAACGCTGGTCGCTTATGACAAAAACCCAAATGCGGGTGAAGAGTTATTAAGCTGTGCTAAGTCACAAGGCATGGCTGACAAACTTCACATTGTCTCTGATCTAGGGGATATGGTTAGGCGTTTAGAAACACCGCGTTCTATTTTATTACTTGTACCTGCGGGTGAGTTGGTTGATGCGGTTTGCAATGAGCTGATTGAAGCGGGTGTTCAATGTAGTGATATTATTGTTGACTGCGGTAACAGTAATTACAAAGACGGAATTAATCGCAAGCTAAAATACCAAGACAAGTTTGAGTTTGCCACCATGGGTATTTCAGGTGGTGCTGAGGGTGCGCGTCATGGGCCAGCTATGATGGCAAGTGGTTCTGAAGGTGGCTGGGAGCGTGTCGAGCCATGGTTTACAAAAGTTGCTGCAAGCTACAAAGGCGAGTCGTGTTTTGCTCGCGTTGGTCAATCAGCCAGCGGTCATTTTGTAAAAATGGTTCACAATGGAATTGAATACGCACTGATGCAACTTATTGCTGAAGTGTATCAGTTACTTCGTCATGGAACTAAGCGCTCGGCAAAAGAAATTGCTGAGATATTTAATGAATGGTCACAAGGCCAGTTAAATAGCTATTTATTGTCAATTTCTAGCCATATTTTGTCACTTGAAAATTCGCAAAATGTGCCCCTTGTTGACTTAATTGATAACAAAGTTGGCGCAAAAGGTACTGGTTTATGGACAGCTCAAAATGCACTTGAATTGGGTATTGCGGTACCGTCATTAGTAGCCGCTGTTCAAGCACGCCATTTAACTAATGCATGCAATACCACTGCTGCACAAGAGATGACGTATAGCGCGCAAAATACCACGCAAGTTGATATTGATTTAGATGAGTTGAAAGATGCATTTACTCTTGCAAGTTTACTAGCGTATCGTCAAGGACTTGCATTAATTAAAGGTGCTTCACGTACCCATCAGTGGAAAGTTGATTTAGCCAAAACACTACAAACCTGGCGTGCAGGGTGTATTATTCGTGCAGATTACTTAGACAGTGTAGCGCAAGGTGTTGAGTTTATTGATACTCTTGAAAAAGAGTCACTCGCAATGCGTAAAGTAACGGGCCAAGCGGTCATGACGGGTCTGGCATTCCCTGTGCTAAGTGCAACACAAACCTACTTAGCAACGTTAACAACACCAAGTAATGGGCATTTAGTACAAGCCCAGCGTGATTACTTTGGTGAGCATGGCATTAAGACCCACAGTGGTGAAACGTGTCATTTAACTGACTTAGTTGATATTGACGCAAAAGTTCGTTAATAAAATCTAAGTAAATAAAAAGGACGCTAAATAGCGTCCTTTTTTGTTATTCGTTTAGCTGAACACCTAACGAGTTAACTCACCCCGCAAATTATCTTGCATTAAATGGCGAATCGTTTCGACCTCTAAGTTTTGACTAAAAAGATAATGCAGTTTAGTTAAACAGGCTTCTAAGGTCATATCAAAACCACTGATCACGCCTATATTGAGTAGCGCATTTCCTGTGGCATACCCGCCCATATTCACTTGCCCTTTTAGGCATTGAGTGAGGTTTGTGATAATAACGCCGCGCTTACTCGCTTCATCTAGTATATCCAAAAACTCAGGGTCTTGCGGTGCATTACCCACACCAAAGCTCAGCAGTACCAATGCTTTAATGTTGCCATTAACTAAGCTTTTAACCACTTCTTTGCTGATCCCAGGGTATAAATACAATACACCAACGGCTTGAGGAGTGATCTGCGCAACTTGTAATTCATTTTCTACATACGGACTTAACTGACCTTTGATCAGTTGAATATTAATGCCAGACAGCGCTAATGGCTCTAGGTTAGGGGAGGCGAATGCATCAAATCCATCGGCATGTGCTTTGGTTGCTCGGTTGCCTCTAAATAATTGATTATTAAAAAACAAACTGACTTCTGCTATCGGGTAGTTAGCTGCTAAATACATGGCATTAAGTAGGTTAACTTGACCATCAGAGCGCAATTGAGAGAGCGGAATTTGTGAGCCGGTAACGATAATAGGCTTTGTTAAGTTTTCAAACATAAACGATAAAGCCGATGCCGTATAGGCCATGGTATCTGTACCATGCAGCACTACAAAGCCGTCGTAATCTTGGTACTTACTTTTTATGTCATCAGCAATAAGTTGCCAGTGAGCAGGAGACATATCTGAAGAGTCAATCAGTGGGCAGTATTCATGAATATCGAATAATGGCATTTCTTCACGATTAAATTCTGCGTTATTAACCACAGTTTCGGTTAAAAAACCTTCGGCAGGAATATAGCCGCGGATTGATTTTTTCATTCCTATAGTACCGCCAGTATAAGCGATGTAAATGCGTTTACGTTTCATAAAAAAAGCCCAGTAAAAAAACTGGGCTTAGTATAACGCTAAGTGCTAATCAATACAGCCTGTTAGGGCATTATTGTGCAACTGTACATTCTAAACAGCGCGCGTAAACACCTTGTGGATCGTTATAATCTTTCAGGTTTTCTACTTCGCTGCTTAATTGCTTAATCACGCTTTGCAGGTTAGCTTGACTAGCTAGTACTGCTGATTTTTGTGTTTCAAGTCCAAGCACTGATTTAACCGCGGCGCTACCAAAAATATCTTGGAGCATTTGTTCTTGAGGGCTAAGTGATTGTTTAATTGTTTTAACTTCATAGAAGTTAAGTTTAGCAAGCTCTGCAGCCGCTTTGATAGCGCCTTGCTTGTTACCCAGCTTGTCAACTAAACCAAGCTCTTGAGCTTGCGATGCAATCCAAACGCGGCCTTGGGCAATTTTATCAACTTGCTCAGGGGTCATATTACGTGCATCGGCAACGACATTTAAAAAACGTTCATAAGCTTCTTCAACACTCATTTGAATCACTTGTGCCATTTTTTCATTTAGTGGACGAGTTATTGAAAAACCGGCCATTTCTGTAGTCGCTACACCATCAGAGTAAACACCGATTTTAGCTAAGGTATCTTCAAAGGTCATAAAGGTACCAAATACACCGATTGAGCCGGTAATCGTACTAGGTGCTGCCCAAATCTCATTTGCCGCTGATGCAATCCAATAACCACCTGATGCAGCTACTGAGCTCATTGAAGCAATGACTGGTTTACCTGCGGCCTTAAGCGCCAATACTTCAGCACGAATAACTTCAGAGGCAAACATGCTGCCACCGCCAGAATCAATACGTAACACGACTGCTTTTACTTTATCGTCAAGGCGTGCCTTGCGTAATAGTGCAGCTGTTGAATCACCGCCAATCTCACCGGCACGACGCTCACCGTCTACGATGGTACCTTTAGCTACAACCACAGCGACTTTTTCTGTCATTGGGTTATCAAACTCAATTGGCGGCTTAACTAAGCTTAAGTATTCACCAAAAGACACTTGTTTAAATGTTTTACCATCTTCCTCAGCGCCAACTAGATCAATTAATTGTTGACGAATTTGTTGATTAGTTTTGAGAGAATCAACCCATTTATTATCCAGCGCGTATTTACCCGCATCACCATTGGCAGCCTGCATTTTAGCTAAATAAGTATCCATTGTTTCATCAAAATTTGATTCGTCAAATGGACGCACCGCACTTACATCTTGCTTATATTCGTTCCATAAAGCACCTAACCATACGCGGTTTGCTTCTTTAGCTGCTTCTGACATATCGTTTCTGATAAATGGTTCAACGGCAGATTTGAAGGTACCTACACGAAATATATGCTGAGTGACTTCTAATTTTTCTAATGCATCTTTGAAGTAAAGCGGGTACATACCGTAGCCTTCAATAAGCACACTACCATAAGGGTGCATCGCAATTTCGTCTGCATGCGCGGCAATGTAATATTGCGCTTGGGTATAGTAATAGCCTGAGGCAATTACTTTTTTTCCAGTTGCTTTAAATGTATCAAGTGCTTTTGTAATTTGCTTAAGCTTATTTAAGTGCGCTTTTGGCATTTCTTGTAAATCAAGCAAAATTGCGCTGATACGAGAGTCTTGTGACGCCTCATTGATTACTTCAATGACATCATCAAGCAGTATTTCAGTAGGCGTATCAGCGCTTGCTGTTGCATCATTAATGGCCGCTTCTATAGGGTCTACGTAGGTTTTTTCTTCCACAATAGGACCGTTTAGGTTGAGCCTGAGGACAGAACCCTCTTCGACAATGATTTTATCGCCGTCACTTGATACTGAGACAATGAAAATGATAACCAAAAATAAAAATAATAAATTTAGTACTAAACGACGCGAGAAGTTAATCCCTGTCCATATACCTTTAAATACCTTCGCTATCAAAATAGCTCCTTAAATTCGTACAGCTAAAACGTTATTGCCATAGTAGCTTAGAATATAAATTAATTTAACTGCTAAATCGTAACGAAACATTTATAAATTCAATTACACTTATGATTATACGAATGTTTATGTCACTTTTAGCCGTATTTTACAATTAACAGTTATACATAAAACAAGATTATTTAGGGTGTTTTAAATTAAAAAGTTTAAGTTTAAGCTGCTCGTATATTGCTTATTCTGCGTCATTAACGCAAAATTGAACAAACACACAGGTTAGACCAGTTATTGGGGCACAGGATGTTAGAACAAAAACTAGAACTAAAACACACACAACTACGCAACCGTTTAGTAATGGGATCAATGCATACCGGCCTTGAAGAAGGTTGGCACAATCGCAAACGCCTTCGTGCCTTTTATGAAGCACGTGCCAAAGGTGGCACTGCGATGCTTATTACCGGAGGCTACAGCCCTAACTTACGCGGTAAGTTAACGCCTATTTCTTCATCATTTAATAGTTATTACGATGTATTTAAGCATCGTGCATATACGCAAGCTGTTCATCAACATGGTGGTAAAATATGTTTGCAATTATTACATGCTGGGCGTTATGCGTATCACCCTTTTAATCAGGCACCAAGTGCTATAAAAGCTCCGATTAATCCATATAAACCAAAGGAAATGTCTTTAAGTTCAATTAAGAAAACGATTAAAGATTTTGCTCACTCGGCTTATTTGGCTGAAAAGGCTGGTTACGATGGCGTGGAAGTAATGGGCTCAGAAGGTTATTTGATTAATGAGTTTATGGCACCGCATACTAATAAACGAAACGACGAATTTGGCGGCAGCCTTGAAAACAGAATGCGTTTAGCCGTTGAAATTGTAAAAGCAGTAAGAGCAAAAGTATCGGATAAATTTTTAATTATTTTTAGACTCTCCGTTATAGATTTAATCCCTAATGGTTCAACCCCTGATGAAGTAACTCAACAAGCGGTTGCACTTGAAAAAGCGGGTGTTGATATTTTTAATACCGGAATTGGTTGGCATGAAGCGCGCGTACCTACAATTGCGAGTATGGTGCCACCGGGTGCATTTAAAGAAGCGTCAAAGCGTTTAAAAGATGTTATTAGCGTGCCTGTTATTGCGGTAAACCGCATTAATACCCCAGAGATTGCTAATGATATTTTAAATGCTGGCGAAGCTGATTTAATTTCTATGGCGCGTCCATTATTAGCTGATCCTGAATTTTTTAATAAATACGCGGCTAAGCAATCTGAGCATATTAATATTTGTATTGGTTGTAATCAGGGTTGTTTAGATCATGTATTTAAAGGTAAGCGCGCTACCTGTTTAGTAAATCCACAAGCAGGTTTTGAGCTTGATTACCCGTTAGAAAAAGCAGAGAAAGCTAAAAATGTATTAGTGGTTGGCGCAGGGCCTGCAGGTTTATCGTCTAGCTGTTACTTAGCGCAAAAAGGGCACAATGTAACCCTGATTGACCAAAAGCAACATATGGGTGGGCAATTCAATTTAGCTATGCAAATACCTGGTAAAGAAGACTTCAATCATACATTAGCTTATTTTAGTAATGAACTTAAGCGTCTAAATGTAACCATTGAATTAGGTAAAGCATTTAGTGACAGTATGCTAGCTGAGTTTGATGATGTGGTATTTGCAACTGGTGTAAGACCACGTGAAGCTACGATTAAATGCAGCGATGATAAGCGTGTATTTGCTTACGATGAAGTTATACGCGGTGAAGTAGAGCTGGGTAATTCTATTGCTATATTAGGCGCAGGCGGTATTGGTTTTGATATGGTGGCATTTTTAAGTGAACACAAATCACAAAGCATCAGCGACTTTAAAACCCAATGGGGCATAGAATGTGAACCTCAGCCGCATAAAGATGAACGTCAACTCTATATGCTAAAACGCAGTGCAGGGCGCTTTGGTGGTGACTTAGGTAAAACTACTGGTTGGATCCATCGTCAAGTTGCCAAACAACATGGTGTTAAACAAATTGCAGACTGCCAATACCATAGTTTTGATAAAAACGGCCTAACCATTAGTGTTGCTGGTGAAGCTCAAGTACTGCCAGTTGATACGGTTATTGCCTGTATTGGTCAAGTGTCTAACGACGAGTTATTTAAGGCACAAGCAGAGGACACCAAAGTACATGTTATTGGTGGCGCTAAACTCGCTGCTGCTATTGATGCTAAACGCGCAATATTTGAAGCGTTACAAGTAGCAAGGCAAATTTAATCTTTAAGGGCGAAATAATTTAGCTCTGTGCGCGGTCATGTTTGTTTATAGTCTATAACTTAATAAACAATGAACATACAAGAGTGCGCATGATTAAATTAATTACGCTTTATGACAATATTATAGGTAAATTATCTTTATTGGATGGTTTGCCTGCTTTGCTTTTTCGCTTGATTTTAGCGCCTGTAATGATTATTGCAGGCTATAACAAACTCGCAATAAGTGGCGATACTAATGGTTTTTTTAACCAGTTTTTAGCCTCTGATGATGTCGTTCAGTGGTTTGGCAATAGTGACTGGGGGTTAGGATTACCGTTTCCTGATTTGCTGGCTTTTTTAGCCGGTTGGAGTGAGTTTTTAGGAGGTTGGTTTTTACTTATTGGTTTATTTACGCGCTTAGTGAGTATTCCACTTATGTTTACAATGGTGGTAGCAGCAACAACAGTACACTGGCATAACGGCTGGTTTGCTATAGCGCCAACAAAACCACAAACAAGTGCCGCCCAAGTACTTGATTGGCTATCAGTCCCTGGTGCCAAAGAAAGCCTTGAAAATTCAAAAGAAGTACAAGTCCGAATAGGTAAAATTCGCAGCTTAGTTGAAGAATATGGCTTTGAAGATTACCTATACGAAAAAGGTAAGCCATCAATACTAAATAACGGCATCGAATTTTCTGCTATTTATTTTGCCATGTTACTTAGCTTATTCTTTACGGGAGGTGGGCGTTTTGTAAGCCTAGATTATTGGTTTAAACGCGGTGTCTACATCAATAGTTACTAGGATATAAACACTCGCTTCATTAATTTTATCTGCTTGGTAGTTTTAACCCTGCAGTGTTTATTTTTTACTTATAAATGTTACTCTTACGTTTTGAATTTTGAGAGCACACTATGGATGCTATTGAGCTTTTACTCACTCGCCAATCTGATGCAAAATTGACAGCGCCAGGGCCTAATGAAGAGCAGTTAAACATTATTCAGCAGGCTGGGTTGAGAGTGCCCGATCATGGCTGTATTGCACCGTGGCAATATATTATTGTTCAAGGTGATGCGCGTCATAAGTTAGGTGAAATTTATTATCAAAGCGCTATAGCAGAGCAGCAGGCTGAAAAAGTAATTAATCGCGCTAAGGAGTTACCGCTTAGAGCACCTATGATTATTATTGCGATTGCAAAATATCAACCACACCCAAAAGTTCCTAGAATTGAACAAGTACAAAGCGCAGGTTGTGGCGTATTGGCAATGCAACAAGCCGCATTCGCTCAGGGGTTAGGCGGTATTTGGCGTACGGGTTACTTTGCACAAAGCCCCAGTGTTAAACAGGCGCTTAACTTAAATGATGATGATGAAATAGTCGGTTATTTATATTTAGGGACGCCGGCAATTGAATGCAAAAAGTCACCAAGGCACAAACCAGAAAATTATTTTAGTTTTTTGTAGAAATAGTATGAACTTTTTATATTCAATATAGTCATAATTCATTAAGTTAATCGTGTTACACTACTGCGGTTAATATTGTAGCTGCGAGAAGCGCACGGAAGCACTAAACGTAATAAATCTTCTTCAGTTTGTTTTTTAATCGGTTGTTTTTTGGTAATGTATGGAAAGTCTTACCAATAATAACGATAAAGAAGACGAAAATGATGGGAAATTTATTTTTACGTGAAAAAGAAAACTGGTTTGCTTGGTCAATCTGGGGTGTAGTTGGCGCGCTTGCGACATTTTATGTTGCAATGAGCACTCAAGCTGAGCATTTTATTGCTGCTTCAGCAATAGGGGTGTTGGTATTGCTAACTTGGTGGATGCAACAATCGAAACGGTTTGATTTTGGCAGAGCTTTTAAAATATGTTGTTATGTTTTACTGTTCACTGTACTGCCTTCATTTGTATTGGTTGTGATCCCGAGCGATGACCTTAATCGCTTCGATTTAATATTTCAAAGTATTGCATTTTTAACAGCCAGCTTATTGGTCTGTTTAGTGTGCTCTTGGATTGCTCGTAGGCCTAAGCAATATTACTAATAATGGCTAATTGATAACTAAATCGGTTTATATTTAACTATTTAGCCGGTTTTATTAAAATAGGGCTTTACAAGCTAAGCGTATGATCTTATTATGCGCGCCGTACGGAGAGATGGCAGAGTGGTCGAATGCACCGGTCTTGAAAACCGGCAGGGGTTTATAGCCCCTCTAGGGTTCAAATCCCTATCTCTCCACCATTATTTAAAAAACCGCCTTATTGGCGGTTTTTTGCTATCTGGAGCTTTATAATGTCACAGTCCCCGGAATTATCCTTTTCTAAACGTTTACTTAAGCACATTCTTCTATGGACTGTGTTTGGTTATTGTTACCAAAGCGCCATATCGTTATTACAAAAAATGGCTATTGATGCATATCCAGACGACGCACTAATAATGACCTTATTATATGGCATCGGGTTTAATATTTTATCGGGGCATTTAATTACAAAATACGATAATTATTGGCCTGTATGGGGCGCGTTTTATATTGGCATTATCGGTTTAGTAGCTGTGCCTCTTTTACTGGTCGGTGTGGCTGGATTATTGTCGATGAGCTTACTTGTTGGAATTTTGCTCAGTTTGCCTGTGTGTACCTTTGCTATTGGTTTAATTAAAGAAAAACTCAATAAAAACTAGCACCAAAGACCTTTTATTTTGTGATAGCATATACGGGTCTTTTAACTAACAAAACGTGAATAACACATTATGTCAGATAATTTTACTACAGATGCTGAAAAAGCAAGTTACGGTATTGGCTTACAAATGGGTGAGCAACTTAAGGCTAATCCTTTTGAAGGTTTAAACTTAAATTCAGTATTTGAAGGCATGAAAGATGCGTATGCAGGCAGTGCTTTTCAAGTTGAGATCCCTGAGATCCAAGCTGCATTTGAAAAAATTAACGAAGAGATCCAAGCTCGTCGTGAAGAAGAAGCTAAAGTACTCGCTGCTGAAGGCATTGCATTTTTAGAAGAAAACGCAAAACGTCCTGAAATTACAGTAACTGAGTCAGGTCTTCAGTACGAAGTACTTGCAACAGGTGAAGGCGAGAAGCCAACTGCTGAGTCTACAGTACGTGTTGATTACCACGGTACTTTAGTAAACGGTACTGTTTTTGACAGCTCATACGAGCGCGGTCAACCTGCTGAATTCCCAGTGGGCGGCGTGATCAAAGGTTGGACTGAAGCATTACAAATGATGCCAGTAGGTACTAAGTGGCGCTTATACGTTCCTCATGAGCTTGCTTATGGTGAACGTGGTGCCGGTGCAGCAATCGCACCTTACTCAACACTTGTATTCGACGTTGAGTTACACGCAATTCTTTAATTAGAACGTACATAACATTTTAGTTATGAAAAAACCGCATTCATTAATATGAATGCGGTTTTTTATTGTCTCATTAAACTGATCTTTGTTTAAAAGTAGCCTCTTACTCCAAATTGGAAGTTACGACCAGGAAGTGGCGCGGTGTCTTTAATAAACGAGCTGTGTACAAAACCAAGTTCATCAGTAATGTTATCAACACTTAGGTAAAGCTGTGTGTCAACGGCACCTAAATCAAGCTGATAATTGGCTTGTAAATCAATCAATGTATAGCCATCTGTTGCTGTTTCGTATGCACTAATATCATTTTGCTCAAAATAATGTGTTCCTGTTAAGGTAAATTGTGCGCTACCTAGGGTGTATTGCAGTTCTGAACCCAATTTATTAGCAGGAATGCGTGGTAAATTTCCTTCATTATCTTTTAGTTTGGCGCGAGTAGAATCACCAAATACTTTTACCATGGCGCTGGGGTTTATTTGATAATGTACATCAAATTCAAAACCATACAGCTCAGCATCTTTACTTGTGAACTGATAAACATCAATTGCGTCACTGTGACCATTGGCTGCAGGTTCAAAACCATCCATTTCATCAAACACTAATCCTGTGTTTTGCTGATAATAAAAGTTTTTAATGTCGTTATAGAAAAAGTTGACAGTGTAACCAAAGTCTCCACTAAAGCGACGTAAACTAATATCTAGATTAGTTGATGTTTCTTGTTTAATTTCTTCAGGCTCAAAATGCGCTTCGTTACCTTCAATATGGTAACCCAAACCAAGTTCATAAGTCCCGGTAGCAATATGCACACCATTAGAGAGTAGCTCCGCTGAAAGTGGTGCACGTTCTGAATGTGACAAACTAACGGCTAGGTTGTGACTTGGCATATACTCCCAAATCGCACCTGCTGAGGCACTTAGATTAGTAAAGCTTTGGGTGTAGTTAACAGTTTCATCTGCTGATACAGGTTCGTCATCATGGCTGTGCTGATGCGTATCTACATCACTTTTTATCTCATAATCTTCTAAACGGGCGCCAAGTTCTACGGTGACGTCACCAAATGTGCGTTCTTCAAGTAAATATAGCGCATGAGTGGTAGTGATACTTGCAGGTGTAAAGGCTTCTTCGCCAATCGCGTCATAATCAGACTCACTATAGTGATAGCCAATCATGCCATGCCATTGGCCTAATTGGTGCTCTACGTTGAAACGTGCTTCAGTGGTTTCATTACTAAAAGTGGTGCCAATAGCGCCGTCTTCAATTTCACTATGGGTATAGTCTGTGTAACCAACACGTAGGTTAATAGACTCAATCCAGTTATCATGAAAAGCATAACTTACCAGCCCCTGCCAACGGTCTTGTTCTAAATGAGCATAAACGGGTGTTTCTGCATGTTCTTCACCTTCGTGTTCTTCATGCTCGCCTGCTTCTTCATGTGCATGAACGTGTTCATGATGAGCATGTGAATGGCCTGGAATACCATAGTCTGTTTCGATGTTACCGTATGAAAATCCAACGGTTAAATGCTCACCCACATAGCTAGTACCAAAATTAACTGTTTCACTGTCTATAAAGGTATTTTCAACTGAAGTAGCTGTTTCTTCATCGCCTTCAACATGTACTTCACCTTCTTCATGTTCATCCGGTAAATTAAAACGAGGTGTTTGGTAATCATCACCGCTGCGTTTAGTACCATCAAAATGGAAATTAAAGTTATCGCTGCCAGTTTCTAGTTTTGCTGCGAATGTATTCGCATTTGAAACTGTATCGTGCGTGTATTGTGCTGCCCCAGATAAAGAGTCAATGTTATTGGTTGGAATACGGTTATCAACCACATTCACTACACCGCCAATAGCACCAGAGCCATAAAGTAGGGTGCTTGGGCCACGTAACACTTCAATTTGCTCTGCCGCTAGGCTGTCACTTGATGTAGCGTGATCAGGTCCAATGCGAGACGCATCGCTGCTATCCAAACCATTTTGAGTAATTTTAACTCGAGGACCACCTAGGCCGCGGATAATCGGACTTGATGAAACAGGGCCAAAATAACTAGCATTAACGCCAGGTATGCCTTTAAGTGTCTCACCTAGCGTCGGCTTAGCTTTATTTTTTAGCTCATCGCCTGATAGCACACTTACTGGTGAAATCATTTCTAAGCTATTTTTATGCAGGGCTGAGGCATATACAACAACAGTTTCAACCGAAGTTGGCTTTAAAGTAACATTAATAGTGTTGCCTGTATTTTCAAGCGATATACGAGAATCTAGGTAGTTATCTTTACTGATATGTAATTGACTTTTAGCATCTATGTCGATACTAAACTGACCTTGTGCATTACTTTGCACGCTTTTTGACTTACCATGAACATGAATCGTGGCATTGGCAATGGGTTGCTTTTTTGTATCTGTTACCGTGCCGTTAATCGTCGCTGCAAGTGCAGAGTGAGAACACAAAACAGACAGTAGTGCTGAGGATATGAGTGTTAGCTTAGTCATAGTTACTTCAATTCGTGGTTGTTATGTTGTGATATAATATAACACTACAAAATTATGCTATCAACAATGTTATACTATAACTTTAAAATTTGCGTTGAATAACACAAGAGAGCGATAAATTTAATTTAGCACGGCATTATTACAGTTAAATTTAGGAGCGGCTGTCTATCATCAGTATGTCTAACTTTTTTTGTGCTCTAAAATGATTTTGCTTATCGACTGGTTCAAGCATTTCACATTCATCGTTTATCATTTCTGAAATTAAGCTTGGATAATGCCTGCAATCTTGGGGTCGGTCATGATAAATACTGCAAGTATATTTATCTTTTTCTTTAGGGGATCCTTTATTGGCAAGCTCTAAAAATGGGCATTGCGTTAATTGCTCACCCGTTGTTGGGTCAAACCATAATTTATCGTTTTTAACGTATTGAAATATTTCAGGGTTGAATAACGCCCACATTTGAATTTCATCCTGATTAGTATCTAAATCTGCCGCACCGTATTTTGTGCAGCACTTACCGCATTGATTGCAATTTTGCATAGGGTAGATATTAACTGTTGCTTTTTATAGTAAGCATTAAGTGTAGCACCCTAATATCCACGTCAATAAACTAAACAGCGTTTATTGTTGCTTATAATACTTTTGTAACAACGCGGCGCTTAATAATAATGTACTATTAAGACATATGTTTCGGATAAAGCGCTGTAAAAAATTAAAAAGGCGCATTAATTAAGGTAGCGAGTAATTATGAATACTAAAGTATACAAAGCGGTTCACGATTTAGCAGAAAAGCTGATGGCAGCTGCCAATAAGAATGATACTAAACAATTCGAATCTTTATATGCAGAGCTCAAAGCAATTTGTATTGAAAACGAAAATACCGCTAAAGATCACCCTGTACAGTGGGAAACTTTAGCAGATTTTACCGAAGAGCTAGAAGAGGCTATTGAGACTTATGAAAAAGCATTACAGAAGTCGATTGAAATCAATAACAAAGATCATATGTCGTCGGTTGCATTTTCTATGGCTACTTTACAGCTCGAACTAGGTGACAAAGAAGCGGCGATTAAAAACCTACAAGATGCTAAAGTCAGTGCGAATAAAATTGAAGACAAAGAATTAAAGTCAGAGATCCATGAGCTATTAGAGTCACTGGTTGAAGAAGAAGGTTAGGAAACTTTATAGTGATTATTAATAATCAGCGCCAGTAGTTTACACTTGGCGCTTTTTTATGAAGAAGATAAAGTTCAACTTCATAAAATATTTATAAATAACTTACCGAGTAATTTTTTGGAGAAAAAATGCTAGCGCAAATAGAACAATGGATTGATAAAACGAATAGCGAGTATGCAAATCAAAGAATATGCTGTGAAAAATTTGCTAGCGAGTTTGAGGGCTTTTACCCAAATGAATTTTTGAAAACTGCATTTTATGTCGTTGTTGATAAAATTCCTAAATCTGACTTTACAGGTTTACGTGAACTTGGTTTAAGCAATTTTATTGATATGGATGTAGCTGGAATAACCTATAAAAATACATATTATATATTACCTAACGCTGTGGATAATTTAAGAGTGCATTTTCATGAGCTTGTTCATGTAGTTCAATGGCGTGAACTCGGTGCGCACGCTTTTATAATGCGCTACATCAATGAAATCCAAACGTTTGGTTACAATGATGCTCCACTTGAAATAATGGCCTATGAACTTGATGCGCACTATACCAGTAATGGAAATAAATTTAATATTCCTGATTATATTACTCAACAGCTTTAGTTAATAAGCATTATAAAAGGAATTTATATGTCACGTTTTTTTCTCTATCCACTAGCTCTATTTGCTTTTCATGTGCAGGCGAGCTCTTTTGATGATGATATTGTTAATGCATTAATCCATAGAACAACACAACCAGTAACTTACGATGGTGCCTATCATAAACTTGAGTACCCAGGTGGTGATGTGCCCGCTAATATTGGTGTGTGTACCGATGTTTTAATTAGGTCGTACCGACAGCTTGGTATTGATTTGCAAAAATTAGTACATGAAGACATGCAGAACAATTTTCGTGCATATCCTTCTAAGCGTATTTGGGGATTAACCAAGCCAGATAAAAATATTGATCATCGACGTGTACCTAACTTACAAGTTTACTTTGAGCGCCATGCAAAAGTGTTAACTAAATCGCTTAATGCAGAGGATTATAAAGCCGGTGACATAGTTACTTGGATGCTGCCAGGTAATTTACCGCATATTGGTATGGTCGTTAATGAAATAGCGCAGGGCAGCGGCAACCCGCTTATTGTGCATAATATTGGTCGTGGGCCAGAAATGAGTGATATGCTTTTTGCGTATACAATTACGGGTCATTACCGATTTGTGCCTGCAGAATATTCAGAGTAAATAACACTGTACTAGTAGGCGTGTTTGAGTTTAAAAACACGGCAAACAGGTTTGGTACAAACCTAGCTGTTTTATATTATTCTCGTGCTGTTAAATACGCTTAATGTGAGTTAGTTACTTTAAATTAATACTGATATCACCATTTGGTTTGCAGCAACATAGAAGTATTTCACCATCGCGAACAAACGCTAACGGCTCTTCATTGTAATTAACTTCACCAGAGACAAGTGTTGCTCGACATGCACCGCAATAACCCTCACGGCATTGGTAAGCAGCATCAATCTTATTCGATTCTAGGCAATGTAAAAGAGAAGGGCAGCCAGCGGCAAAATCAATGCGCTGGCTGTTATCTGCAAGCGTGATACTTGCAGTCGTTCTATCAGTCATTATAAATCAAAGTCACCAAACTCATCGGCATCTACTTGTGAATCAATTTGACCAACTAAGTATGAGCTAATCTCTGCTTCTTGGGGAGCAACTTGCACGTTATCCGACACTAACCATGAGTTGATCCACGGAATAGGGTTACTGTTGTTTTCAAACTGTGCAGGTAGACCAATCGCGGTCATACGCGCATTGGTAATGTACTCAACATATTGACATAGAATGTGTTTATTTAAACCAATCATCGAGCCATCTTTAAATAGGTACTCGGCCCATTCTTTTTCTTGCTCTGCGGCTTCAACAAACATCTTAATTGCTTCTTCACGGCATTGTGCGGCAACAATCGCCATTTCAGGGTCATCTTTGCCATCTTGCATGATATTTAAAATATGCTGAGTACCTGAAAGATGAAGTGCTTCATCGCGGGCAATAAGCTTTATAATTTTAGCATTACCTTCCATCAATTCACGCTCGGCAAACGCAAATGAACAGGCAAAACTCACATAAAAGCGAATGGCTTCTAAAATGTTCACTGACATCATTGCCAGGTACAATTTCTTTTTCAGCTCAAATAAATTAACTACCACGGTTTGGCCATTAATTTCGTGTTTGCCTTCACCGTATAGGTTGTAAAGCGATACAGAATTGATTAGGTCATCATAATAAGTAGTTACCGCATCGGCACGCTCACTAATTTTGTCATTGCTAACAATGTCATCAAAAATGAGTTCAGGCGCTTGAGTTACGTTACGAATAATATGGGTGTACGAACGACTATGAATAGTTTCACTAAACGCCCATGTCTCAATCCACGTTTCTAGTTCAGGAATTGATACGATAGGAAGTAATGCTACGTTAGGTGAGCGGCCTTGAACACTATCAAGCAACGTTTGGTATTTTAAGTTGCTTAAAAATATATGCTTTTCGTGTTCGGGAAGCGCTTGAAAGTCTAAACGGTCTTTACTTACATCAACTTCTTCAGGTCGCCAAAAGAAAGACAATTGTTTTTCAATTAGTTTTTCAAAAATAGGGTATTTTTGTTGATCGTAACGTGACACGTTAACGGTTTGACCAAAAAACATTGGCTCTTGCATTTGGTTATTATGATTTCTGCTAAAAGTAGTATAAGACATGTTTATCACTCAAAAAACTATCACTAAGACTATCAGGACAAAGCGGGCAAGGCGCCCGCTTTAAGTTTAACTATTAAATTTTACACGCGCCGCCTGCACAATCATCATCTTCCACTTCTGGAGTGTCTTCTTGAGCATCTGATGCGCCATCGCGGGTATTATGGTAGTAAAGTGTTTTAACACCTAGTTTGTATGCACCGAGTAAGTCTTTTAGTAAGACTTTCATAGGTACTCTACCGCCTTCGTATCTATTTGGATCATAATTAGTATTTGCTGAAATTGTTTGGTCGATAAATTTCTGCATTATGCCTACTAATTGTAAGTAACCATCGTTTGATGGAATATCCCACAGTAATTCGTAGTTATCTTTAAGGCGTTCGTAGTCAGGAACAACTTGCTTTAAAATACCGTCTTTACTTGCTTTAACACTAATGTGACCACGCGGTGGCTCGATGCCATTAGTTGCATTTGAGATTTGCGATGACGTTTCTGATGGCATTAATGCGCTCAGCGTGGAGTTACGCATACCATGCTCTTTAATGCTGGCACGTAATGTATCCCAATCAAGATGCAGTGGTTCATCACAAATTTTGTCTAAATCACGTTTGTACGTATCGGTTGGCATAATACCTTGCGAGTAAGTAGTTTCGTTAAATTTAGGACATGCTCCACGCTCTTTAGCAAGTTCGTTAGATGCCTTCATTAGGTAGTACTGAATTGCTTCAAACGTTTTGTGCGTGAGTGCATTTGCGCTGCCATCTGAATAACGCTTACCGTTTTTAGCTAAGTAATAAGCGTAGTTAATAACACCTATGCCTAGCGTACGACGCCCCATAGTGGCATTTTTAGCTGCAGGTACAGGGTAGTCTTGGAAATCAAGTAGGTTATCAAGTGCACGTACTGCAAGCTCAGCTAACTCTTCTAGTTCATCTAAAGACTCAATGGCACCTAAGTTAAACGCAGATAATGTACAAAGTGCAATTTCACCTTCTTCGTCATTCACGTTGCTAAGAGGCTTAGTCGGTAACGCAATTTCTAAACATAAGTTAGATTGACGTATAGGCGCCACTTTTGAGATAAACGGACTGTGTGTATTACAGTGGTCAACGTTCTGTAAGTAAATACGACCGGTGCTGGCACGTTCTTGAGCAAACATAGAAAACAGTTCAATGGCTTTAATACGTTTTTTACGAATTGACTCGTCTTGCTCATATTTTACATAAAGTGCATCAAATTCATCTTGATCTTCAAAGAATGCATCGTAAAGCCCCGGCACGTCTGATGGACTAAATAAGGTAATGTAATCGTCTTTAATTAAACGCGAATACATTAGTTTATTGAACTGCACACCATAATCTAGATGACGTACGCGGTTATCATCAACACCACGGTTATTTTTAAGTACCAGCAGATTTTCTACTTCTAAGTGCCAAAGCGGGTAGAATAAAGTAGCTGCACCGCCACGTACACCGCCTTGCGAACAGCTTTTAACCGCTGTTTGAAAGTGCTTATAAAACGGAATACAACCTGTGTGGTACGCTTCGCCGTTACGAATAGGGCTACCTAATGCACGAATACGTCCGGCATTTATACCAATACCAGCACGTTGAGAAACGTATTTAACAATGGCTGATGAAGTCGCATTAATTGAATCTAAGCTGTCGCCACACTCAATCAGTACACATGAGCTAAACTGACGCGTTGGCGTACGCACACCCGACATAATTGGTGTAGGTAAAGAAATTTTAAATAGTGAAACCGCATCGTAAAAACGTTTGATGTAATCAATACGCGTTTCACGTGGATAATCTGAGAATAAGCTTGCTGCTACTAATATATATAAAAACTGCGCGCTTTCGTAAATTTCACCGGTTACACGGTTTTGTACTAAGTATTTACCTTCAAGCTGCTTTACTGCTGCGTAGCTAAAGTTAAGATCGCGTGAATGATCTAAGTAAGTATCTAGTTCATCAAGTTCTTGCTCTGTGTAATCAACAAGCAAATGGGCGTCGTAGCGTTTTTGTTCAACCATGTTAGTAACGTGGTCAAAAAGACGCGGTGGCTCAAATTGGCCATACGCTTTTTTACGTAAATGGAATACAGCTAAACGAGCAGCAAGATACTGATAATCAGGTGATTCTTTTGAGATCTGATCCGCAGCGGCTTTGATAATCGTCTCATGAATATCTTTAGTACGAATACCGTCATAAAATTGAATATGTGATTTAAGTTCAACTTGTGAAACCGAAACGTTGTTTAAACCTTCGGCGGCCCATTCAATAACGCGATGGATCTTGTCTAGATCAAGTGGCTCTTTACGGCCGTCACGTTTGCTTACAGATAACTGTTGGTTCATAGTTTTGCCTGTATTCCTTGGGAATTAAATATTTTTGACCAATGAGTGCACTTAAAACGCCCAGTGCCTATTCTTTTATTGTTATTTCTACCGCATAGGTAAATTTAATTGAATAACATTTAGCCACAATATCTGGTGTTGTTCAAATTAGAGATCACAAGATAGTGTGGTCTGTGATCTTTTGCAAGGGACAGAAACCGCTCTGATTGTGGATAACGTTGGGATAACGTAATTGTGTTAGTAGGCATTAACCTTTGATCATTCGGTTAAGTTGAAATTTGTAAAAATCAACTAAGGAAAGATTAAATTTACGCTTTTTAAAAATAAATTTTGTCTGCTTTTTTTATCATCAAGCTTTGCGTAAAAACTAACACAATCACAATATGTAGTGTTTATTAATTGGTATGGCACTATATGTGGTTGAAAGCATCTATAGGGCTATGCCAATTAAAATCTGCATTCCAAGCCAATGCCTCGTCCACACTCGGTACATATCCCCACAGTGCGGTAGCGGTGTGCATATTCGCTGCTTTACCTGCTTGTATATCTCGCTGCGCATCACCTATATATAGGCAGCGCGAAGGATCAACACTCATTTGCTCAGCACAATGTAATAAAGGAAGGGGTGAGGGCTTAGACTCAGCTAAGGTATCACCACTTATCACAATTTGCGCATTTTTTAATGCAGGAATCGCCTTGACTAAAGGATCGGTTAAAAAGCTAGGCTTATTTGTCATAATGCCCCACGGGATCCCTTTATTATCAAGGGCAATAAGTAATTGCTCTACACCGACAAAGCATTGGGTATGGGTGGCAATATTGGCAGCGTAGTATGCAACTAGCTCTGCTAAAAGTTGCTCTTGCGGTTGTTGCGCCCAACCTTCTTTAAAACCAGCAGCAAGTAATGCTGCTGCGCCATTTGAAGCTGCGGGTCGATATATATCACTGCCCACTTGTGGTTGTTGGTGATTATGCAGCACACTATTAAGTGCAGCGCCTAAATCATCAGCGGTATCAAGTAAAGTGCCATCTAAGTCAAATAGCAATGCTTGATATTCAATTGGGCTAGTAGATGTTTGTGAGCTTGTCATTACGCTAACTTCTCAAAGTGCAGCATATAATTTACGCTAACATCATCATTAATCGTATATTGCTTTGAGAGTGGGTTGTAACTTAATCCTGCACTGGCACGTACCTTTAACCCTGCTTGTTCTGCCCATGCGATTAATTGCGCAGGTTTAATGAACTTTTTATGGTCGTGGGTACCTTCTGGCACCATTTTTAACAGTTTTTCTGCGCCGACAATAGCGTATAAGTAAGCTTTAGGGGTTTTATTAAGGGTGGAGAAGAATACATCGGCCTCAGGTTTTGCTAATTTAGCGACTGCATGGATAATAGAAGCAGGGTCGGGGACATGTTCTAACATTTCCATACAAGTAATCACATCAAAGCGCTCAGGGTGCTCATCAGCAAATTGTTCAGCAGGTACTTTTATATATTCAACGGGTACACTTGTTTCTAAACTGTGTAACTTAGCGACAGTTAAAGGCTCTTGCCCCATATCGATACCTGTTACCTTTGCCCCCATTCGCGCCATGCTGTGACTTAAAATACCGCCACCACATCCTACATCGAGGGTTTCTTTGTCAAATAATCCTTTAGTTTTGTCTGCGATGAAATCTAATCGTAATGGATTAATTTCGTGAAGCGGCTTAAATTCGCCTTCTAAATCCCACCAACGCTCTGCGATGGCTTCAAACTTTGCTATTTCTGCGTTATCTACATTTTGATGTTCGGTCATAAAATACTTCCTCGTCAATCTGAGGCCATTATATAGGGCTAAATTGATAAATCGCAAAGTTTTGCGCCTGTAAATTAAAATTAATTGTGATAGCATGGTTGCTTAGAAATAATAACAAACACTCTTAATACCTAATAATGGGTTGTTAAGAGCTGATACTGAAGGAATGTGATATCAAATGACTGATCTCGCCAATGAAATTCTGCCAGTCAATATTGAAGACGAGTTAAAAAACTCCTACTTAGATTACGCCATGAGTGTAATTGTAGGACGTGCATTACCAGACGTACGTGACGGTTTAAAACCTGTTCACCGCCGCGTCTTGTTTGCAATGAACGAGCTTAGTAATGACTGGAACAAGCCTTACAAAAAATCGGCCCGTGTGGTCGGTGATGTAATCGGTAAATACCACCCACACGGCGACAGTGCAGTTTATGACACCATCGTACGTATGGCTCAGCCATTCTCACTACGTTATATGCTAGTTGATGGTCAGGGTAACTTTGGTTCGGTTGATGGTGATTCAGCAGCGGCAATGCGTTATACAGAAGTACGTATGGCAAAAATGTCGCACGAATTATTAGCCGATCTTGAAAAAGAAACGGTTGATTTTGTGCCTAACTACGACGGCACAGAACAAATTCCTGATGTGTTACCGACTAAAATACCTAACCTGTTAGTTAATGGTTCGTCAGGTATTGCTGTTGGTATGGCGACAAATATCCCGCCACACAACTTAACAGAAGTAGTGAATGGCTGTTTAGCGCTTATTCAAAACCCTGAATTAACTATTACTGAGTTAATGGATTACATCCCAGGGCCTGATTTCCCAACTGCGGCGATTATTAACGGTAAAAAAGGCATTGAACAAGCCTATCAAACCGGTCGTGGTAAAGTGTACATGCGTGCGCGTGCTGACATCGAAACCGATGAGAAAACTGGCCGCGAAACGATTATTGTTCATGAAATCCCTTACCAAGTTAACAAAGCCCGTTTGATTGAAAAAATCGCTGAGCTAGTTAAAGATAAAAAAATTGAAGGGATCAGCGCATTACGTGATGAATCAGATAAAGACGGTATGCGTATCGTTATTGAGATCAAACGTGGTGACGTAGGTGAAGTTATTTTGAACAACCTTTATTCACAAACTCAGTTACAAACTGTGTTTGGTATGAATATGGTTGCGTTAATTAATAACCAGCCTAAGTGTTTCAACTTAAAAGAAATGCTTGAAGAGTTTATTATTCACCGCCGTGAAGTTGTTACTCGCCGTACGGTATTTGATTTACGCAAAGCCCGTGACCGTGCGCATACGCTAGAAGGTTTAGCGATTGCACTGGCAAACATTGACCCAATTATCGAACTTATTCGTAAGTCACCAACACCTGCTGAAGCAAAAGTTGCACTAACAGCGCGTCCTTGGGAATTAGGTAATGTTAAAGCCATGCTTGATAAAGCCGGTGAAGACAATGTTGCCCGCCCAGATTGGTTAGCAAGCGAGCTGGGTATTCGTGATGGTCAGTACTATATTTCTGAGCAACAAGCTCAAGCAATTTTAGACCTACGTCTACACAAACTAACGGGCCTAGAGCACGAAAAAATTCTTACTGAATACCAATCGTTACTAGACCTAATTGCTGAACTATTATTCATTTTGGCAAGTCCGGAACGTTTAATGGAAGTTATTCGTGATGAGTTAGTTGAAATTAAAGAGCAATATGGTGATGAGCGCCGCACTGAAATTAATGCCGCAGCACACGATATTAGCCTTGAAGACTTAATTAACGAAGAGAACGTGGTTGTGACCTTGTCACACGAAGGATACGTTAAGTATCAAGCGTTAAGTGATTACGAAGCGCAGCGTCGTGGTGGTAAAGGCAAGTCAGCAACTAAGATGAAAGATGAAGATTTCATTGAACGTCTACTTGTTGCCAATACCCACGATACTATTTTATGTTTCTCTACTGCGGGTCGATTATACTGGCTTAAAGTGTACCAGTTACCACTTGCAAGTCGCGCAGCGCGCGGTAAGCCAATTGTTAACTTATTACCACTTGAAGCAGATGAACGTATTACAGCTATCTTACCTGTACGTGATTATGAAGATGATAAATACATCTTTATGGCTACAGCATTTGGTACGGTTAAGAAAACACCATTAACGGCCTACAGCCGTCAACGTGCAAGCGGTATTATTGCCGTTAACTTAAACGAAGGTGATAGCTTAATTGGTGTTGATATTACCGATGGTAGCAACGAAATTATGTTGTTCACTGATGCGGGTAAAGTTGTACGCTTTAAAGAAGCTGAAGAAACCACGGTAGTTGATGAAAATGGTAACCCTGTTCTTGATGAAGAAGGTAAGCCTGAGATTCGCTTCAAAGGTGTACGTCCTATGGGTCGTACTGCAACGGGTGTTCGTGGTATTAAGATGCCAGACGATCAACGTGTTGTATCACTGATTGTACCAAAGAATGACGGTGCAATATTAACAGTGACAGAAAATGGTTACGGTAAGCGTACTCAACTTGAAGACTACCCATCTAAGAGTCGTGCAACACAAGGTGTTGTATCAATTAAGGTGAGTGAGCGTAATGGTGCCGTTGTTGGTGCTGTACAAGTTGATGACAACGACGAAATAATGATTATTTCGAATCGTGGTACCTTAGTACGTACTCGCGTTAATGAAGTTTCTACGGTTGGACGTAACACCCAAGGTGTTATTTTGATCAGAACTATTGACGAAGAGCAAGTAGTTGGTTTACAACGTATAGAAGAGATTGAAGTGACTGAAAGTGACTTGATTGATATCGAAGACGTTGAAACAGTAGATACGGTTATAGATGAAGTAGCGGATGATAATCCTCCTTCAGAATAATTGAGATTGAAAAAAGCGGCCTTGGCCGCTTTTTTTATGTGGTTGAAAAAAATTAAATTAGTTTAATTCAAGTTAAATTACTGGAATGAGGAAAAGGTAATGAGTATTTATAATTTTTGTGCGGGTCCTGCAATGTTACCACCGGCTGTAATGCAAAAAGCACAAAAAGAGTTTTTAGACTGGCAAGGGCTTGGCGTTTCAGTAATGGAAATGAGCCATCGCAGTAAAGAATTTTTAGCATTAACGGCTAAGTGTGAAGCTAGTCTACGTCGCTTAATGAATATTAGTGATGAGTTTGAAGTGCTGTTTATGCACGGCGGTGGTCGAGGTCAATTTAGTGCCGTACCTTTAAACCTCCACGTTGATGGAAAAAAAGCGGTGTATTGTGAAAACGGCGTGTGGTCAAAAAGTGCAACTAGCGAAGCCGATAAGTTTACTCAAACTCACACAATTGATGTACGTAATGATGATAACGGTTTATTTTCTATTAAGCAGGTAGCCGATTGGGTTTTACCAGCCGATGCTGCATATATTCATTACTGCCCAAATGAAACTGTAGATGGTCTAGAGATTTTTGATGTACCCAGTCACCCAACAGCACCGATTGTCGCCGATATGTCGTCGACTATTCTATCGCGCGAAATTGACGTTAATCAATTTGATTTAATCTACGCAGGTGCTCAAAAGAATATCGGCCCATCGGGTATTGCTATCGTAATTGTTCGTAAAACGCTACTTGAGCGTGAAGGGCTAGCTAAGCCAGGTATTTTGGATTACGCCCTTGAAGCAAAACAAGGCAGTATGTTTAACACTCCACCTACATTTGCATGGTATTTAGCAGCTGAAGTATTTGAATGGCTTGAGCAAAATGGCGGTGTAAAAGCCATGGAAACACATAATACTGCCAAAGCTCAGCTGCTTTATGACTTTATCGATGAGTCTGATTTTTACACCAACAAGGTAGCAAAACATTGTCGTTCACGTATGAATGTGCCTTTTTGGTTAGTTGATGAAAGCCTAAATGATAAGTTTGTTAAAGAGTCAAAAGAAGCGGGCTTATTAGCGCTTGAAGGGCACCGTATTGTTGGCGGTATGCGCGCGAGTATTTATAACGCAATGCCACTGGAAGGGGTTAAAGCATTAGTTGATTTTATGGCGGCTTTCGCAAAGGAGAACAGCTAATGGAGCAACTTTCTTTAGCGCCTATTTCACAGGTTAATGGCAGTGTTACTCTGCCGGGTTCGAAAAGCTTGTCAAATCGCATTCTATTATTGGCTGCACTATCAAACGGCACCACGGTTGTAGAAAACTTATTAGACAGTGATGATATTCGCCATATGTTGGGCGCCTTAGCGCAGCTCGGTGTGAATGTGACACTTAATGATGAGCGAACCATCGCGACCGTAGAAGGTGTAGGTGGCGTATTTAAAACGCCAACTGAAGCACTGTTTTTAGGTAATGCAGGTACAGCATACCGTCCCTTAACGGCCGTGCTTGCAGCGATTGCTGGGGAGTATAAGTTAATTGGTGAGCCACGTATGGAAGAGCGACCAATTGGCCACTTAGTTGATGCACTGCAAGCCTTAGGTGGTAATGTTAGTTATTTAAAAAATAAAGATTATCCGCCACTTAAAATTGTCGGCGGGAAAATTTCCGGTGGTGAAGTCGAAATTGACGGTAGTATTTCAAGCCAATTTTTAACTGCGTTGCTTATGGCTGCACCGTTATTTAAAGGTGATACTCAAATTAAAATTAAAGGCACGTTAGTGTCTAAGCCTTACATTGATATTACTCTTGATGTAATGGCGCGTTTTGGTGTTACCGTTGAGCATGACAATTACAGTACTTTCTTTGTAAAAGGTGCACAACAGTATCAAGCCGTTGAGCGAATTATGGTCGAAGGGGATGCTTCATCTGCTTCTTACTTTATTGCTGCTGCAGCAATTGCCGGCGGCGAAATAGAAATTAAAGGCGTCGGTGCTAAATCAGTTCAAGGTGATATTGGTTTTGCTAACGTTATGGAGCAAGTAGGTGCCAAAATTGATTGGTATGACGAACGTTTAGTTGTTCGTAAAGGTGAGCTTAACGGTATTGATATTGATGCTAATGCAATACCTGATGCTGCAATGACCCTGGCTACAGTTGCCTTGTTTGCAAAAGGGCCAACGGCAATTCGCAATATTTATAACTGGCGAGTAAAAGAAACTGACCGTTTACACGCTATGGCCACTGAGCTTAAAAAAGTAGGGGCTGAAGTAGTTGAAGGGCATGACTTTATTGAGATCACACCGCCAAAACAGTTTAATAATGTGGCTGTAGATACCTATGATGACCACCGTATTGCCATGTGCTTTGCAATGGTGGCAGTAGGGGGTAAGCCCATAACTATTAACGATCCAGCCTGTACTTACAAGACATTCCCAACATTTTTCAACGTGTTAGCATCTGTCAGTAAATAGGCTATTTATAAGTATTTATAAAAAGTTACATACTAAAAGCGGATAATCTTTAATAATTGACGTATAATGTGGCGGTTTATTTTGGTGTGCATTGAAGGAGGTTTTAAATGCCGGCGTTATTAATGCCCGTAATCACCGTAGATGGCCCAAGTGGTTCTGGTAAAGGAACTGTTTGTCGCTTATTGGCTGAAAAATTAGGCTGGGATGTGTTAGATAGCGGTGCAATTTATCGCGTACTTTCACTTGCAGCACTTCATCACCAAATTGCGTTAGATAACGAAGAAGCACTTGTTCCATTAGCTGCAAATCTTGATGTGCAGTTTTTGATAGACAGTGACACTAATGCAGGAAAGATTATTTTAGAAGGCGAAGACGTAACAACCACTATTCGAAATGAAGAAGTGGGAGCTGCAGCGTCTAAAGTGGCGGCATTGCCACGAGTTCGTGAAGCGTTACTTCGTCGCCAGCGTGCGTTTAGAACTGAAAATGGCTTAATTGCTGATGGTCGCGATATGGGCACTGTTGTGTTTCCTGATGCGCCATTAAAGATATTTCTAACCGCAAGCGCAGAAGAACGTGCTCGCAGACGTTTTGTTGAGTTGAATGAGCGCGGGCTTGATGTTACACTAAGTGGTCTATTACAAGACATTCAAGCACGTGATGATCGCGATATGAATCGCGCCGTTGCGCCGCTTGTACCTGCAGAGGATGCGATTGAGCTTGATACTAGCGAACTCAACGCACAGCAAGTCTTTGATAAAGTTATAACTTTATTAGATTCAAGCATCTCTGAAGGTAAGCTTCCTAAACGAAGCTAAACACATTTTATGCACCAGCAGGACGCCAGTGCTATTTTAACAACCCCATGCAGCATGGTTGCTTATTGGTATTAATATATGAGACGTATATTCGTATGTCAGAAAATTTTGCGCAGTTATTTGAAGAAAGCTTAAAGGGTTTTGAAGCAGAGCAAGGCTCTATCGTTAAAGGTACAGTAATCTCAATCGAGAACAACATTGTACTTGTAGATGCTGGTCTTAAATCAGAAAGTGCTATCCCTGCAGAGCAGTTCAAAAATGCTGCTGGTGAACTAGAAGTTGCTGTTGGCGACGAAGTAGATGTTGCACTAGATGCAATCGAAGACGGTTTCGGTGAAACTATCCTTTCTCGTGAGAAAGCGAAGCGTCACGAAGCGTGGATCCGTCTTGAGAAAGCATGTGAAGAGCAAGAGACTGTTACTGGTGTTATCAACGGTAAAGTTAAAGGCGGTTTCACTGTTGAAGTTGATTCAATCCGTGCTTTCCTACCTGGTTCACTTGTTGATGTTCGTCCAGTACGTGACACAACTCACCTTGAAGGCAAAGAGCTTGAATTTAAAGTAATCAAGCTTGATCAAAAACGTAACAACGTTGTTGTTTCACGTCGTGCAGTTATCGAATCAGAAAACTCACAAGAACGTGAAGAGCTTCTTGCTAACCTTGTTGAAGGTCAAGAAGTTAAAGGTATCGTTAAGAACCTTACTGACTACGGTGCATTCGTTGACCTTGGTGGTGTTGATGGTCTACTACACATTACTGACATGGCGTGGAAGCGTGTTAAGCACCCTTCAGAAATCGTTAATGTTGGCGACGAAATCGCAGTTAAAGTTCTTAAATTCGACAAAGATAAAACTCGTGTATCTCTAGGTCTTAAACAGCTTGGCGAAGATCCATGGGCAGCTATCGCTGGTCGTTACCCAGAAGGTTCTAAACTTTCTGGTCGTGTAACTAACCTTACTGATTACGGTTGCTTCGTAGAAATCGAAGAAGGCGTTGAAGGTCTAGTACACGTTTCTGAAATGGATTGGACTAACAAGAACATCCACCCTTCAAAAGTTGTTTCACTTGGTGACACTGTTGAAGTTATGGTTCTTGAAATCGACGAAGAACGTCGTCGTATTTCTCTTGGTCTTAAGCAATGTATTGCTAATCCTTGGCAGGAATTTGCTCGTCTACAAAACAAAGGCGACCAAGTTACTGGTAAGATCAAATCAATCACTGACTTCGGTATCTTTATCGGTCTTGACGGTGGTATTGATGGTCTTGTACACCTTTCAGACATTTCTTGGAATACACCTGGCGAAGAAGCTGTACGTGAATTCAAGAAAGGCGACGAAATCACTGCTATCGTATTGCAAGTTGACCCAGAGCGTGAACGTATCTCTCTAGGTGTTAAGCAAATCGAAGCTGACCCATTCAATAACTACCTTGATGCAAACAAAAAAGGTGCTATTGTTAAAGGTAAAGTGACTGAAGTTGATGCGAAAGGCGCAACTGTTGAACTTATCGAAGGCGTTGAAGGTTACATCCGTGTAGCTGATATCGCTCAAGAGCGCGTTGAAGATGCAACTACTGTTGTTTCTGTAGGCGACGAAATCGAAGTTAAATACGTTGGTGTTGATCGTAAGAACCGCACTTTAAGCTTATCTGTTAAAGCTCTTTTCGAAGCAGAAGAGAAAGAAGTACTAGAGAAGCTTAAGAAAGAAGAGCCAGTGTTCGAAAACGCAATGGCAGCTGCTTTCGCAAATGCACAAAAAGACTAATTAATTATAGTCTTTTAATTGGAAGGGCAGTTTATGCCCTTCCACTATTTCTTTTTAAGGAAACGCTATGACTAAGTCAGAACTGATAGAAACACTTGCTGAACAACATTCACATATTCCAGTTAAAGATGTTGAGAACGCTGTTAAAGAAATTCTTGAACAAATGGCCGGCTCATTATCTTCTTCAGATCGTATTGAGATCCGAGGTTTTGGAAGTTTCTCTTTGCATTACCGTGCGCCTCGTACAGGTCGAAATCCTAAAACAGGTGAAACTGTAGAGTTAGATGGTAAACATGTACCTCATTTTAAGCCAGGCAAAGAACTACGTGACCGTGTAAACGAGAGCATTGCTTAGTAAACTTATTGGAGTAGTTACTTGTTCAAGGTATTAAAAATTATTCTGGCAGCACTATTTTTAATTGGTGCATTTGTATTGGGTTCGCAAAATCCACAATTAACACAAATTAACTACATAATAGCCAGTAATACATTACCTTTAGCCGTTATAATAAGTATCTGCTTTTTGTTAGGTGTTGTAGTGGGTTGCTTTGTGAGCTTTAAATTGTTTACGCAATTAAAGTGGCAAAATTACCGTTTAAAAAAGCAATTAACGCCTGAAAAAGATAATAAAAAGCGTATTGCCAACAAAGATACCTAATTATGATTGAGCTGTTGTTTTTACTGCTTCCTGTTGCCGCCGGTTATGGCTGGATCATGGGGAAAAACAGTGCGAAAAATCAGGCTCATCAATTTAATCGTCAAATAACTTCTGAATACAGTAAAGGCTTAAAGTTTTTACTAGACAGAGAAGAAGATCAGGGGCTTGAGCATTTAATTAATTTGCTCGAAGTAGCTGCTGACTCTGTAGAACACTATTCTACCTTAGCCACTATGTTTCGCCGCCGTGGTGAGCTCGACCGCGCAATAAAAATTCATGAATTGCTATTAAAACACCCAAGCCTTAACGAGAAACAAGCTGCCAATAGTCGGTTAGAATTAGCCGAAGACTATATCATGGCAGGTTTACTCGATAGCGCAGAAGAACATTTAATATGGCTGGTAAAAAATAACCATGAAGATGCTCTTGAGCCAATTATCTCCTTATATTCACAGACCCGTGAATGGGAAAAAGGCATTAATATGTTTGAAGCGCATACTGAGCTTTTTTCAAAAGAGCAACACTTCAAAGCCATCGCAAACTTTTACTGTGAACATGCTATTGCCAGTAATAACCCTCAACTTATGCGCAAAGCTATTAGCTTAAACTTTAAAACAATCAGACCTCTATATGAACTCGGTTTGTCTGCCTATACAAAAGAGGATTACGTTAAAGCAATTTATTATTGGCGAGAACTTATCTGCCAATTTACCTTTTTTGCGCCATTATTTATTGATAAGTTAGCGCATAGTTATAAGCAACTAAAATTAACCCATCAGTTTCATGAACTCGTTGCTGAGTTATTAGAAAAAGGTGGAGTAATGATAAAAATACAGCATTGCCAAGCGTTGCTTGAGCAAGGCCACACTGAACAAGCCTTTGAGTTTTTAACTGATAGTTTAAAACGTCAGCCCACAATTCGTGGTTTTAGTTTTTTATTGCAGTTAATGAGCGCCGAAAATAAAAATACAAAAGATGTGCTTAATCAAATAGATAAACTTGTTACCTCATATATTGCAACTAAGCCTGACTTTCAATGTCAGCATTGTGGCTTTACAAGTTACACCATTTATTGGAATTGCCCTTCGTGTAAACATTGGGAAACCATTGTGCCTAGCAGAGGCTTAGACGGATTTTAATCTTTATACTTTTCGCTCACTAGTAGGATAGTTATGTCTTTCGAACAATCAAAAAAAATTCTTATCGCTCTTGATTATGATGATCAGCAAACTGCTTTAGCTTTTGTTAAACAGTTATCACCGGATACCTGTCGATTAAAAGTGGGTAAAGAAATGTTCACTTATTTTGGCCCTGCATTTGTTAAAGAGCTGGTTGATTTAGGTTTTGATGTATTCTTAGATTTAAAGTTCCACGATATTCCAAATACTGTTGCTAAAGCAGTAACTGCTGCAGCTAAAATGGGCGTGTGGATGGTTAATGTTCATGCAAGTGGTGGTTTTGAAATGATGCATAAAGCTAAGCAGGCACTTGAGCAGTTTGGCGATAAAGCCCCATTATTGATTGCAGTGACCGTTTTAACCAGCATGGATGAAGCAGAGCTTAAACGTTTAGGCATTAGTAAATCACCACAAGAGCAAGTGATGCACTTAGCAAAACTAACCAAACAAGCAGGCCTTGATGGTGTAGTGTGTTCAGCACAAGAAGCACAAAGTTTAAAAGCAGCATTGGGAGACGAGTTTAAACTAGTAACCCCAGGTATTCGTCCTGCTGGTAGTGATGCGGGCGATCAAAAACGTATTATGACACCTAAAGAAGCCATTGAAGCTGGCAGTGACTACCTAGTAATAGGGCGTCCTATTACTCAGGCACAAAACCCGGTGCAAGTATTGAGTGATGTAAATAAATCAATAGCTTAAACTTAAAGTTTGCATAATTATAAGGAGTTTATTACAACTCTTTTTGTTTGTGCTACATTTAATTACGGCTATGCAGTGAGGAACTAACTTTGCGTTTAATAATGTTTGTAGTGGTAATTATCATTAGTGGCTTTGCTGTTAATAAATATGTTTTTTCAACTAAAATGTATGATGATGTTTCGAATGTTACTGATTTGGTATCTGATTACCCCGTTGATTTGTTTAAGTTTAAAAAAATCGCTCAAAATTATGCTCAGCATTTGTGCTATACAAATGAAAGTGTTTTAGCTGGACTTAATATAAGTAGCAAAGAGTGTGTTGATGTACACGATGAAATGCAGAATGAGTGTACAAAAAAAGTTTTTAGATTAGCGCCGTTAAATATGACGTCTAAGAAAGAATTAATTGAATATTCAAATCAATATTCACGTTGTACCTTACCTTACAAAAACATTAAGTTATAAATTTTAGATACGAAAAAGCCACCTAAGTTTATACCTAGGTGGCTTTTTTATTGAATTATTTTAAACGAATAGACTTAGCTTCAATATCAATTAAGCCTTGTTTAAATAACCCACCAATGGCTTTTTTGTAGTTTGCTTTACTGGTCGAAAATACTTTTTTAATTAATTCAGGTTCAGACTTATCGCCTATGGCTAATATGCCACCTTCATCTTTTAGTTTTTCCATAATTTTTTCGCCAAGTTCACTGACTTTACCCATACCTGGCTTTTCAAGTATGACGTCAATTTTTCCGTCTTCACGTACTTTTTGAATAAACCCTTTAAGCTTTTGACCAACAAATAGGTTTTTAAATACCATGTTGTAAAATACAACACCAAAATGAGATTCTTCAATAAGTACTTTGTAGCCAATATCGGTTTTACCTGCCACAATTAAATCAACTTCTTGCAAGTGGCTATATTGCGGCTCGTCTTTTGATAAAAAGCGATTAAAGTTGGTTGAAGCACAAATTCGTTGACTAGCATTATCAAGATATAAACGGACTAAATAAGAGTAGCCTTCTTGCATACGCGGTTTTTGTTCATTAAACGGTGCAAGTACGTCTTTTTCTAAACCCCAATCTAAAAAAGCCCCAATGCTGTTTATTTCTTTAACGCGCAGTAGGGCATATTCACCGACTTGTGCGTGTGGTTTTTTAGTTGTTGCTGTTGGCAGGTTTGCGTTATCTAAAAAGGTAAAAACGCTGATGCTATCGCCAGCTTCAAGTTCATGTTTAATCTCGTGTTTAGGTAAAAAAACTTCACCTAAGTCATGGCCATCTAAATAGGCACCTTCATTACTGACTTCTTTTACAAATAGGGTTTGGGTAGTTCCAAGGTTACTCATAATTATTCCTGCTCAGGCTTTTTTTTACGACGCATCGGGGTATCACCATCAATGTTGAGTGGTGCTTTAATTGGGGCTGCTGGTTTTTTAGGTTTCGCTTTGCGTCTTTGATGTGGTTTTTTATCAGCCACTACCTTTTTAATTGGTTTAACTGGCGTAACCTTTTTCTCTTTGATGCCTTTAAATTTCGCTTTTAAACCATCAACCACCGCAAACGACAATTCGTCATTTAAAAATGACTTTATTGCTAAGTAACTTGCCCAATCTTTAGGACCAACAAATGATAGCGCGTTGCCTTTAAAACCAGCTCGGCCTGTGCGACCAATACGGTGAACGTATTCTTCAGCGTGTTTTGGTAAATCAAAATTTATAACATGGGTCACACTGAGTAAATCTAAACCGCGAGATGCAACATCAGTAGTAATTAATATTTTAAAGTTCTCACGGCTAAACGCATCCATGATATCAAGGCGCTTACTTTGAGTTAAATCCCCGGCTAGTGCGACAGACTTAAAGCCTTTACTATTTAATGCCTCGCTTAAGCGACTGGTATCAGCACGTGTTGCGGTAAATATAATACATTGCCCTACATTATCTTGATTAAGAAAATGCTCAAGTAGCGCTTCTTTATGATCAAGATGATCGGCTAAATACAATGTTTGTTTAATATCACTGTGTTGCTCATTGGCTGCACTGAGCATAATTTGTTTTGGTTTTTTTAATAAATTACGCGAAAGGGCATCTACTTGAGCATGATCTAATGTCGCTGAAAACAATAGGGTCTGGCGTAATCGGTGATCTGCCAGTTCATTAATTAACTTAAGCTGGTCGGTGAAACCTAAATCCAAAATACGGTCAGCTTCATCAAATATAAGTAGCTCTAAGCCACTTAACTGTAAAGAGCGTTGCTTTAAGTGATCGGCTAAGCGCCCTGGTGTAGCAACCACAAAATGTGGGTCGTTGCGCAGTGCTTTAATTTGGTCGTTAAAGTTTTCACCACCGAGAATTTTAACTGCCTTGATATTGGTACCGGCAATAAGTAATCGTAGTTGGGTGAACACTTGGGTTGCAAGCTCACGAGTTGGAGCAACAATAAGTACACGAGGATCACGTTTACTGAGTGCTTTTTGTTTCATTACTCGCTGCACTGCAGGTAATAAAAACGCTAAAGTTTTGCCTGACCCAGTTTTTGACTGAGCGAAAATGTCATGTCCAGCGAGTGCCGTTGGCACAGCATGAGCTTGAATATCGGTAGGCTGGGTGATCCCTTGGTGCGCTAATTGTGTTTCTAGGCGAGTATCAATCCCAAGATCAGTAAAGTGCAATGTATATTTCTCCAATATGAGCAAGTCTTGTAAATTTATCCGCGCATTATAGCCCACTGAGCCACTGCGCTAACAGTAAAAAGCGCATTATCATCCATTTTTTTGCATTTAAATAAAAAAAGCGTAAAATACGCGCCCCATATGCGCCGGATTTACGATTCGGTAAACGCCCCTTGCGGGGTTTAAAGGCAAAATAGGAAAACCATGACTGCTATCCATAAAGATAATGTAACCAGCGATCACTTTGTTGTGTGCGCACTGTATAAATTTGTTTCTTTACCTGATTTTGAAGCACTTCGCCAACCTTTACTTAATGTAATGGAGCAAAACGACGTGCGTGGTACTTTGTTAATTGCCGCAGAAGGAATTAACGGTACTGTTTCAGCAAAACGTGAAGGCATAGATAACTTACTGGCGTGGTTAGACACCCAGCCTAATTTAGACAATATTGTTACTAAAGAATCATATGATGACGAATGCCCGTTTTACCGCACTAAAGTAAAACTTAAAAAAGAAATCGTGACTATGGGTGTTGAGGGCGTTGACCCATTAAAAGTAGTGGGCAGTTATGTTAAGCCAAATGAATGGAACGCCCTTATTTCTGATCCAGAGGTTATCCTTGTTGATACCCGAAATGATTATGAAATTGAAATTGGTACGTTTCAAAACGCGGTCGATCCAAACACGAAGACGTTCCGCGAATTTCCGCAGTGGGCCAAAGAAAATCTCGACCCAGAAAAGCATAAAAAAGTAGCTATGTTTTGTACAGGTGGTATTCGCTGTGAAAAATCAACAGCTTATATGAAAGAGCAGGGCTTTGATGAGGTATACCACCTTGAAGGCGGCATATTAAAATACCTAGAAGAAGTACCAAAAGAAGAAACCATGTGGGAAGGGGAGTGCTTTGTATTTGATAACCGTGTCGCGGTAAATCATGACTTACAAAAAGGCTCATATGATCAGTGTCACGCATGTCGGATGCCTATCACAGAAGAAGAAAAACAAAAGCCTGAATACATGGAAGGGGTGTCGTGTCATCATTGTATTGATGATGTAACCGACGAGCAGCGCGCTCGTTTTGCTGAGCGTCAAAAGCAAATAGAATTGGCACAAGCACGCGGTGAAGGCCACATTGGTAACGAAGCACAAGCTGCTTTACAGCAACGTAAAGAAGCAAAAAAAGCGCAAAAAGACGCACAACGAAATAAATAATACCACGCGTTTATTTATTCATTAAAAAACCTCAGTAAATACTGAGGTTTTTTATTTAAAAGTAATTTATAAATAGCGAGCTACATTGCTTAGCAGCTTAAAGGTTTGATACTCACTTTGAGCTTAATCAACGAATACAATAACTTTTATCTATCGGCGTAAGTGTAATTTTATTAGCTGAATTTACAAGAACACATTCTGTGTTTTTATCGAGTTTTTTCTTTTGAATAACCGTAAATTCACCTTCATCAGCAGCGTATAAGTTATACTGATAAGCCGTATTACCTCCCTCAAATAATGCAGTAAATAACCCTCCAACTAAACCGCCGACAATAGCGCCACCAATCATTTCTTCTCTGTTGCCATCTAAGCTGTCAACAAAGCCAAAACCAACTCCCGCAGCTATGCCTGTTCCAACTTCTGAGGAAAGTGTTACTTTTTGCTCTGACTCAACAGATGCATAATAGCGTTTAATTAATTGATTTTGACTCGTACGATCAACCCCTTGTGATGCACAGCCACTAAGTAGTAAAACCAAAATTATACTTTTATTCATAAATACTCGTTTGTATATTCACTCTAATGACCAAATCATAGTGTTTAATACGCACAAAATATGTGGTGATTTTGTAGGCTGGTGTAAGAATATGTATTAAATACGTGGGTGTTTAATTTCAGCGTGTTGTTTTGCTAATTAGTCGTACTAAGCTATTTATTGATCATAGAGGTGTTAAACTGCGTAACATAATGGAAATAATAATTAATTAGGGTGATCCTTTGAAGTCGCAAAATATTTTAATGGGCATAACGGCCTTATTTTTATCGGTTAGTTTGCCAGTAACTGGTGCTAGCGTGGTCGTTGAAAATATCGCTATGGAACAAGCCCAACAGCAGGTTCAGGCTGTTGGTAATGCTGAAGCTATCCATTCTGTTATTTTATATCCTGCCGTAGGTGACAAAGTAGCAGCGGTTCATTTTAAACCTGGCGATAAGGTTAAAGAAGGTGATATTTTACTTGAGCTAGATTCACGTAGGCAAAAAGCGGCCCTTGAAGAGGCTAAAATAAAATTAGCAGATAGTCAGCGAACTTTAAAACGTTTAAAACAAAGCCAAGCTAAAGGAGCTGTTCCGCAAAGTGATGTAGACGATGCAAAAACCATCGTGGAGCTTGCAAAAGTTACTCTCATACAAGCCGAAACTGAATTAGAAGATCGTCAAGTTCGAGCCCCTTTTAATGGCACTATGGGGCTGACTGACGTTGAAGTGGGTGACAGAATAACAACACAAACAATGATTGCCAGCATCGATGACACCCGCCAGTTATACATTAATTTTAACGCGCCTGAATCAGCGATTGCGATGCTCAGAAATAATGCTAGCGTACGCGTGTTCCCATGGCAATCGCAAGCGCCTGTTGAAGCAGAAATAGCCTATTTAGACTCACGTATAGACCCACAAACTCGTACCTTAAGAGTCAAAGCAAAGTTAAATAACAAAGATCAACAATTCTTACCGGGTATGAGTTTTCGAGTACATATAAAAGTATTAGGTCAACGCTTTGCCGCTATTCCTGAAGCAGCACTACTGTGGGGCGCAACGGGTCCTTATGTGTGGACAAGTGTTGATAACAAAGCTACCCGGGTTGATGTGAAAATAGAGCAACGCTTGGCTGGACGCTTACTCGTATCAGGGGCATTACAGCCAAACGATACGTTAGTTGTTGAAGGCGTTCAGCGCTTGCGAGCCAATCAAGAATTAAGCTTTTCTGCACCTATCGCTAGTACGCAGGAGTAGCCATGAAACAGCAACCTATGATGCAAGACTTGCCGTCTATGGCAATTCGCCGCCCTGTACTTATTGTGGTGCTTAACTTATTAATAATTATTGCCGGTATCGCCGCTATAGCTGGCGTAGAAGTGCGAGAGCTTCCTGATGTAGATAGGCCGCGTATTACGGTATCAGCTTCGTTTCCAGGTGGTTCCCCAGAAACCGTCGACACTGAAGTCACCAGCAAACTTGAAGGTGCTGTTGCCCGTGTGAGTGGAGTTAAATCTATTCGTGCACAAAGTGAAGAAGGCAGCTCACGTATTGTGGTTGAATTTAGACCTGGTGTTAATCTGGATGATGCCGCTAATGAAACACGCGAGTCAGTTTCGCGAGTGCAAAGAGAGCTCCCAGAAGAGGTTGAGCGTGTATCTATTATAAAAGCCGATAATGATGCTGAGGCGGTCGTATCACTCACCGTATCAAGTGAGAGTTTATCGTTAGAGGCATTAACCGAGCGAGTTGATGTTGACTTAGCACCACAGTTTTTAACTATTCCCGGTGTTGCTGATGTGCGCTTAAACGGTGATAGAGAACGAGTGCTTAGAGTACGTATAGATCCGCTTAAGCTCAGTAGCTTTAATTTAACTATTCCTGATGTTGCTGACGTTCTCAGGCAAGCTCCCTTTGATGTGCCTGCAGGAAGTTTAAAATCAAACGATCAGCAAATCATTGTGCGTGCTGATGCTACCTCGGTCACACCAGATCAAGTCGGTGATATTATCATTCGTGGTGATACCCGTATTAGCGATATCGCCGCGGTATATTTTGGCCCGGCAGATCCACGCTCTATGGTTAGGCTCAATGGTAAACCCGTTATTGGTATGGAAATTATCCGCCAAGCGCAATCTAACACCATAGAAATATCAGATGAAGTTCTAAAGCTTATAGAGGGAATGCGTGAACGCTTTCCTCAGATGGAATTTACCTTAACATCAGATGATGCGCAGTTTATTAGAAGTTCAGTGGATGAAGTTATTAACTCATTAGTGCTGACAGTGCTGCTAGTTATCATCACTTTATGGGTGTTTATTGGTTCTTGGCGCGCAACCTTAGTGCCCGCATTTGCCATTCCGGTTGCTTTGATTGGCTCGTTAGCACTGATATGGGCACTGGGTTTTTCCATTAATATTTTAACCTTACTCGCATTGGTACTTGCTACAGGTTTAATCGTTGATGATGCGATTGTAGTGAGTGAAAACATTCAACGCCAACGTGGATTAGGGCTAGGCAGGCGTGCCGCAGCGGTTGTTGGCACCCGTGAAGTATTTTTTGCCGTTATAGCCACCACGGCAGTGTTAGCAGCTGTGTTTGTTCCCATCGCTTTTTTACCCTCTACAGCAGGGCGTTTATTCAGAGAGTTTGGCGGTGTTCTTGCCGGTGCTGTGATCATATCAAGCTTTGTTGCGTTATCGTTAGTGCCGGCACTTACCTCTAAGCTAAAGCTTAAGCAAGGCGGTTTTCATCCATTTGCTAAGCTTGGTAACGTACTTGCTAATTTATATACCAAAACAATTCATAAAGTACTCGATCATGCGTGGCTTACCTTTATTGCTTGTTTATTAGTGGCTGGTGGTTCAGGTGCGTTGTATATGAGCTTAGATAACGAGTTACTACCAACAGAAGATCGCGGTAAAATTAGAATATTTGCTCGTGGTCCAGATGGCGTAGGCTTAAACTTTATGGATAGGCAAGCCATTAAAATGGAAGACACTTTGCTGCCTTTCGTCGAAAGCGGTGAAATTGAATCTATTTACACAGTAGTTGGTCAATGGGACCCTAATATTGTGTTTATTACTGTGCCTTTAAAACACTGGGATGAACGCAACTTTAGTCAACAAGAAATCATCAATAAAATTCGACAGCCTTTAATGAATATTCCTGGAGCACCCGCATACGCAGGGGGGGCTAATAGTTTAAACTTACGTGGCCAAGGTGGCGGAATCGAAATTGCTTTGCTGGGGCAAGATTACCTTGAAATATTTAAAACTGCACAGCAGTTTTCAGCAGATCTTGAAAAAGCAGTACCTGAGGTTGCACCGGTTCGCGTATCGTATCAGCCATCGCAACCACAACTTCGCGTCAATATAGACAGACGACGCGCAGAAGAACTCGGTGTATCGTTAAGTGATATAGCCATTACTTTAAGAGCTGCCATTAATGGCGACGATATAGCCGATTTAAATATTGGCGATCAGTCAATACCAATTATGTTACAGGCTCAAAATCAAACCATTAATGACCCCAGTGATTTAGCAAATTTATATGTAAGCGCCCGCGATAATCAATTAGTACCGCTCAGTAGTGTCGCTAATATTACAGAGGAAGGCGTAGCTGCAGAGCTTGAGCGCCATGCTCAGCGACGTGCCATAGAATTAAGCATGGAATTACCCGAAGGTTTAACTATTGCCACACTGGTAGAGCAAATAAAACAAGTGTCTGAGCAATCATTACCAGCAGGTATTACCCTAGCGTTTAAAGGGGAAGCTCTGACATTTGAAGAGACCTCAAACGAAGTATTAATGACCTATGTATTGGCATTTTTAATTGTATTTTTAGTATTGGCAGCACAATTTGAAAACGTTAACAGCGCCATTGTGGTGATGATTACTGTGCCATTTGGTATTACATCCGCTATTTTAGCACTGTATTTAACCGGCACATCACTCAATATTTATTCGCAAATTGGTCTGGTAATGCTTATTGGTTTAATCGCTAAAAACGCAATTTTATTGGTCGAGTTTGCTGATCAATTAAGAGATAACGGGCTTAGTGTTCGAAAAGCGGTTGAACAAGCTGCACTGGTACGCCTACGACCCATTACCATGACCTTAATTTCTACTTTATTGGGTGCATTACCGCTTATTATGTCAACAGGTGCGGGCGCTGAGGCGCGCAATGCGATTGGCTGGGTGGTGTTTGGTGGACTAGCATTAGCGGTATTGTTTACGCTTTATTTAACACCGGTGATTTATTTAGGACTTGCACGTTTTACCAGCCCTCGCGGCGATGAGTCAAAACAATTAGCGCATGAGTTAGAGCAAGTAGATAATTAATCGCTAACTATTTACGTAAATTGGCTATTTTTCTTTGAAAAAATAGCCAATTAGGCTCACAATTCAACTAGATTCACGCCACAAGGATTCCCTATGCAGGCCGAGCAAGTTGAAATAGCCCAATTTTTAGTTGAACATCCCCCATTTGATACGCTTCCTACTGAGGCATTGAACGAATTAGCAATGCAAATAGAGGTTGCTTACTTTCGTGCCGAAACTGATATCCTGCATTTAGGGCAAGATATTAGTGACTTGTATATTATTCGTAGTGGCTCAGTTGAGATTTCACGTCGTAATGGTGAACTCTATAACCGCTTAGCTACAGGCGGTATTTTTGGCCAAATGGGTTTATTGATGAACCGCAAAGTGCGGTTTCCAGCTCGTGCACTTGAAGATACCTTAACGTATTGTATTAATGTTAATACCTTCAACGAATACTGTGATAAATACGAAACCTTTGCTGACTTTTTCGAAGTGGATGGCAACGTACGCTTGCACCAAGCAATAGTAGAGCAAGCCGACAGCAATGATTTAACCACCGCAAAAGTTAAATCATTATTACATCGCGATGTAGTCACTGTTACTACACAAACCCCCATACAAGACGTCGCGTTTTTGATGACACAAGAATCGGTCTCTTCAGTACTTGTTACTGATATAGAAAAACAAATAAGCGACGATCCAGAAGAAGACGACGGTCAAGTCGTTGGAATTATAACCGACAGAGACATTCGCACTAAAGTGGTCGCCCAAGGGTTAACATATGATACACCCGCCAAAGAAGTAATGACATCAAGCTTAGTACTACTTGATAGCAACGCCTATGTGTTTGAAGCCGTTTTAGCCATGCTAAGAGATAACTTACATCACTTGCCTGTGGTACATAAAAAGCGACCAATAGGGGTGATATCTCTATCTGATATTTTACGCTATGAATCACAAAGTAGCTTATTGTTAGTACGCGGTATTTTAGCTCAGCAATCGGTTGATGACTTAGTTCATTACGCCCGCCAATTACCTAATGTGTTTGTGCGTATGGTAAACGAAGATGCTAATTCGCATATGATAGGGACCGCTATGGCAGTAATAGGACGTACCTTTAAACAGCGCCTATTAGCCCTAGCAGAAGAAAAATTTGGCGAGCCGCCCATTCCTTATTGTTTTATTGCGCTGGGCTCAATGGCACGGGATGAGCAGTTAATTGTAACCGATCAAGATAATGCACTGATTTTAGATAATAGCTTCGATGAGGCATTGCACGATGAGTATTTTCAAAACTTATCAGACTTTGTGTGTGATGGCTTGGCTAAGTGTGGCTATACCTATTGTGATGGTGAAATTATGGCCTCGTTTAAAAAATGGCGTATGACCCGCGAACAATGGCAAGAAAAATTTGCTAGCTGGATGGCCGAGCCCAAACCGCAAGCACTGCTCAATAGCTCGATATTTTTTGACTTAGATGGTGTGTGGGGTAAGTTAAAGTGGGCCGATGAGCTTAAAACGCTGGTGGCAAAAGAAAGCAAAGTAAATAAACGCTTTTTAGCTAACCTTGCTGCTAATGCTCGCAATCGAACGCCACCATTGGGATTTTTTAACGGCTTTGTACTTGAGCACAATGGCCAACATAAGCGCTCAATGAACTTAAAACGTCGTGGTACAGCGCCGCTATCTGATGTGGTTCGCGTTCATGCATTAGCGGTCGGTTCACGTAAACAAAATTCGTTTGAGCGCTTAGAGGATATTATCGAGGCTAACTTATTACCCAAAGGCAAAGCACAAGATTTGCGTGATGCATTTGAATATATTGCCACTGTACGTATTCGCCATCAGGCATGGCAGATAGAGCAGGGGGAAGCGCCCGATAATGATTTAGATCCGCATTTACTCTCACCATTTGAGCAAAGTAATTTAAAAGAAGCTTTTGCGATTTTAGAAAAAGCGCAAAGCTTTTTAAAGTTTAGTTATTCTGCTCATTCAGGTGTGAAATAAGTTATGGCTAAATCACCGTTAGATTGGCCACGTCGTTACGAACAGCTTTTACATAGTGCGCAAAACTCGTTGCTTAAGGAGTTTTATAAGCAGGCATTTACCAATCAGACTGCTCCGCTTAAAGACGTACCTTTTGTGGCGCTAGATTTTGAAACAACAGGTCTGGACGCTAATACCGATGATATTGTTAGTGTTGGGTTAGTGCCTTTCAATGTTAATCGTATTTACTGTAAAGAGAGCCGTCACTGGGTAGTACAACCACGACGAGATTTGAGTGAAGAGTCGATTGTTATCCATGGTATTACCCACTCAGAAGTGGACGAAGCTCCCGACCTCAATCGAATTTTAGCCCCACTTCTTGATGCACTTAAAGGGAAAGTGGTGGTGGTGCATTATGCTGCCATTGAGCGCCACTTTTTTTATAATGCGCTGCTCACACGTATAAAAGAAGGTATTGAATTTGCTTTAGTCGACACTATGGAAATTGAAAGGCGAGCGCTTAGAGCGCGTCAAGGGCTACTAGGTAGGCTATTTAATAAAAAACTAGGTTCATTACGGTTAAGTGATACAAGGGAGCGTTATTCCTTGCCATTGTATCAAAACCATAATGCACTGACTGACGCTTTAGCCACCGCAGAATTACTGCAAGCTCAGCTGAGTTATCATTATCGGTTAGATACGCCACTGAGTGAAATTTGGCTTTAGCGAAACGTTATAAAATATTATAGGAAAAATAGAGTAAAAAAAACGCCGCAATTAGCGGCGTTTTTTAATGTAGGGTATTATTTAACTGGGCGAGGCTCAGTTCGTAAACCTAAAATTAAGCTTACACACATTAATAGCAAAACAATGGTAAACGGTAGACCGGTTGAAATAGCCCCTGCTTGTAGTGCTTCAATCGCTTGAGTACCACCAATCCAAAGTAATGCAGCAGCAATTGCGCCCTCAACAGTAGCCCAAAAAATACGCTGTGGTACCGGAGCATCAATTTTGCCACCTGCTGTGATTGAATCAATTACAAGTGATCCTGAATCAGAAGAAGTAATAAAGAATACCAGTACTAATACAATAGCAATGAAAGAAAGCACACTCGCCATTGGCATTTCATCAAGCATTTGGAACATCGCCATAGGGACACTTGTTAGACCGTCAGTCCCAAGAGCACCAATACCATTAACTACTTGGTCAATTGCGATGCCACCATAGATAGACATCCACAGGATAGTAACCGCTGTTGGAATAAGTAATACCGCGGTTAAAAATTCACGGATTGTACGACCACGCGAAACACGCGCAATAAACATACCTACAAACGGTGACCATGAAATCCACCAAGCCCAGTAGAATACTGTCCAACCATGCATCCATGTTTCATCTTCACGTCCATGTGGGTTACTCAATGGAATAATGTTCTCTACATACCCCATTACCGTGTTAGGGATATTACCCATAGAGACCGCAAAACCAACTAAACATACAAATACTAGTAATACTAAAGCAATGAGCATATTTACGTTACTAAGTAATTTAACGCCGCCATCAATGCCTCTAATAACAGAGACGACTGCTAGTAATGTAACACCTGTAATAACCAGAATTTGTGAACCTACGCCACCTTCAAAACCAAACACATGATTAATACCGGCAGAAGCTTGTTGTGCACCTAGCCCAAGTGACGTTGCTAAACCAAATAAGGTTGCTAATACAGCTAAAATATCAATTATGTGACCAGGCCACCCCCACGCTTTATCACCTAAAATTGGGTAAAAAATCGAACGAATAGAAAGAGGTAAGCCTTTATTGTAAGTAAAAAATGCTAACGAAAGCGCAACTACAGCATAAATTGCCCAAGGGTGAAGACCCCAATGGAACATAGTAGCACCCATTGCCATTTTCGCGGCTTCTGGTGTGTTAGCTGTTACATTGAGCGGCGTTTCATACCAACCAGTGTAGTATGCAACTGGTTCAGCAAACCCCAGAACATTAAGCCAATACCCATACCTGCAGCAAATAACATTGCCAGCCAAGAAATACGAGAATGCGATGGTTTAGCATCGTCACCGCCTAAGCGGATATTGCCATATGGTGAAAAAATTAAAACTAAACAAAAAATAACAAAGAAGTTGGCAGCCCACATAAATAAGCCGTCAAAATTATTAATAATATCGGTTTTGATACCATTTAGTGTTGTTTTAGCTACTTCGGCATCTGATACTAGTACGGCGATTAAAAAAAGTGCTATTAACCCTGCACTGATCCCGAATACAGGGTTATGTATATCAAATCCCCACTTTTGTACGTTGTCTTGACCTACGGTGTAGTCCGTATTATCAATACTGTACTTGTCATGATTCTCGCTCATGCAATACCTCATTGGTTAATGAAACAGGTTGGCTTAATGCCAGTTTTTTATAGTTCACTGTATTCGTCTTATTAGATTTATAACTAAAGCTAATAACACGAATAGTTAGAAGACTAACTAATTTAATTGCCCATCATACCTTTACTAATAGGGGAGTTAAATATTAAATGCAAAAGATTTAACACTTTGGCAAAACTTTAAGCTACTTTTGTCTTTTTATTGTACATATCTGGCAGCTGAACAAATGATAACTAATGTGTCAGCTAATTATTTTATAGTCGTATATAGCATTGAATGCAAAGCTAAGTGAATGAATATTCGGCCTAATCAGACAAGTAAATAACTAAAAAAACGCTATTGAATACGTAAAAAACTAAGTCAGCGTTTTAAAATCACTATTCATTTATTAAATGATTTTTTAATGACATTTTAACTATGTTTTTATGATTTGGGATAATGAGCTAGATAGATATTGTTCATGAGGTTAATGAAAAAGCGAGATTGAAATAGTTTTTATAAAAAGCGACTAAATCTTACTGTTTAAACTAAATTGGTCAAAGGTTTATTTCACCTTTGCGATTTAATTTACAAAAATGGCAAATAAACGCTGCGCTTGTAAAGAAGTGACAAATAACAGTGATTAAACATAAATGATTAAATTGAATGGTTTTGATTTCTCATTTAATTCTTTTAGTGGAATAAAATTTCAAGAAATTATTCATTAAGACAGCGAAGAAAAGCTGCAGTTTTTAAGCTGCAGCGTAGATAGGGGGGTAACTATTTTTTATATGCTTCATTGTGAACGCCTGCGGCGCGTCCAGATGGATCTGCATTGTTTTGAAATGATGCATCCCAAGCCAGTGCTTCGGGGGTTGAACACGCTACTGATTTACCATGTGGTACACAGTTAGCAGAGGCATCGCCCGGGAAGTGCGATTCAAAAATACGGCGGTAAAAATACGCTTCTTTTGAATCTGGCGTGTTAATTGGGTATTTAAATTTAGCATTCGCTAGTTCTTGATCTGTTACTTGCTCATTTACAAATTCTTTTAAGGTGTCTATCCAGCTGTAGCCAACACCATCAGAGAATTGTTCTTTTTGACGCCATAACACTTCGTCTGGTAGGTAGCCATCGAAGCCAGCACGCAAAATATGTTTTTCAATTTTTCCGTCTTTACACATTTTAGCTTCTGGGTTGATGCGCATTGCCACATCAACAAATTCTTTATCTAAAAATGGCACGCGTGCTTCAACACCCCAGGCAGCCATTGATTTATTAGCACGTAAGCAATCAAACATATGCAGTTTTGATACTTTACGGTTTAGCTCTTCATGAAACTCTTGTGCATTGGGTGCTTTATGAAAATATAAATAACCACCAAATAATTCATCGGCTCCTTCACCTGAAAGCACCATTTTAATGCCCATAGCTTTGATTTGGCGTGCCATTAAGTACATAGGGGTTGAGGCACGAATAGTAGTTACATCATAGGTTTCAATGTGATAAATCACTTCTTTAAGAGCATCAATACCTTGTTGAATAGTAAAAATAATAGGGTGGTGAATAGTGCCTATCATATCAGCCACTTTTTGCGCTGCAGCTAAATCGGGTGAGCCTTCTAAACCCACTGAAAACGAATGCAGTTTAGGCCACCAAGCATCACTTTCATCGTTGTCTTCAATACGTTTTGCGGCAAAATGTTGAGAAATAGCAGAAATAACCGACGAATCTAATCCACCAGATAGTAATACACCGTAGGGTACGTCACACATTAGTTGGCGTTTTACCGCGGCTTCTAGAGCATCTTTTACATCTTCTGCCTTGGCATCGTTGTTCTTAACTGCGTCGTAGCTTTGCCAATCACGTTGGTAGTAAGGTGTTAATTTACCGTCTTTGCTGTAAAGGTAATGCCCCGGTGGGAACTCCTCAATATGTTTACAAATAGGTGAAAGCGCTTTTAGCTCTGATGCTACATAAAAGTTGCCATGCTCGTCGTGGCCTGTATACAGTGGAATAATACCAATGTGGTCGCGACCAATTAGGTAAGCGTCTTGCTCTTCATCATATAAACAAAAGGCAAAAATACCATTTAAGTCATCTAAAAATGCAGGCCCTTTTTGTTTATACAGGGCTAAAATAACTTCACAATCTGACTGGGTTTGAAAATCAAACTCGACTTCTAAATTAGCGGCAAGCTCTTTGTGGTTATAAATTTCGCCATTTACCGCTAAAATATGCGTTTTTTCTGGGTTGTATAATGGTTGCGCACCGCTTGATACGCCAACTATTGCTAAGCGTTCGTGCACTAAAATTGCTTTGTCTGATGAATACACCCCTGACCAATCAGGCCCGCGGTGGCGAAGCAGTTTGGACATTTCGATTGCCTGAGCGCGTAACTGGCTGGGATCCGATTTAATATCGAGTACGCCGAATATTGAACACATAATTTTTCCTCATTCCTATTAAGTGCCTACGATAGCGAGTTTGCTAAAGACTAACCTTGTTTTATCAGAAATAAATACCTAAGTCACACGGCTTTTTTAAAATAATAAGAATAATTTATGCACCAAATAAATTGGCGTTGCACCAATGTGGTGATATTGGCAAGGAGATTAAAATGCAATGTGCAATTTTTAATTTAAAATTACATTAAAGTTAAATTAAATTGCAACAATTAGTTCGCCTTGCACCAAGAAAGTGCAAAGCGAAAAATAAATAAATAGCGGTTGAGTTACTCAGTGAGTGAGCGTGAGTGCACTATTAATTAATCCCAGTAGCGGCTTAAACTCAGCTTAAGTTGTGCTAGGTGAGCATCGAGCTTATTTTTTGCAGCATTTGCTTGCTCAAGTGATACAAATTCAAAGGTGATTGGATCGGCAGTTCTAAATTGTGCAAACTGATGTAAGTCGGCTTCTATCACATGCGCTATTAAAGGATAACCCCCCGTTGTTTGCCCGTCATTTAATAACACTATAGGATTGCCATCAGGTGGAAGCTGTATGCTCCCAGGTGCTACGGCTACAGAGGGCAATGAAAGTGTATGTTGCATAATATCAGCATTTTTATGGTCTAGGCGTACGCCCATACGATTACTATTTGGATTAATAGTAAATGCGGTATCACAAAAAGCATTAATGCACTCGGGTGTTAGTAGCTCATAATGAGGACCAACATGTAAACGGATAATATTACGTTTTGGCGGGGTAAGGGCGCCCTTATTACATAACCAAGGTTTAGTATAAGGACTTATGGCTACCACATCGCCACTTTGCAGTGCACGGCCATTAAAGCCTCCAATGGCTGCCCCTAAATCGGTAGATTTAGAACCCATAACCTCTGGGCATTCAATACCGCCTTTTACTGCAATATAAGCACGGGAGCCACCACGGCCAGTTGCAAATTTAAGTGTTTGCATTGCTTTTATTGGGTAACTCCAGCCTGGATAAAGTGGGTGTCCATCAAGGGTTGCTTTGAGGTCGGCTCCATGAAGGGCAATAACGGTATCACACTGAAATTGCAGTTCGCATAAACCCACGGTTAATTCCAGCACGGCAGCGTTGTCGGTGTTATTTAATAAACGGTTCGCAATAATGTGTGCATAGGTATCAAGGCTGCCTGAGCGGCTTACCCCTAAATGTCGAAAACCCACACGGCCTAAATCTTGGATTGTTAGTTGAATACCGCTCTTGATTACTTTAATCATTGCTTACTCCTTTTACAGGCACAAACTCTATGGTATCGCCAGGTTTAAATAAGCAAGGATTAGCCGCTTTAGAATCAAATAAGCAGACATCAGTGTGAGCTATAATATGCCAACCACCTGGCGAATCTTCAGGGTAAATACCAGTTTGATCTGCTCCAATAGCAATTGCGCCTTTAGGTACACTCACTCGCGGGTTATCGCGCCTTGGGGTAAATAACCGTGAGTTGAGCCCATGTAAATAAGGAAAACCGGGAACAAAGCCTAAAAATAGAACGTGATATAACTCTTTACTATGTAAGTTAATCACTTCATCAATTGTGAGTTGATGATAGTTAGCTACGTAATCTAAATCTTCACCTTGGTAGTAGGTATTAATTTGGTGGTGCTGGCTATCAAACGGGTAATCATCCACTTCATCCCATAACTTAGCTAAGGTGTTGTACCATTTATTAAGCATTTCTGAGGACTTTAAATACAAAGTTAACGAGTTCATAGCTGGTACCAAATCGATAAATTCATTGCTGTTTTTACAGTGTTGGGCGAGTGCCCAAAGCTTTTTTTGCGTTGCAAGTATGTGTGGTTCGCTGTAGTGAGAAACATCAAAAAGCAGGCTAGAGTTCGTTAAAATTTTTATACTAGGAATCATGCTCATATCGATAACTCATTAATATTAATTACATTTAAGCTATCACAGTCGTTGAACTATTACGATATTAATAGACAAGCTCGGATCGAATAAACTCCCTCATTCGTAAAGTTTTGTTGTGTGTGAAATTAATTGTTGAGTTTACAGGTCTGCTTTAGGGTCTGTTGACCTTTGCGGATTAAAATTGTTCAAACTAGGAGCGGTTTAATCGCGGCGCGAGTTTTGGAACCTAGTGGGCTAAGTAAAAACCGAGCAACAAAGACTAAATTGTTCAAACTAGGAGCGGTTTAATCGCGGTGCGAGTTTTGGAACCTAGTGGGCTAAGTAAAAACCGAGCAACAAAGACTAAATCGCTCCTAGGCAGAACCCTTCGGGCAGCGCCTGTTTGGCATTGATGCTGCGTTATCGCCTATTTATGGGGAATAACCACACTACATAGGCTCTGCCTTGCCTAAACACCAAACAGACTGCTGCAAATTTAACCTTGGAAGGTCAACAGACCCTAGAGTAACTAAAACTAAGAGGTAATCGTATGTTTAAGGGGTTAATATTAGCTACATTTGCTATGTTGGGATTACTAAGTACGATGAGCGCTATCTCGTCAGATGAGGTAACTAAATCCAGTGATTTAGATGCCACTATGCATGTAGAAAAGCTAGTGCTTGGCTCGGGTTGTTTTTGGGGGGCAGAAAAACGCTATGAAGCACTTAATGGAGTACTCGATGCAGAGTCGGGCTATGCCGATGGGCATGGGTTTAAACCAACCTACAGGAATATAACTAAGCTATCGCGTCGCTTTGATGAAGATAACTACGCTGAAGTGGTGCAGGTTACATTTAATAGCAATATTATTTCGGCAAAAGAGCTGCTGCAAAATTATTACGAAAGCCACGATCCGACTCAAAAAAACCGCCAAGGTAATGATGTAGGCACACAATATCGCTCTATTATTTTAACTACTAGTGACGAGCAAGCAAACACCGCGATTGCTGTAACACAGCAGTACCAGCAGTTACTCACCAAAGCAGGTTATGGAACAATAGCTACACAAATTAAGCCACTAGAGCAATTTTATTCTGCTGAAGAGTATCATCAAAATTACCTTGAAAAAAATCCAAACGGTTATTGCCCAGACCATTCAACCGGCGTTGTTTTTAGTCAAGATGAAAAGCAGCAGGTTGATAACACTGCATTGTCGACTGGCAAACAAATTGTTATTTTAGACTCTCGCGATTACTGCCCTTACTGTGAAAAGTTTAAAGCGGCGGTAGCCAATGACTACAAAGGCACAATACCAATGACATTTCGCCATGCTGATCAGCTTAGCGGCTTAACTATCAAAAGTGCAACTTGGGCTACACCCACCATACTATTTTTAGAAGATGGAGTAGAAGTGTATTCTCGCCAAGGTTATATGGATGCCGAGCTTTTTTATAAAGCGCTAGGTGCATTTAAACTCGGTGACAGTGAAGCTTATAAAGTAGCGTTTAACGCTAAAACCGACAGCCCATATTGCAAAGAATACGCTATTTTTAAAAACACCCCCGATGGCATTTTTATCGATAAACTCAGTGGTGAACCCTTGTTTGATACCCGCGACAGATTTAATTCGGGTACTGGCTGGTTGTCGTTTACACACCCTGTAAAAGACAGCGTAACGCAGCATGAAGATAACAGTTGGGGAATGCAACGTATTGAGCTTAAATCTAAAAGTACCGGGATTCATTTAGGGCATTTATTCCCGGGTGAAGGGCCAAATGGTCAAGATAGATATTGTATTAATGCCACTGTATTAGAATTTGTTGCTCGTGAGGAAATAAACAGATCAGATGATGTTTAAGCTAATTAGCAAATAGGCAAATTTTAAGCAAAAAAAAGCAGCGATACTTAAAAGAGGTCGCTGCATTTCAATTGACAACATCTTCACACACAATAAAGATTCGGGGGGTTGTATTAGTAATAACTAATGCTGAATTATTGTTGCTGATGTGAATGTAAATAAAAACAACTCAAGCTCAGTCACCACCGAACTTGAGTTGCTTTTTACACTGACAACATCTTCACACACAATAAAGATTCTTATATTTATTGGCGGGTGTAAGCGTAAAATAAAAACAACCCAAGCTAAGTCACCACCGAACTTGAGCTGTTTTTTACACTGACAACATCTTCACACACAATAAAGATTCTTTTTTACTAGCTTGTTGTTACAAACTAATTAAATTTGGTTTCAGTAACGCGTTTTATTATTTTTGGTCGTTGCTGATTTGTTGAGTTAACTTTAGAGCTTTTACTCAATTTCGACAAGCGATAAAAACAAAACTAATAAGTGAAAAAAACTAATCTATAAATTCAGTCAACAAGTAGCTGCTCAAGTGGTTGATAATGCTGGTTATATTTTATTTTTTGAGGTTTACGTGAGACACGAAAAAAATATTTTAAAAAGGTCGTAAATAATTAAACGCCCATAAAAGGGCGTTTAATTAATAGTCACTTTGTTTGTCTGAAGGTGTTAATTACCCACTTGGCAAACAAATCGAGCGGGTGGTTTGCTGTACTAGAGCCGTGTTGTACCAAGTAGTATTTATCTTTGGTGGTAAGGGGTTGTTCAAACAGTTTATAAAGCCATTGCTCATCCAGCCAGCTTTGGCTAATTGGCAGAGGAATAAGTGCAATGCCCATTCCTTGTTGCGCCGCTCTTGCTACACCAAACATACTATCTATTTGAATAATTTGTGTTGGTGAAAAGTCATCAATTCCAACTTTTTCTGCCCACTGATGCCAAGCCCAAGGCCGTGCTTTATGCACAATAAGCGGCACTTGATTAAGCGCTTGGCAATGATCGTTTTGCCATTGTTCAAGTAGTTTTTTATTACATGCTGGAATATATTCTAAATTAAATAACTCAGTAGCCAGTCCATCAAGCGGTTTACTTGAAGATAAAATTATAGATAAATCACTTTGGCGAGTTAGTTCTTTGCGCGTTTTGAGGGTATCCATGTGTAAATTAATATTAGGGTGCTCGCTGGTCCATTCACTGAGCTTAGGCATTAACAATTCACTGGCAAAAAATTCGGGCAGGGTAATGGTTAAGTTTACATTTTGTTGTAACTGACTAAATTCATTAATGGTGCTCTCTAGCATATTTATAATTGGATAAATTGCTTCAAAAAAGTTTTTACCTGCAGGCGTTAAACTAATAGAGCGAGTTTGTCTTTGAAATAAATCAATGCCTAGCTGCTCTTCTAGCTGTTTAATTTGGTGGCTTACAGCCGAGGGCGTTAAGTAAAGCTCTTTAGCAGCATGTTTAAAACTTAAGCTTTTTGCGGCAAAACAAAAAGAGCGAAGGCCGCGAATAGGTGTTTGCATGGTATCCAGTATAAAGTTATTTCAATCGCCTAGTAATAGGCAATAATTAAACCAAAAATAAAAACTAACTATATCAGCAATTTATTTATTTTATTAGGTCGAATTCACCTAAGTGGTGCGTTAAATTGTCACTATAGTGCAAAAACTAAAATATAGACAAAAAAAATCCCTCTTACGAGGGATTTTGGGTAACTCAGCGCCATTGGCACTGGGAATGAGGTCGGTACAGAGTGAAATTATGAGTGGTTTAAAACACCATCTCAGGAATATCACCATTAACAAGCAATTTACCTGCCGTTTTGCTAATAATTTCATCAACTGATACGCCTGGTGCGCGTTCTAGTAAATGAAATGCGCCGTCTTTTACTTCTAGAACGGCTAAATCAGTAACTATTTTTTTAACACAGTTAACGCCCGTTAGCGGTAACGTACAGCTTTCTAATAACTTAGAGTCGCCGTGTTTACTGGCATGGGTCATGGTAACAATAATGTTTTTTGCACCTGCGACTAAATCCATCGCTCCGCCCATGCCTTTAATTAATTTTTTAGGGATCATCCATGAGGCTATAGAACCGTTTTGATCTACCTCAAACGCGCCCAGAACGGTTAAGTCTACATGACCACCCCGTATCATGGCAAAACTATCTGCACTATTAAATATAGCTGCACCGGTAGCTGCCGTCACGGTTTCTTTACCCGCGTTGATCATATCCGCATCAACAGTGGCTTTAGTAGGGTATTCGCCCATGCCTAAAAGACCATTTTCGGACTGTAGCATAACTTCTATGCCATCGGGTACATAGTTTGCGACGAGTGTCGGAATACCAATGCCCAAATTAACATAAAACCCATCTTGTAACTCTTGAGCTACGCGCATTGCGACTTGTTCACGTGATAATGCCATTGTTAGTGCTCCTGCTTAATCTCGTGTGGTAACACGTTCAATGCGTTTTTCAAAGTTACCTTTTATAACGCGGTTAACAAAAATTCCTGGCGTATGTATTTGGCTTGGCTCAAGTTCCCCTGGCTCAACAATTTCCTCTACTTCTGCAACGGTAATTTTACCCGCAGTAGCCGCCATTGGATTGAAGTTCATGGCTGTATGACGAAATACTAAGTTGCCGTAGCGATCCGCTTTCCATGCTTTTACAATAGCGAATTCACCGGTAATTGACTCTTCTAAAATATAAGGGCGACCATTAAACTCTTTTACTTCTTTACCCTCAGCAACCGGTGTGCCGTAACCTGTGGCTGTGTAAAAAGCAGGTATTCCTGCACCACCAGCACGCATTTTTTCAGCAAGAGTACCTTGTGGCGTAAGTTCTACATCAATCTCGCCACTTAGTAGTTGCTGTTCAAACAAGGCATTTTCGCCAACGTATGAGGCGACTACCTTTTTAATTTGCTTGTCGTGCAGTAACAGCCCTAAACCAAAGTCATCAACACCACAGTTATTGGAAACAACGGTTAATTCTTTAGTTTGCATTTTTTTAATTTGGGCAATTAGACCCTCAGGGATACCACATAAGCCAAAACCACCGGCTATTATTGTATCGCCGTCTTTTAAACCTTCCATTGCAGCTTCATAACTAGAAACTACTTTATCAAAACCGGCCATGAGTCACTCCTCATTCTGTGCTATATAATTATTGTGCGTGTAATGCTGCAGAAACCTTGCTAGCAGGTTGTTTGTTCAGTGCACTCGTAATTTGCCAACCTGCCTCAGCAAGCCTTTGTAAATCAATTCCATGCTCAATGCCAAGCCCTTGCAGTAAGTATACAACATCTTCTGTGGCAACATTTCCTGACGCGCCTTTGGCATATGGGCAGCCACCAAGGCCGGCAACAGCACTGTCAACCGTTGCTATACCAAGGTTTAGCGCAGCGTAAATATTTGTGAGCGCTTGCCCGTATGTGTCATGAAAATGTACAGCAAGTTTAGATTTATCAATATGTTTAAGTAGCAATGTAAGTAGCTCTATTACTTTAGCGGGTGTGCCAATACCTATGGTGTCACCTAGGCTAATTTCATAACAGCCCATTTTTAAGAGTTTAGCAGCAACAGCCAGTACAGTATGAGGGTCAACATCTCCCTCATACGGGCAACCTAACACACAACTTACATAACCGCGTACGCGAATGTTATTCGCCTTTGCAAAAGCCATAACTTCACTAAAACGCGCCAAACTTTGCTCAATAGAGCAATTAATATTTTTTTGGCAAAATGCTTCGCTCGCTGCGGTAAATATTGCAAATTCTTTAATACCTACAGCATCTGCTGCCTCTGCCCCTTTTAAATTAGGGGTAAGGGCACTGAGATTAACCTCAGGTAAATTAAGTGCGCTTATTACTTCACTAGAGTCTGCCATTTGTGGCACCCATTTAGGTGAGACAAACGCACCAGCTTCTATGTCTTTTATGCCTGCAGCGGCGAGTGCGTTAATAAGCGTTATTTTATCAGCAGTTTCTACAGCGGCTTCATTTTGAAGTCCATCTCTGGCGCCCACTTCAACAATGCGCACTGCTTTAGGTAATAATGAACTCATATTAAGCGGGTTCCTCTGCTGTTGTGTCTTCAACTATGGCCAGTAAAGCGCCATGGCTTACCAGTTCACCCTCAGCAAAACAGTAACTTTTTAATACGCCATCATGTGGGGCATTAAGCGTGTATTCCATTTTCATTGCTTCAATTATAACCACTGCATCGCCTTTAGTAATGGTACTTCCCACCTCTAACAAGTGTTTAACTACAGTACCATTAAGTGGCGCAGCAAGAGGTAATGCCTCATTTTCATGTGAGCTGATGAAATGTTTATCAACACATTCAAACTTAGTTTGCAGTGCTTGGTTCATTACAGTAATGGCATTATCAACGTGGCTAACATGCGCAGTGTGTTTAGCGCCATTAATCGATACGTTGCAGTAGCCATTAGTTAACTCACCTTGCACTTCAAAGGTGTTGTCATTAATGGTCATGCTATAGCCCTGCGCGGTTTTTATTGCGTTTAAGGGGGTATCGCTAAATGGAATGTTAACTTGTTGCGGCGCATTTAAACTAAACCCATGTAATTGTTGCCATGGATTTGCACTACTTGTATTACTACCAAGTGATGCTAAATACGCAAAACCTGCAATTAAGCGGCTAGTTTGTAATAAAGACGGGTCAATAGTAACTAACGCTTCACCTTGCTCTGCAATAAAGTGGGTGCTTGGAGCACCTTGTTTAAAGCGTGGATGAATCGCTAAATTATATAAAAAGCTGATATTAGTGCTAAATCCGGCTAAATGAAATTGTGTTAATGCTTGTTGTAAACGGGAAAGTGCTTGGTCGCGGTTATCATCATGAACAATCAGTTTGGCAATCATTGGATCGTAATACGGGCTTATTTCATCACCTTGGGCAATACCAGTATCAATACGTACATATTCACTGTTAGCGGGCGTAAATAGTGCCTCAATAGTGCCAGAGCACGGAATAAAGTCATTACTTGGATCTTCAGCGTAAATACGTGCTTCAAAGCTGTGGCCTTGTAGCTGAATATCTGCTTGCGCTAAAGGTAACGCTAAACCACTGGCTACATTAATTTGCCAATTAACTAAATCAACGCCGGTGACCATTTCACTCACTGGGTGCTCTACTTGCAAGCGAGTATTCATTTCCATGAAAAAGAACTCATCACCACAGAGTAAAAATTCCACAGTGCCAGCGCCTCGGTAGTCAATTGCTAGGGCACATCGTACTGCGGCTTCGCCCATTTCTTTTCGCAATGAGTCTGATAAACCGGGGGCAGGCGCTTCTTCAATCACTTTTTGATGCCGACGCTGCAATGAACAATCACGATCACCTAAATACACACAGTTGCCATAGTTATCAGCAAATACTTGTACTTCAACATGGCGTGGTTGGTCAACATAACGCTCAAGCAAAACCAGATCATTACCAAAACCGGCAATAGCTTCACGTTTAGCGCCTTCTAATGCGCTTATAAACTCACTGGCTTTTGAAACAATACGCATGCCTTTACCACCGCCACCAAAGGCCGCTTTGATAAGCACAGGGTAGCCAATTTTTTCAGCCTCAGCTTGTAAAAAGCTAGGGTCTTGTTTATCGCCATAATAACCTGGCACCAAAGGAACATTAGCGGCTGCCATAATTTCTTTTGCACGGGTTTTAGAGCCCATAGCTTCTATGCTACTTGCTGGTGGCCCAATAAAGGCAATGTTATTGGCTTCACAAACATTAGCAAATTCGCTGTTTTCAGATAAAAATCCATAACCAGGATGAATGCAATCGGCGCCACTCATTTTGGCAACGTTAAGTATTTTATCTGCAACTAGGTATGAGTCTTTACTCGGCGCTGCACCAATATGGTAGGCTTCATCCGCCATTTTCACATGTTGAGCGTTTTTATCTGCATCTGAATAAACCGCAACTGTGGTCAAGCCCATTTGCTTTGCTGTTCGCATAATACGACAAGCAATTTCTCCGCGATTAGCAATCAGAATTTTTTGTAAGTGTACTGTGTTCATAATGCGTCCTAGAGTTGCCATTGGGGAGGGCGTTTTTCAAAAAAGGCAGTTAGACCTTCTTGACCTTCGTCTGATACACGAATTTTGGCTATACGTTCTGCAGTGAGCGCAATTATTTCGTTATCGACTTCTTTGTTTGCCACATCATTAATAAGCGCTTTAGCTGCTTTAACCGCTACCGGGCCATTATCTATCAGCGTTTGTAATAGGTTATCCAGTGCACAGTCTAAATTCCCTGTAATTTGGTGAACTAGCCCCAGCTGTTTGGCCGTATGCGCATCAAATACTTCAGCCGTTAAAAAGTAACGACGAGCAGCGCGCTCACCAATGGCTTTAATTACATAAGGGCTGATCACAGCAGGAATAAGGCCGAGTTTCACTTCACTTAAGCAAAATTGAGCGTCGTCTTTACTGAGCGCGATATCACAGCAAGCAATTAAGCCCAATGCGCCACCAAATGCTGCGCCTTGTACCGCACAAATTGTAGGGTGTGGGCTTTGTGCTAAAACTTGCATTAACTTAGCCAGCTGCATTGAATCGGCCAAATTATCGTTATAGTTGTTATCTGCCATCGATTTCATCCAGGCTAAATCGGCACCGGCTGAAAAGTGTTTACCCTCAGTTTTTAATACAAGGGCACGAATATCGAGCGTATTAGCATGTTCAATACATTGAATAAGCTCATGGATAACGTCGCTATTAAAGGCATTGCGTTTTTCTGGGCGACTTAAAACAAGTACAGCCACATTAGATTTTGTTATTTGTAGTGTTACTGACATTTTAAGCTCCCATTACATTCTAAATACGCCAAATTTTGATTCACGCTCAGGAGCATTTTTAGCTGCGCTAAGTGCAAGCCCAAGAACATTGCGTGTATCAGCAGGGTCAATAATGCCATCATCCCATAAACGGGCACTGGCATAATATGGGTGACCTTGCTGTTCGTATTGATCAATGATTGGCTTTTTAAAATCGCTAATTTGTTGCTCGTTCATGCTTTCGCCTTTGCGGGCTAAACCATCTTGTTTTACTTGCGCCATTACACCAGCGGCTTGTTCACCACCCATAACCGAAATACGGGCATTCGGCCACATCCACATCATGGTCGGTTCAAACGCGCGGCCACACATACCATAGTTACCTGCACCGTATGAGCCACCGATTAAAATGGTAAATTTGGGTACATCGGCACACGATACCGCCATCACCATTTTAGCGCCGTGCTTAGCAATGCCTTCAGACTCGTATTTTTTACCAACCATAAAGCCAGTAATATTTTGTAAAAATACCAGTGGAATGTTGCGCTGAGCACATAGTTGAATAAAGTGCGCGCCTTTTTGTGCTGACTCACTAAATAAAATACCGTTGTTGGCCACTATGCCTACGGGATGACCATAAATGCTGGCAAAACCTGTTACCAGTGTTTCACCAAAGTAGCGTTTAAATTCATCAAACGATGAGTCATCAACAGTACGGGCAATGACCTCACGGACATCAAATGGCTTTTTAAGATCAGTACCGACAATGCCGTAAAGTTCGTTAATATCAAAACGAGGGGCTTTTACTTCTTCTAGTAATGGTGAGGTAGGGCGCGAATAGTTAATTCGTTCAATACACTGGCGAGCAATCGATAACGCATGAGCATCGTTTTCAGCGTAATGATCGGCCACACCTGATGTTTTACAGTGTACATCGGCGCCACCAAGCTCTTCTGCAGTAACTACTTCACCGGTGGCAGCTTTTACCAGCGGCGGACCAGCTAAAAAGATAGTGCCTTGCTCTTTTACAATAATACTTTCATCGGCCATAGCAGGAACATACGCACCACCTGCAGTACATAACCCCATAACCACAGCAATTTGTGGAATGCCTTTACCCGACATACGCGCTTGATTATAAAAAATACGACCAAAATGCAGTTTGTCAGGGAATACGTCGTCTTGCTCAGGTAAGTTTGCGCCACCTGAGTCAACTAAATAAATACACGGTAAATGACAACGTTCGGCGATGTCTTGAGCGCGTAAATGCTTTTTAACAGTCAGCGGGAAATAGGTGCCGCCTTTTACTGTCGCATCATTAGCAATCACCATACATTCAAAGCCTTTAACGCGACCAATACCTGCAACCACACCGGCACAAGGAATATCTTGTTCATAAACGCCAAAGGCAGCAAATTGCGATATTTCTAAAAATGGCGAGCCTTCATCTAGCAAAGTGGTAATACGGTCACGGACAAACAATTTACCGCGGCCTTCATGGCGCTCTTTTAGGGCAGCGCCGCCGCCTAAACGTATTGTTGCTGCTTTACTGCGTAAATCATCCACTAGCGCCGACATGTTGTTGTGATTTTGCACAAAATTTGGATCATGCGGATTAACGCTCGATTTTAAAATCGTCATAACTAATCCTTAGCGGCTTTCAGTGAATAATTCGCGACCAATTAACATACGGCGTATTTCAGAGGTGCCCGCACCAATTTCATATAATTTCGCATCACGCAGTAAGCGACCTGTTGCGTATTCGTTTATGTAACCATTGCCGCCTAAAATCTGAATTGCATCTAATGCCATTTTAGTTGCAAGCTCAGCAGCGTATAAAATTGCGCCAGCAGCGTCTTTACGGGTGGTTTCGCCGCGATCACATGCTTTTGCTACTGTGTATACATATGAGCGAGCTGCGTTCATTTGTGTATACATATCAGCAATTTTGCCTTGTATTAACTGGAATTGACCAATAGGGCTGTCAAATTGCTTACGCTCATGGATGTAAGGCACCACAATATCCATACACGCTTGCATTATGCCAAGTGGGCCAGCCGCTAAAACAACACGCTCATAATCAAGGCCACTCATAAGTACCTTAACGCCTTCGTTTAAGTTACCTAAAATATTTTCTTCAGGTACTTCACAGTTTTCAAATACCAATTCACAGGTATTTGAGCCACGCATGCCGAGTTTGTCGAGCTTTTGTGCGGTTGAAAAACCAGGAAATGTTTTTTCTACAATAAAGGCTGTAATCCCTTTAGCGCCGGCGTTTAAATCTGTTTTTGCATAAATTACCAACGTATCAGCGTCAGGGCCATTAGTGATCCACATTTTATTACCGTTTAAAATGTATTTATCGCCTTTTTTCTCTGCTTTGAGTTTCATAGAAACAACATCAGAGCCCGCGTTAGGCTCACTCATCGCCAGTGCACCAATGTGCTCGCCGCTAATTAGTTTAGGTAAGTATTTTTCTTTTTGTGTTTGTGAACCATTACGGTTTATTTGATTAACACACAGGTTAGAATGCGCACCGTAACTTAAACCAATAGAGGCACTTGCACGGCTAATTTCTTCCATGGCAATAACGTGCTCTAAATAGCCTAAGCCAGCACCACCAAACTCTTCATCCACGGTCATGCCAAGCACGCCCATTTCACCCATTTGCGGCCAAAGTTCATTGGGGAACGCATTATCAAGGTCAGTTTTTTCAGCTAGTGGGGCAATTTCTTGACTGGCAAAGCTGTTTACGTGACTGCGGATCATATCTGCAGTTTCGCCAAGGCCAAAGTTCATTTCTTTATATAGTGAAATAGTGCTCATGATTAATTCCTGTGTGTTGATGACGTTGTTATATTTTATTCATCTATTTTGCTAAGCGTGTCGCGACAGCGACGTTCAGCGGTGACCAGTTCCATAAGAACCACTTTAATGTCATCCATCTGTTGTGAAAGATCGGCTTTTTTCTCACTGATAAGGTCAAGCATAGTAACTAACTGTTTTGCACTTGATTTATCAGCATCATACAGTTCAAACAAACGACCTGTTTCAGCTAAGGTGAAACCTAAACGTTTACCGCGCAGTATTAGCTTAAGGCGTACCTTGTCGCGCTTTGAGTAAATACGTGTTTGACCATTGCGCTCTGGCGATATTAACCCTTGGTCTTCGTAAAAACGGATAGAGCGGGTAGTAATATCAAATTCTTTAGCCAATTCACTAATGCTAAAAGTTTGTTCGTTTTTAGCCGGCTCGTTGGCTGAATTTGCAAAGTTTGTTTGATTATCTGATTTCATTGTAATGTTTACCTCATTCGAATAACTCCAATATAAGTGAAGTTTACGTAAAGGTAAAGTGCGATCTGGTTGTTATACTTTAGACGTATAAAATAAAAGCGGAAATACAGCAGAAGTTGAGTGTTTATAAACGTTATAAGCCAGTTAGACAGTATGTAATAAATTTTTAGCAAGCTAACTTTACAGTTTTTACACTAATTAGAAAGTTGATTTTAGATTTACGTTGGCGTAAACGTAAATTTTATGTATGCTCGTATTTATCAGATTAGTTTAAACATTAAGCTAAACATAATAAAACATGTTTGCGTTAATTGAAAATGGAGCCTTTTATGTCTTTCGAAAGCGTTGTAATTGTAGCAGCAAAACGCACCCCAATGGGTGGATTTATGGGCGCACTAAGTGATGCGCAGTCTACCGAATTAGGTGCTACGGCCATTGCAGGCGCACTTGCTCAAACGGGTTTAAGCAATGATGCAATTGATGAAGTAATTATGGGCTGCGTATTACCAGCCGGTTTAGGCCAAGCACCTGCGCGTCAAGCAATGCTTAAAGCGGGGCTTGCACTAAGCACCGGCGCTACCACTATTAATAAAGTATGTGGCTCGGGTTTAAAAGCAGCGATGTTAGCGAATGATTTAATTAAGGCCGGTTCTATTGAATCAGCAATCGCTGGTGGTATGGAAAGCATGACCAATGCACCTTACTTTATTCCTAAAGCCCGTGGCGGTATGCGTATGGGACATGGCGAAATTAAAGATCACATGATGAGTGATGGCTTAGAAGACGCCTACGACAATAAAGCAATGGGTTGCTTTGCTCAAGATACAGCCGATGAATACGGTATTGGTCGTGAGCAAATGGATACGTTTGCACTGGGTTCATTAAGTAAAGCAAACGCAGCCATAGACAATGGTAGCTTTGATAGCGAAATTACTCCGCACACTATTAAAACGCGTAAGGGTGACATCACCGTTTCAATTGATGAGCAACCTGGCAACGCACGCCCTGAAAAAATACCAAGTTTAAGAGCTGCATTTAAAAAAGACGGCACTATTACTGCCGCTAATTCATCGTCTATTTCAGATGGTGGTGCTGCGCTAATACTAATGAGCGAATCAAAAGCAAAAGCTGAGGGTTTAACACCACTTTGCAGAATTGTTGCTCACAGCACTCATTCTCAAAAACCAAGTGAATTTACTGTAGCCCCAGTGGGCGCAATGAACAGCGTACTTGAAAAAGCAGGGTGGACAACCGCCGATGTTGATTTATGGGAAATTAATGAAGCGTTTGCCATGGTCACTATGCTGGCTATTAACGAATTAAAGCTCGATGAAAGCAAAGTTAACGTGAATGGTGGTGCGTGTGCACTAGGCCACCCAATTGGTGCTAGTGGCGCACGTATTTTAGTAACACTTATTCATGCGCTTAAAAACCGAGGCCTCAAAAAAGGCGTTGCGTCTTTGTGTATAGGTGGCGGTGAAGCCGTTGCTATGGCAGTCGAAGCACTTTAACTGATAACAAAGCCGCAGCAACTATAACAATCACAGCGCTGCGGCAATTAAATTGACTCAATAGGATTTATTATGCACCAAGTACCCTTACTAATTAACGGCGAGTTCGTTCAGTCAACGTCAAATGAATTAATTGATGTTGTAAACCCAGCTAATCAAGAAGTGCTCGCGCAAGTGCCATGCGCTACAGACACAGAGATGGATGCGGCGATTGCATCAGCAAGCGAAACATTTAAAACATGGAAAGATGTGCCTATTACTGAGCGTGCGCGCATTATGATGAAATACGCGGCGCTATTAAAAGAAAACCATGATGAACTAGCCACTATTATTTGTCATGAGCTAGGCAAAACGTTTGAAGATGCAAAAGGTGATGTGTGGCGTGGTATTGAGGTAGTTGAACAAGCTGCTAATGCGCCGTCGTTAATGATGGGTGAAACCATGGAAAACGTAGCACGCAAAATTGATACGTATTCTTACATGCAACCACTGGGTGTGTGTGCAGGTATTACGCCATTTAACTTTCCGGCAATGATCCCATTGTGGATGTTCCCACTGGCAATTGTGTGTGGTAACACCTTTATTTTAAAACCGTCTGAGCAAGATCCACTTACTCCTATGCGCTTAGCTGAGCTATTTATTGAAGCGGGTGCACCTAAAGGCGTATTACAAGTAGTACACGGTACAAAACCACAAGTTGACCGCTTATTAGAAGACAAAGCCGTTCGTGCTATTTCATTTGTGGGTTCATGTGGTGTAGGTGCCTATATTTACTCTAAAGGCACACAAAACTTAAAACGTGTTCAAGCGTGTGTTGGCGCTAAAAACCACATGGTAATTATGCCTGATGCGAGTAAATCGCATGTTGTTAATAACCTTGTGGGTGCCTCTGTAGGTGCAGCAGGTCAGCGCTGTATGGGTATTTCAGTGGCGGTATTTGTTGGTCAAGCAAAAGACTGGGTTGATGAAATTAAAGCAGGCTTTGAAGGTGTACGCCCAGGTGTTTGGGATGATGCAGACGCGGCTTATGGCCCACAAACATCACCTGCTGCAAAAGCACGTATTTTATCACTGATTGCTGATGGTAAAGCACAAGGCGCTACCTGTTTAATTGATGGCTCTGATTTTAGCGTTAAAGGTTACGAGCAAGGTAACTGGGTAGGTCCTACGTTATTTACTGATGTAACCAAAGAGATGAACTTGTACAAAGAAGAGATTTTTGGCCCAGTATTGGCGTGTATGTTTGTTGATACCCTTGAAGAAGCCATTGCGCTTATTAACGAAAGCCCTTACGGCAATGGTACCTCACTATTTACCTCAAGTGGTGCGGCTGCACGTAAATTCCAACACGAAATTGAAGTAGGCCAAGTGGGTATTAATGTGCCAATTCCTGTGCCTTTACCATTTTTCTCGTTCACGGGTTGGAAAGGCTCATTCTACGGCGATACTCACACGTATGGTAAACAAGGTATTCGTTTTTACACAGAAACCAAAACCATTACATCTCGCTGGTTTGAAGATGATATCGCTTCAGGTCCAAATATGAGTATTAATCTTAAGTAACATTTTAACCGCATAATTAATAAAAAAGAGGGGCACAACACACAGTGTTGTCGCTCCTCACTAATAACTCCCTTGATGGGATGCACCGACAACAAACAAAACACAACAAGAGGTCTACCATGGACTTTAACTTATCTGAAGATCAACAAGCTTTTGCGCAAACTGCGCGTCAATTCGCAGAATCTGAACTAGCACCACATGCAGCTAAGTGGGATCGCGAACATATTTTCCCAAAAGACACAATAAAAGCCGCTGGTGAGCTTGGTTTTTGTGGCTTATACACACCAGAAGAAGCCGGTGGCTTAGGTTTATCTCGTTTAGATTCAAGCATTATTTTTGAGCAACTTGCACTGGGTTGTACAGCAACTACAGCTATGCTGACCATTCATAATATGGCAACCTGGATGATCGCAAGCTTTGGTACCGATGCAGTAAAAGATAAATATGTTGAACAATTGGTAATGGGCGAATTACTGGCATCGTACTGTTTAACTGAGCCAGGCTCTGGCTCTGATGCTGCGTCATTAAAAACTAAAGCAGTTCGTGATGGCGATGAGTATGTTATTAACGGCTCAAAAATGTTTATTTCAGGCGCCGGTGAAACAGAAATTTTAGTTGTAATGGCACGTACAGGGGCAGATGGCCCAAGTGGCATTTCAGCGTTTGTTGTACCAGCAGATGCAAAAGGTATTGAGTACGGCAAAGCAGAAGAAAAAATGGGTTGGAATGCCCAGCCAACACGTTTAATTAGTTTTGAAGATGTACGAATTCCAGTAGCAAACTTGTTAGGCCAAGAAGGCGAAGGCTTTAAGTTTGCCATGCAAGGTTTAGATGGTGGCCGTATTAATATTGCCACTTGTTCTATTGGTACTGCACAAGCGGCACTTAATACTGCTCGTGAATACTTAAAAGAGCGTACCCAATTTGGTAAGCCATTGGCTGCATTTCAAGCGTTACAATTTAAAATTGCCGATATGAATACCGAGCTTGTAGCAGCGCGCCAAATGGTTCGACTCGCGGCGTTTAAACTTGATACTAACGACAGTGAAAAAACCACTTATTGTGCTATGGCTAAACGCTTTGCAACCGATGTTGGTTTTACTGTGTGTAACGATGCGCTGCAAATTCATGGGGGCTACGGTTACATAAAAGAATATCCACTTGAACGCCACGTACGCGATGTACGTGTTCATCAAATTCTAGAAGGTACTAACGAAATTATGCGCGTGATTATTGCGCGTCGTATCTTAGCCGAATCAGCCAGCGAAGTTTTATAAGGAGATTAGTATGTCAAATCCTAGCATTGAGTTAACTATTGAAGGCCATGTAGCTATTTTAACTATGTCGAATCCGCCAGCGAATACCTGGACGAAAGACACTTTAGTGGCGCTTAAAGACACAGTTAATCAGCTCAACACCAATAAAAATATTTATGCATTAGTACTGACTGGTGAAGGCGAAAAGTTTTTTAGCGCCGGTGCTGACCTAAATGTATTTGCAGGTGGCGATAAAGGTGTCGCCGCAGATATGTCATGTGTATTTGGTGAAGCGTTTGAAGCGCTAACTAATTTTAGAGGCGTGTCGGTTGCAGCCATTAATGGTTATGCAATGGGTGGCGGGCTTGAAGTAGCGCTTGCTTGTGATATTCGTATTGCAGAAGAGCAAGCACAAATGGCATTGCCTGAAGCAAAAGTGGGTTTATTACCCTGTGCTGGTGGAACGCAAAACTTAGCATGGTTAGTGGGTGAAGGCTGGGCAAAACGCATGATTTTATGCGGTGAGCGCTTAAAAGCCGATAAAGCGCTGCAAATTGGCTTAGTGGAAGAAGTAGTTGCACAAGGTGAAAGCTTTGCTGCAGCACTAAAACTAGCAAACCAAGTGGCAGAGCAAAGCCCATCGTCGGTTGCTGCATGTAAAACATTGATTCAAAAAGGGCGCCATCAGCCAATGGCAAATGCATTGCCACTGGAGCGAGAGCTGTTTGTTGGTTTATTTGATACCGAAGATCAGCAAGAGGGCGTGAACGCCTTTTTAGAAAAACGCAAAGCTAATTGGGTGAATGGCTAATGAGTGAATTAACCCGTTTAAATTCAGCTGATGCTGCCGTGGTATTTGAAACGGCAACCACAGACAATGGCCGACTCATTGGTTTTGCTACGCTTAACGCGCCTAAGTCATTAAACGCGTTAAATTTTGAGATGATCAGCTTACTCGAGCCACAACTACAGCAATGGGACAAAGACGATAACATTGCATTAGTGGTTCTTAAAGGCGCAGGTGAAAAAGCATTTTGTGCCGGTGGCGATGTAGTGAGCTTGCACACAGCAATGAGTGAAGGTAAACCGAGCTCATTGGTTGAAGAGTTTTTTACTCAAGAGTATCAGCTGGATTACCTAATTCATTGCTACAACAAACCCATTTTAGTCTGGGGTAACGGTATTGTAATGGGCGGCGGTTTAGGTTTAATGGCCGGTGCCAGTCACCGTGTGGTTACCGAAACATCACGCATTGCCATGCCAGAGCAAACCATTGGGCTTTACCCTGATGTAGGCGGCAGTTATTTTTTACATAAAATGCCCGCCCATGTTGGTTTGTTTTTAGGGCTGACCTCGGCATCTATAAATTGTGAAGACGCTAAGTTTGTATCGCTTGCCGACCACTTTATAAATGCCGATAAATACCCAGAGCTTGTTGAAGCGTTACTCAATACTAAATGGGGTAAAACAGCAAGTTTAAACCACGACAAGCTAAGTAACTTGCTTATTGAGTTAGATAACAACTCTAGCCGTATGCCTAAAGGCAATTTAAAAGCTAACTTATCGCTAATTCAAAAGTTAGGCGACTTTGACACGTTACAGCAGCAGGTCGATTACATTTTAAATCTAACCACAGATGACAAATGGCTACAACGTGCACAAAAATCGTTGGCGCATGGTTGTCCATTAAGTTGTGCTTTAGTGAGTGAGCAGCTTAAACACAGCAAAGGCAAAAACTTAGCTGACTGTTTTAAAATGGAATTGGGCATGTCGGTTCGTGCTGGCGAAGTGGGCGAGTTTCAAGAAGGTGTACGTGCCTTACTAATCGATAAAGACGGTACGCCACAGTGGCAGTTTAAAACCTTAGCTAATGTGCCAAGCGAAGTAGTAGAGAGCTTTTTTGCAAATCGCTTTGGCGAGGAACATCCGCTAGAGCCGTACTTTTCACAACTAAATTTACAAGGGTAAAGCGATGAGTAAACTTAATATAGGATTTATTGGTTTAGGAAACATGGGCGGCCCAATGGCAGCAAACTTAGTTAAAGCAGGCCACAGTGTGCGCGTTTTTGACTTAAGTGCAGAGGCCGTTAAAGAGCTTGTGAATCATGGGGCTAGTGCGGCGCAAAGCGCCAGTGACTGTGCGCACGAGGCTGATGTGCTAATTAGCATGCTACCGGCAAGCAAACATGTTAAATCACTTTATTTAGGCACAGACGAGCAATCGGGTTTAATTAAAGTACTGAGTAAAAGTACGTTAGTGATTGATTGTTCAACCATAGATGCACAATCGGCTCGTGATGTAGGCCATGCCCTAAGCGAGCAAGGTATTGCGTTTGTTGATGCACCGGTATCGGGTGGTGTAGCAGGCGCAACAGCGGGCACGCTTACGTTTATTGTGGGTGGTGAGCAAACCGCATTCGATAAAGCCAATACGGTATTAGTCGATATGGGCAAAAACATTTTCCATGCTGGTGATATTGGTGCAGGGCAAGTTGCAAAAATATGTAACAATATGCTGTTGAGTATTTTAATGGCGGGTACCAGTGAAGCCATTCAAATGGGAATTAATAACGGCCTCGATGCAAAAGTACTCAGCGATATAATGAGCGCAAGTTCGGGTCGTAACTGGACGTTAGAACTTTATAACCCCTGCCCAGGTGTTATGGAAACCGCACCAGCTAGTAACGACTATAAACCTGGCTTTATGGTCGATTTAATGGCGAAAGACTTAGGCCTTGCTATGGAAGCAGCGCAACAAAGTAATTCACTAACGCCAATGGGCTCAATGGCTAAAAATTTATACACTATGATGCAGCACCAAGGTGCAGGCAGTGATGATTTTAGTGCCATTTTTAAATTGTTTTCGAAGTAGGAAAGTATCGTGGAAATAAAAAATAATACCGTAGTTATTACCGGTGGCGCACAAGGCTTAGGTTTTGCAATGGCGCAAAAGTTTGCCTTAATGGGCGCTAATATTGCCTTAATTGATATGGCGCAAGCCCAGTTAAATGAAGCAACCGATCAGCTATCTGCATTAGCTGGCGTAACAGGCACTATTAAAGGCTACAGCGCCAATGTAACCGTTGAAAGTGAAGTTGAAGACGTATTTAATACCATTAACAGTGACTTTGGACACATTGGGGTATTAATTAATAACGCCGGCATTTTACGCGATGGCATGTTTATAAAAGCCAAAGACGGCAAAGTGGTTAAAAAAATGTCGCTTGATCAATTTCAATCAGTGATTGACGTTAACCTTACGGGCGTATTTTTAGCAGGACGCGAGGCGGCTAGCCACATGATTGAATCAGGCAAAGGCGGCGTAATTGTAAACATGTCGAGCGTAGCGCGTGCGGGTAATATTGGCCAAACTAACTATGCAGCCTCAAAAGCAGGTGTTGTGGCATTAACCACTACATGGGCTAAAGAGCTTGGCCGTTTTGGTATCCGCGTTGGCGCCATTGCCCCAGGTGTTATTAGCACCGCCATGACCGATGTAATGAAGCCCGAAGCAAAACAACGCATGCTTGCTGTAACACCAGTAGGGCGCTTAGGTGAAACCGTTGAAATAGCGCATACTGCTCAGTATATTATCGAAAACGACTTTTTCACTGGCCGTGTAGTAGAGATAGACGGCGGCATACGTTTATAACTTGTCAGCTCTAATTTAATCATTTAAAGCACAGCTCTTTGAGCTGTGCTTTTTTGTTTCAAATCGGAGAGTTTATAATCTTGAAAAAGGTCTGATGTATCGGTAAACGCAGTATCTCCATTAATCGCATACCACTGCCATAAAGTAATCCACAGGGTAAATAATGCTTCGCAGATCACACTTTAAAAAAATTATTTATTTCTTGTTGCGTTAAAACTACCGGTAGTTTAGTTGCTCGTTTGCTCTTAATAAAACTTAATGATAATGAAAGTGGCTTTTTAATTACTTCTTTAAATAAAAAGCTCAACGCATTTAAGGCTTGTGTTTGAGTGTTAGGAGCAACATTTTGTTGGTTGACTAAGTGATTCAAAAAAAGTTCGACCTCATTGTCTCCCATCGTTGTTGGGTGCCTCATAGAGTAAAACGAATAAATGAAGCTATCCAGTATAAATACGCTTTAATGGTACTTTTAGCATAACGCTTTAGATACATTTGTTCGGCTATCATAGTTAAAAAAGGTGATTTTATGATATGAATCTTTAGTAAAAAAGTAACTGTATATATAGACAGTATTTGTTGTTTTATCCAATATTACTGATCTCCACCATTTTGGTGTATTTCTACATTAAGGGAAAAAACTTAAAGTTAACTAATTGTTTACAGGTGTTTATTTGATGGTTAAGATAAATGAACTGTAATATATGGACATTTGTCGGTTATAAAACGACAAATGTCGTAGACAAAATTGTTAGGGTTCTTTTTAGAGTATGGATAAAATTGCATTTTACATTTATTTCGGGCTAATGGGGTTAGCATTTTGCATTACAGTTTTTTATTTTCTACCGGTGTTCTTAAATGAAATAGACAAGTCTATTAAAAGAAAGCATTTTATAAGAGCTTTGAATAAAGCTTACGAAATCGAACCTCCCAAATGGGAGCATGTGGAGATAATTGCCAAAGCAAACCGTCTCAATATGGAATGTAAGAAAGAGGCTCTCGAAACTATGTTGAGAGCAACAATAACTACAAAAGAAGAGTTCACAGAGGATAAATTATCTTATTTAGAAAAACAAATTGAGAAAATAAAATCTAAAGAGCCTTTTGAAGGGATTCCCGACAATATAAAAATTCATTTAGAGCATATAGAAAATATGTCTTCTGGAAATGGCTATGATTTACAGCCATTAGCTAATGAGCTAAGGGAATATAATTTATCGAAAATAAAAGAAAGGAAATTCAATAAGTTTATTGCGGTTATTAGTTTGTTAGTTGGCTTAATCGGCACGGTATTTGGTGGTATAAGTTACTATGAAAACGATAGTAGCGAAGCAGCTATAGTGAACCCTAACAAGGCCTTAAAGTCGGATTCGTAATAGTTGGCACTATTCCGCTTCGCTTAACATTTTAGCCAACTATTACTCACCGCTTCCTAACAGGCGTATTTTTAGCAGGGCGCGAAGCGGCAAGCCACATGATTGAATCAGGCAAAGGCGGCGTAATTGTAAACATGTCGAGCGTAGCGCGTGCAGGCAATATTGGCCAAACAAATTACGCCGCATCAAAAGCGGGTGTTGTGGCACTAACCACTACATGGGCTAAAGAACTTGGTCGTTTTGGGATCCGCGTTGGCGCAATTGCCCCTGGCGTTATTAGCACCGCCATGACCGATGTAATGAAGCCAGAAGCCAAACAACGCATGCTTGCTGTAACACCAGTAGGGCGCTTAGGTGAAACCGCTGAAATAGCCCATACCGCACAATATATTATCGAAAACGACTTTTTTACTGGTCGTGTAGTAGAGATAGACGGCGGTATTCGTTTGTAAACTAATGTTTATAAACGTATGAGTGTTAGTTGATTTAAAAGCACAGCCCTTTGGGCTGTGCTTTTTTTGTTTTAAATCGCAGCATTATAATTTAATCATGGTTAGAAACAGGGGTTTCATAAACGATATTTAACTTAAAAAGAAGTGCTGTGTATATAGACAGTTAATGGTGTTTTGTCCAATAACATTATTAAAAGTCGTTTTGGTGTATTTTAACAACGATAAATTTATAACTTGCGTAATAACTTGTTTACATAAAAGTTATTTAGTGGAATTATTGAGCAATGTAATATACGCCGTTTTGGGGTTTTATAACCCCCAAAAGTGGTGTTCAATAAGCTGTTAGCTTTAGAATGGAAGCTATATGACAAAAGAGCAAGACTGCAATAGTCGTAATATCCCCCTCCCTATTCAGCGCGAGGTGCGGCAGAGGTGTGGTTTCGGCTGTGTTATTTGCGGAATGCCTCTCTATGAATATGAACACATGGAAGAGTGGGCTAACGTCAAGCGTCATGTTGCTGAAGAAATAACACTACTATGTGATCAACACCATAGAGAGAAAACTGGTGGACTTCTCCCTAAAGAAGTAGTTAGAGAGGCTGATTCAAATCCATTTAATCTACGCGAAGGTGTTTCTAAACCATACAGCCTTCATTTTTCGGGAAAGACTGCTGAAATTGAGATTGGTGGGAATAGTTTCACTTGCGAAGATCAAGGGTATGGAACAGCAATGGTACCTATAAGTGTAGATGGTACGCCTTTGGTTGGACTGGTTATGGCTGATGGACACTTCCTTCTAAATCTTGTCATTTTTGATGAGTTCAATGCTCCCGTTCTTCACATTAAGAATAATCAACTTTATTACTCCACAGAACCATGGGATATACAGCTTGTAGGAACGAGGCTGGCTGTTCGGGAGGCACATCGAAAGATACTTATTGAAATTGATTTTCAACCACCAAATAAGGTTGTGATTAATCGGGGCCGATTCTTAAGAAATGGTGTTGAAATTCTTGTAAAGCCAAGCAACATCTTGGTCACGAATAACGCCACGTTGATTCGTGGCTGTCGTGCCCACAATTGCCACGGCGGCTTGATCGTTGGTCATCATGAACAACGCATGGGGGGCTTTATGGCACTTGAAAGCCTTCCTAGGTATCTTGGTGATCGCTCAGAGGCGCTTAAATTTGAGCGCGAATCGATGGCTGAATTTAAAGCTAACAAATCAAGTAATGCAGACGGCGCAAGCGCCGCCGATTCTTGAGGCGTTAGCAATACAACAAACGGGGTTTCGCAAAATGAAGAGTCTACAAAAACTGGCTGGTATCGCAGCAATTTTCCAAGGGCTTATTTACATAGCAGCCTTTGTGTATTTTGGGGCTTTTTGGTCATATCCAGTTGATGGTAGTCCAGTCGAAAAAATGACCTACATGGCAGAAAATCAACTTCTATTTTCAATGATCTATTTTCTAATGTACGTGGTGTTTGGCATTTTTCTGGCCATACTCGTTATTGGTATGTATGAGAGGCTTAAACATAAAGTTAATCCCTTAATTACTATTGGATCTTTATTCGGGGGCATTTGGGTCGGTCTGGTGATCGCAAGTGGAATGATTTCGAATATCGGGCTTGATCATGCAATCGATCTGATGGATGCAAATCCAGAAAAAGCCCTTGATATGTGGATAATCGTTTCAGTGATAACAGAAAGTATAGGTGGTGGAAATGAATTAGTTGGCGGACTTTGGGTTCTATTGATTAGCGTAGCAGCTATACAAGAGGGCAGATTACCCCAGTCACTTAACTATCTCGGATATTTTGTAGGCATAGCGGGCATTGCAACGATTTATCCTGACAAACTATTTACTGAAATATTTGGCGTATCACAAATTGTTTGGTTTATTTGGTTGGGTATATGTTTACTAACCGAGGAAAATGCTAACAAATCAATCCAGCAGACCGCTAACGCGTCGGCTGATTGAGGCGTTGTACGCACAAGGAATTGATAAATGCGGTTAACTTTTTTACTACTTCTGTTAGTCAATTTTGGCTGCCTTGCTTCATCTTGCATCGTCACCGATGAAATGCGCGAGCAGTTCCAAGCATGGTGAGCAAAAGGGGCAAATCTTGACTTTAGGCATCATAAGAGCCAATTCTTCAAGCTTTGGCTAGTCTAAATCACTCGTCGTTCTCGATACTCTTTCATTTGCTGCTGTTTATTATTTTTAAAACACGTTAATTGTTTAAAACGGTAACTTAAGGTTGCCGTTTTTTTATGCCTACTATTTAAGTTTATTTTAAGCTTGCTCAGTTATTGTAGCTAATACTTAAATTCCAGAATCATTAAACCATTGAACTGAATTAGTAACTCATTTTATGTTTTAGATCATTAAATAGTGAGTGATTAAAGGTTAGCCTGTAAATGTATACTCATACGCATAAGTGGCTTTTAACTTTAATGCGTTTATTAGGAGGTATTATGAATTTTAAAAATACAGATACTCATTACAATACACTCTCTATAGCCTTGCACTGGTTGATGTTTATTTTAATTGTGACTGTGTACGGTAGTATTGAACTTCGCGAATTATTTGAAAAGGGTACCGAAACCCGTGATGCCTTTAAAATGTGGCATTTTATGTTGGGTTTATCGGTTTTAGCTTTAGTAAGCGTGAGGGTAGTTGCGCGTGTAGTGGGCGGCTCGGTACCAGCTATACACCCTGAGCCTGCAAAATGGCAAAATAAATTAGCTACATTTGTTCATATTGCGCTGTATGTGTTTATGTTTGCTATGCCAATTGCGGGTTGGTTAATATTAAGTATGGCAGGTAAACCTGTGCCATTTTTTGGTTTAGAGTTGCCTCCATTGGCAAGTGAAAACAAAGAGCTGGGTAAAACCATTAAAGAAATACACGAGACAGCGGGCGAAGTTGGTTATTACGTAATAGGCTTACATGCGGCGGCGGCTTTGTTTCACCATTATGTTTTGGCTGATAATACCTTTAAACGTATGATGTTTTCTAAAAAATAAACACATCACATATAGAAAGGGAGACCATGTGTCTCCCTTTTTATATTAATTAATGATTTGTACTTTTAAACCCAATTCTAAACCCGCCCCAATGTTTACCGTTTACATAAATTGGCACCGAGAGGTCATGCAGTATTTCACCGGTATCACGTTTATAGGTTTGTAATAAAAAGCTTTCGGTGTGGCTACCACAGCGAATTCCTGTCGGGTCATTAAAAATACGTTTAGTACGGTTGTTTACTAAATCTTTTTCAAAGTTACCGGTTAGGGCTTGGCTATAGCGTTTGTTATGAGTAGGAAAGTAGCCCTTAGTATCAACGGCTCCTGCAAAAATTATGTCTTTATTTTCCAGAATTGGTTCTTGAATAGCCGGCAGTGATTGATCTGTAAGTTTATCGTAATCGGTTGTGTACTTGGTTGGATTAGTATTCTCGATGGGTTTATAGTTTTGCGAAAAAAGTTGTTGCTGGGTTATTTTTCCGCTTTGGATCCAACCCTCAAAACATTCGCCAATTGCTTTACTGGCGTGTCTAGCCGATATCAGGATTGGTTTAAAGAATGCGTCATACTCTATGTTTTCAAGCTCTCTAAATATTGATTCTGATCCCAGCGATAAAGAAGACGCTTGCTGAGAAATTGTACTGCCTTTTTTAGTAACTTCGCCCAATAAACTACTGATGCTAGTGACTGAGCTATTTATTTGTGTGGTTGCATGCTGAAATGCAGAAACAGACTGATGCATACTATCAAGCGCGGTAGATGAGGCACCAATATCTTGGTTAATTGTTAAAAAGGATTGAGTCACGTTTTCAAGCTCTGATTTTACAGAAATACTTTGCTGTGAAACCTGCTTCATATCTTCATTGGTTTTTATACTGTTGGCGTTAATGTCTGTGAGCATGTCAGCAATTTGTTTGGTTGCTTCATTGGTTTTATTTGCAAGGTTACGCACTTCGTCGGCAACAACCGCAAAACCACGACCTTGCTCACCTGCACGAGCGGCCTCTATGGCTGCATTTAAAGCAAGTAGATTGGTTTGCTCTGCAATGTTTTGAATAACTTGGGTAATGCTTTGTATATCACTGGCACTTTTTAATAATAAATCTAATTGCTGGGCGACTTTATCTATAGAGCCTGATAACGAATCAATTTGGCTGGTGGCCGTTTGTAAGCGGCTATCGGCAGAGCTTGAGGCTTGCGCTGTTTGTACCATTGCTTGATTAATAGTGGTCATGCTGTCACTGAGTTCAGTACTATTTTGTGAAAGCTCGTGTGTGGCACGCCCGACAGTTTCACTCTCGTTATAACAAGCGTCTATTTCTTTAGATAAGCTATCAACATAAAATGACACTTCAGCTGCGCCTATGGCATTTTTTGAGGTGGCTTTGGTAATGTTTTGTGCAATTTTGTTATTGAACGACTGCACGGCACCTAGTGACGAATTGTTATTTGCTGATTCAGATTTTGCTGGTTTTATATAAAAAATTGCAGATAACAGCACTATAATTGCTGCAGCAATGGTGGAGAGCTGTTCAAAATAGAAAAGAAAACAAATGCTTAAATAAAAAATGCTGTAGAGCAGGTAGGTTATTTTCATTCCTTTGACCTCGTTACTAATTGTTCCTTCTATCTTTGATTATAAATCAAACAAAATCAAATAATAAACACACTTTTAAGGATTTATTAATAGTGATGTATTGAGCTCTATAAAACTGTTTTCGTACAAAAAGCGCCAAAGTAGTAAACCTACTTTGGCGCTTTTATTAGTATTAATAAACAATTAGTTAGCTAATAACCATTCGCTTAATAAGCGAACACCAAACCCCGTTCCCCCTGGTGAAAGCTCATCTTTACCTTTTTTCACTAAGGCATTACCTGCAATATCGATATGCACCCAACGGGTATCGCCAGCAAAATGCTCTAAGAAAGTAGCGGCTGTGGTTGCACCAGGGCCACCTGAACCTACATTTGTTATATCAGCAATGTCAGACTTCAACATATCTTTATAACCTAATGGTAAGCGCCATAGGTTTTCGTTTACTTGTTTACCTGCAAGGGTAAGTTGCGATACTAGCGTGTCATCATCAGAGAATACCGCTGCGTATTCATTACCAACAGCACGAATTTTAGAACCCGTTAAGGTTGCAACATCAATCATGATCTCTGGTTTGTAGTGCTCACGTGCATACCACATTGCATCACTTAGTACTAAACGACCTTCAGCATCGGTATTTAAAATTTCTACACTTAAGCCTTCAGCAGTGCGAACAACATCACCTGGAGCAACAGCAAATTGCGATACCATATTAGCTGCCATGCCCATAACGGCTACCACGTTTTTATCTGCTTTAGCTAACGCCATTGCTTTTACAGTACCAAGCACTGCAGCAGCACCGGCCATGTCTGATTTCATACGTGCAATAGACGCACCGGTTTTGATGCTATAACCACCTGAGTCGAACGTAATGCCTTTACCAACAAGGGCAATAGGGGCATCGTCAGAGCCTTTATAATGAGCTACCACTAAACGTGCACCTTGCTGGCTTCCTCTACCTACAGCTTCTAATGCGCCCATGCCAAGCTCTTTTAGCTCTTTAGGCTCTAACACTTTGATAGTAACACCTAACGACGCTAATTCTTTTGCTGCATTGGCAAAATCAATCGGTGTCATTTCTGTAGCCACTTCTGATGTTAAATCGCGTGCTAAAAATACACCTGCTTGAATACTCTCTAATTGGCTGTAAAGCTTGCGAGTTTGCTTGGTGTTATCAACATCAAACGTATAGCTAACTGTTTCAGTGCTTGGTTCTTTTTTGTAGTTTTCAAAACGGTGATCGCGTAGGTTTGCACCATGGGCAAAATTAGCAGCAAGTGCAGCGTTATCGTTTGCACCCGTTACATCATCAAAAATAACGCTGGCTGTGCCTGCTTTAGCTTTAACTAGGCGAGCATGAATATTGCCACCTAACTTAGCCGCTTTTGCTTTATTTAATTCGTCAGCTTTACCTGTACCTACAACTAAAATACGGCTGTAGTTACTTTTACTTGGCGCGACAAGTTGCGCGACTTTTGCGTAATCGCCAGTAAAGTTTTCTATATCGATAACACGTTGTAATTGGCCATCGAATTGTTTATCAAGTGTTTTAAATTGGCTGTTGCTGCCATCTTGGCTATAAAATACAACCAGCGTATTTGCGTCGCTGTCTACTTTTGTAGAAAAATTAAAGTCTGCTGCTTGTGCATTAATACACATACCCAGTGCAAGCGCGATTGAAGAGGCTTTTATAATACGTTTCATTTTTTAACCTAAGAATAATTTAAAGGGGTGTTTTACCTTATTTAGCCTACTGTAGTTAAGTAGGATACGGTGAAACAGCAAATAACAACGATATAGTTACTTTTTTCTGTTATTTTCGCTCTATAAATCATTTTCATTCGTTTTTATTGTCTGAGGCGGAATTTAAAATAATAAGCTAAAACTTAATCGGGCAGTTCTTGGCTCTATAGGGTGAAAGTGATTATCTTCAACGCCATCAATGGGCTCATTAGGTAAGCGCGATGAATAATAATAATCAATATCATGGTCTCTGCTGTTAAATAAATTCAGTAACTCAAACTCTACTTGCCAATGAGTTTGCTGATAACTTATAGAGCTATTAACTACGGTTAATGGCTCCGAGCGTTTTTCTCCGTCGCTTGTTAATGTGCGTTTACCTATATGGCGAATACGTAACGATGACTGCCATTGTTCTGTTAAATGCCAATTTAAGCCAGCGCTTGCGACAACGGGTACTGCACCTTCTATATAGTTTTTGACATTATTTATGCTTAAACGAGAGTGGGTAAATGATGCTTCAGCATCAAGACTAAAACTATTATTAACCCAATAATAGGCGCTCATTTCTATACCATAGCGCTCAGAGGCATCACTAGGCTCTGTATTACCTGCATCGCCAACAAATAGAAGTTCTGAGTCGAGGTTTAACCACCATAATGCAGCCGATAAGTTAAATGTTTTTGGTTCAGCAAACCTTAAACCAATTTCAGCGCCTTCACTTTTTACCAGTAAATCTACTTGCTCTGATTTATCTAATGTAACAGGGTCTACATTAATTGTTGCTCCACGAGCATCATTTGAATGAAATGACTGACCCCAATTAGCATAGGCGGCTACTAAATCGGTAAATTGGTAGTTTAAACTAGCTTTTAAACTCACTAAATCATCGTTTTGACTACCCGAATTAGCTGAAATATTGCTATTAACATCAACGTTATAGTAGTCGTATCGAATACCTAAGCTTGCTTCTAGATTGGTACTTAAAAAAAGCTTTGATCCCCAATGGGCTGAGTAACTAGTTTGATTTAAATCGTCTTGTCTTACTGTAGATAATCGCTTTCTTTTTTTTGTGTTATATAAGCCAACGTTATCAATGTTGGTATGATGAAGTGCTAACCCTGCCGTATGTTGCATGTTAATAGCTAGCATTTTGGCATCAAACTGATAATTAAATTCGCCACCATATACTTTACGACTGTCTTTTTGGTTAAATTGATCGCCATTAACAGGATCATTTAAAAAATAGCTAAAATTTGAGTATAAATCTAAGTCATAACTTATTGCGTATGTATTTACCTTTAGGTTTTCACCTTGCCAAACGGTCGATAAACTATAGCGGCTAGAATTGCCACCTAATGACGTATCTAAAGAGCCAAGCTGAGAAATTAACCCTTGAGAAACTGCGCGCTTAGGGATTTGGTCAGCTGAATTCCAGCTGTTGTCATAGGCCATAGCACTGAGGGTAAAATCGCCATTAAATGCTTTGCCAACATATCGAAGGAGTGCGTTTTTTTTATTAACAGCTTCATTAATATCATCCCATGGACCGGAGTATCCTTGCCACTCAGCTGCGGCCATTAGTTTACCTTTTGTAACATCAGTTGAAGCGAGTACTGTGGCTCGCTTGTAGTTATCTTCTCCAATACTAAGACTTACTTGTTGATGAGTTAGTGTATCTATAAGATTAAAATTTGCGCTCCCAGCTGATGAAAAGTCTCCTTGGGTAGCGCTATAAGATCCTTTCTGATAATTAATGCTTAATATAGATTCTGGAATAATAAAATTTAAATCGGTATAGCCTTGACCGTGCCCATGGCTAGGTAAATTTATTGGCATACCATCAATATTAGTGGCGAAATCTGTTCCGTGATCTAAATTAAAGCCCCTTATAAAGTATTGATTCGCTTTTCCTGAGCCACTATGTTGAGTTACTGCCATACCTGGGATCAGTTCCAACAATTCTGCACTTCTTAACATAGGACGTTGTTGAATCTCGCCTTGCCCAATAATACCGCTTGAGGCACTAATAGACTCGCCAATTAGGCTATCTCTGTGTCCGTAAACGGTTAATTTCTCTATGCTTGCTTGTGCATAACTAAACGGTAAAATTCCGAATGTTATAAATGCTAGTTTCTTCACGCTTAAAGTCCTTTAAATCATTATTCTTTAATTAGATGTCATTAAGCAACGGCCAGAACAGGATATTGGATGCAATATTTTTTATTATTTATGTTTTTATCAATCATATTTATAACTGCAGATAAAAACAAAGCTATAAGCTATTGTAATCTCTTTATATAAAACTAATAATCGAAGGGCGTTTTTACACCTTATTATTTTGAGTACATGCATTGAAAGCAAAAGAAATTCGCAACTTTTATATTAACGAAGAACAGTCTGTTTATTTGTTATCGCACCGTGATGCTAAAAAGCATCGCCAATGGCTTAACATTTGTATTAAACAGCTAACACTACTTGGTTATAAAAATGTTGAAATGATTGGCTCTGGTGCGTTTGGCTTTGTTTTTGCGGGTGATGATGAACATGGCCTGCCGTGGGTGTTTAAATTTTCAAGAATAACGCTGGCACAAAGTGTCCGAGATCGCCTTGAAGACGAAGCGTATATGCTGTCTCAAATTGATAATCCGCTAATACCAAAATTTTATGGTTTTGAGCGAATTAAAAAACAGGGCATTTTGATGATGGCTCGTGCAATAGGTGAAGACCTTGAAAAAGTATCGCTAAAGCAAGGGCGACTATCTGCTGCAAAAATAATGAACTTAGCGGTAAAATTGAGAAATGTATTGCTTGATTTACGCCATCATAAAAACGGATTGAGCCCACAACCTATTGTGCATGGCGATATTAAACCCTCTAACTTGGTGTGGGATGAAAAAGCCAAGCAGCTTTCATTGGTTGATTGGGGTAGTTCGGTATATGCCCAAGTAGATGAACAAGGCAACCCTATTGCCAGTAATTTTATGGATTTAATGTCGGGTGATTTAAGCACCACTAACGCGCGAATGGGTGATGTGTATTTTATTGGTGATGCACAAATGTCTGGTGAAAAGTCATCCCCTCGTTTTGATGAGCAAGGGGTTGCATCAACTTTGTATGCACTTGCATCGGCTCAGTCTTGTCGATTTGGCGCTCAGGCTATTCCGGCCAGTAGTTTAATGCTTCCTAAAGAGCTGGCGAATGTAATTGACGGCATGCTTTCAAAAGAGCGTAGTGTAAGGGATAAAGCCGGCGACTATTTTATGCGTAACATAGAAACTATGGCAAAAGCATTTTTACCAGAGCTACCAAAGGAAGACACTAAAGCACGCATTCCTTTTTGGTTTAGCCAAGATCCTGAGCCCGAAACCGTTGTATATAGTTCCCGCAAACAGTTTTTACGCCAAGCCGACCATAAACAGCAATTACTCGATGTAAACGATGCTCAGTTAGATAGGTATTACAAAGAATTTTTGTTTGATACTGGGGATACCGAAAAAGCGTTTTTAGCGTCAATTAGTCGCTTAGCGAAATACCCTGTAGTAGGGGGGCTGAGTTTTCATTGGAAAGATGATTCTTTGTATGTTGAGTCATCACTTATTATGCACGATGAAGCTTTAGCCACCGCGTTTACTGATGCGGTAAATAATACTGTAATGCTGGCACAAGCGATTAGTCAAAAAGGCTTATTTAAGTGTTGTTTATTTGATGCCCGTAAAACGATTCAACTAGAACGCGATGGCACCGGTGCGTTTAAATTTAACCAGTTACCTGAGCTTGACTATGAAGTGGTTAATGTAAAAGCCAGCGATGTAACCCGTCCGCACTCATATTTTGAAGATGGTAAAGATCCCGATGAGCAACTGCAACTGCCTAAAAAGGTGATTAAATGTGTATTTGAGCTAAACCAGATACATCATACGGGTTGTATTATTTTTGAAGCACTACCAGATAGGATGAAGATTCACCATTACTATCGATTACTCGATGCTAGTAAAGAAGTTGAATTTAAACGTTTGCTAAATAAACTCATGCAGTACGCGGTTAATATTACTGATGTTGGGGTCGCTGGTTTTATGAAGTTGCCGTATAAAAATACTCGCGAGTTTAGTTTATGCGAGCAGCAATCCAGCAATTATTATCCTAAAAATCCAAAACAATTACTTAATTAATAAATCACTCGCTGAGGCTGGTGGCTTAACAATAGAAAGAAAAAATAGAAAGTTAAATGGCAAAATCTAAACCACAAATTACATTAGAAAGTTACGGTATATATACCCACTGGGACAAAGCCAGTAAATCGTTACCACAAATCACGCAATTCACCACAAAGGTAACCGCGTGTATTGATGTGGAATTTGGCCTAATAGTAAATATCAAAAAAGCCAAAGGCGAAAAACTACATTATTGTATTTATCACCCAGGTATTATAGATACCAATGGCGAAGTAATGCTGCCTTTTGAGGGGAATGTATACGTTAAAGATAACGATTGGTCGTTTTATTTAGGCGACACCGTGTGGGAGCCTATAGAAGATAAAATAGGTAACTGGCGTATGACCTTATCATTAGCAGGAAAAGTCATTGCGGATAAAACATTTAATCTAACTAATGAACAGACCAAAACAGAAGATGATTTTTGGAAACACCGAGGCTATTAATTTCCTCAATAAAAAAAAAAGCTAACAATAAAGTTAGCTCTTTTATGAAATTAGCTTAGTTACCCCAAGGGTTACTTGAATTTGAACGTTGTTTACGAGTACGGGCACGTTGCTTGGCTGCTTTTTTCTCTTGAATACGCTTAGCATCAGAAAAGCTTAACTCGCATGGTTCACCTAGTTTATCGCCTTCAGGGATAATACGGTCGCGTGGAGGCAGTTCGTATTGTACGTCATCTGGGCGTGGTAAGTTTTTTAGGCGGTACAAATAGAAATTATCTACTTTTTGTTGTGCCCACTCAGTTTTACGTAAAAATTTAACTGCTGACTTAATGTCAGGATTATTTTTAAAGCAGTTGAGTTGTAAGTAGGCATGCAGGAGTTCCCACCCATATTGCTCAACCAGTTCTTCAACCACTTGCTCTAATTTAACGCCTTGCAGTGGGTTATTACTGAAAAGTTCTTGGTTGCTCATAGGTGTTCTCTCGTTATTAAAAATACGGCCAGTATTATAAATTTAATAACGAGAGTTTAATAGCAAAAAAGCTTAACTTTGACAATTAACCACAACACGACCACGAATTTGGCCCTGCATGAGCTGTTCGGCATTTTCAATAACCTGATCAAGTGTGATTTCGGTCGAAATTTTATCTAAGTAATCGCTACTAACTAGGGATGCTAAACGATCCCATGCTTCAACACGATCCGCTTTAGGACGCATTACGCTATCAATACCCATCAAAGAAATACCACGTAATATAAATGGCGCCACAGACGCTGGCAAATCCATACCTTGTGCAAGCCCACAAGCTGTTACTACACCACCGTATTTAAGTGAGGCACAAATATTAGCAAGTGTGTGACTACCTACCGAATCAATTGCAGCAGCAAAGCGTTCTTTTTGTAGTGGTTTACCTGAGTTTGAAAACTCGTTCCTATCAATTACATTAGTTGCACCTAATGATTTTAAATAGTCAGCTTGTTCCATGCGACCTGTTGCTGCGGTTACTTGATAACCTAGCTGGCTTAGTAAATAAATAGCAAAACTGCCTACGCCACCATTGGCACCGGTGACTAACACTTCACCTGAGTCAGGGGTGAACCCTTGTTTTTCAAGGGCAATCACGCTCAACATTGCTGTGTAACCGGCAGTACCAATTTGCATAGCTTGTTTAGCTGATAAGTTGGCGGGTAGAGGAATTAACCAATCGCTGCTAAGAGCCGCTTTTTGGGCTAGGCCACCCCAGTGTTTTTCGCCAACACCAAAGCCATTTAAAATAACCTTATCGCCAGCTTTAAATTCTTCACTGTCGCTGTTAGTAACTGTACCCACTAAATCAATGCCAGGTACCATAGGAAAGCTGCGAACTACAGGACCTTTGCCAGTAATGGCTAAGCCATCTTTGTAATTTAGGGTACTGTACAGTACGTCAATTAATACATTTTCGTTTGGTAAATCATCACTGTTTATGCTGCTTAAATTGGCACTGTAGTTGTCGTCTTGCTTATCTATAACAATAGCTTTAATAGGATTGCTCATTAGATTTCCTTTTAGACCGATCGTCTTTAAATTGATAATAAAAAATGCATCAACAGGGTCTGATGACCTTTGTAGATTAAAATTTGTTTAAATTAGGTGCGATTTAATTGCGGCGCGAGATTTGTAACCTAGTGGGCTAAGTAAAAACCGAGCAACAAAGAGTAAATCGCCCCTAGGCAGAACCCTTTGGTATTAATGCTGCGTTATCGCCTATTTATGGGGAATAACCACACCACATAGGCTCTGCCTTGCCTAAATACCAAACAGACTGCTGCAAATTTAACCTTGAAAGATCAACAGACCCTAATTAATGCGCGTAAAAACATTTCTGTGTATAAAGTCAGTGGCTTGCTTGATTGTGTTAGTTTAGCTCGCATTACTGCGCCTTCCCAACCAATCCAAAAAAATTCACTCATTTGTGTGGTATCAATATCAGCTTTAATAGTGTGTTGCTGTTGAGCCAAGTCTAAGCACTGTGTTAACTGTGCCTGCCAGGCATTGTAGCTTTGCATCAAACGAGCGTTAAAGTCGTCACTTAAATGGTTGAGCTCTTGATTTAAATTTCCTACCAAACAACCGCGTTTGTAATCATACTTTTGCATCCCAGCTATCGCACTTTGGGTAAAGTTAACAATTCGTTCTAGGGGCGGTACTTCAGGTTGCTCTAAATAAAACTTAAGTTTAGCTATAAAAAACGTGTCATACGCATCAACCAAAGCTAAGCCAAATGCTTCTTTATTTTTAAAGTAATGATAAAACGAGCCCTTAGGGACTTTGGCTTTTTTTAATATGGTGTCGAGCCCTGTGGCACTAAAACCAAACTCAGTGAGGGTTTCTAATCCCACACGAAGGAGCAACGCTTTAGTATCTGCGTTGTCTCTGGCTATTTTGGGTGGGCGGCCACGCCTATTTGTAACTGATGATATTTTATTCATAACTTATATTAGACCGATCGGTTTTAAATAATCAAGTGTTTATTTGCAATCTTTTTAAAACAACGAAATCTGTTCATTTTTCGATTACAAATTAATGAGGAACTTTAGCTTATATTGCCAGTCACAAATATGACACTTATGTGTTTTTGAGCCGATATGTCGGAACATTTTAATAAAGTTATATAGGTTAAAGTTGACTAGGTGTGAGCAATAAATTTATTTTTTAATTAATTTATCATTGCATCAGCAGCTTAGTTAAAGTCAAACAAATTAATTGTATTTTGTGTTTGAATTAAACATTTTTGTTGGCTATTTATTAAATGTAGATGAACTTTATGCTACAAAAATATAAATATAAAGGTGAGGATTTTACCGATGAAGAGACAGAAAAGAGATCGTTTAGAAAGAGCTCATTCTCAAGGTTTTAAAGCAGGTTTAGCTGGTCGCTCAAAAGAGCACTGCCCTTATCAACAAGTTGATCCTAAGTCTGAGTGGCTTGGTGGTTGGCGCGAGGCAATAGAAAATCGCAATATGTATAAAACATAAACTCATAACGAATTAAAGCAAAAAGGCCTCCAAATGGAGGCCTTTTTGTTGCGTGTTTTAAACTTAAAACGCGCTGGTATCTTGGAACAAGCCTACCTTCAAATCTTTTGCTTCGTAGATCACGCGGCCATCTACTTCTACGGTGCCATCAGCCATACCCATAAACAATTTACGCTTAATAACGCGTTTCATGTCTAGACGGTAGGTTACTTTTTTAGCTGTTGGTAATATTTGACCGGTAAATTTAACTTCACCTACACCGAGTGCACGACCAAGACCAGGACCACCAGACCAACCTAAGAAAAAGCCCACAAGTTGCCACATAGCATCTAAGCCTAAACAACCAGGCATTACTGGGTCGCCTTTAAAATGACAGTCGAAAAACCAAAGGCTAGGGTCGATATCTAGCTCTGCAACTATTTGACCTTTACCATGTTCACCACCGTCATCGGTAATTGAAATGATACGATCCATCATTAACATGTTGTCACTTGGCAAACGACAATTTCCTTCACCAAACATTTCACCTTGACCACAAAGGATCAAATCTTCTTTTGTATAGCTATTTTTAGGTTCCATAACACTTTATCTTTGCTTAGAAATTGCCCCGTACTTTAGCGTACACTTGTACGCTAAACAACTCGGAGCAGTTAAAAAATGGTTTAATTATAAGCAATCAGTTAATGCAACTGATTTTAGTATGATTAAACCGCGCAATTACTAACAGAAATCATTATAATTGGGGCTGACTTTTAATCAGTTTAAAGGAAATTTATGACCCTTTTTGTTAACTCACTCACTGTGATTGATTTTTCTTACTTATGCAATAAACGCGGTGCAGTTGGCGAAAGTTGGATTGTTGATTTGACTTTACATGGCAAACTAAACGAAGAGTCTATGGTTTTAGACTTTGGCTTAGTTAAAAAGCAAATTAAAGGCATTATTGATGAGTGTATAGATCACCGTTTAGCTGTTCCTAACAACATAAACGGCAGCATTAACGAATTTGCTGATCACAAAACATTAGATTGTACATTTGCTGATAATAAGCACTTAGCAATGAGCGCGCCACATCAAGCATATTGTTTAATAGATACTGATGAAATTACCGTTGAATCAGTGACAGAGTATTTGGTTGCCACCATACTGCCACAGCTTCCTGATAATATTGAAAAAATCGAATTGGTGTTAAAGCCTGAGCACAATCAGAGTTTTTATTACCACTATAGTCATGGCCTTAAAAAGCATGATGGTAATTGCCAGCGTATTATTCATGGTCATCGCTCACAAATTGGTATAAGCCTTGGCGGTATTTCTATGCCTCGTTTGCAAAAACAGTGGGCTGATAAATGGCGTGATATTTACTTAGCAACTAGTGAAGATCAAATAAACGCCTCTGAATTAAAACATATCTCAGCTAAAAGTGATGATGTTTGTTTTGCGTATACTGCGGCGCAAGGTTACTTTGAAATGGCTATTAGTGAATCACGTTGCGACATTTTACCAATTGATACCACGGTAGAATGTATTGCTGACTACATTGCCAGCCAAGTGAAATTAGAGCACCCAGAAAAAGACGTTAAAATTACCGCCTATGAAGGTGTTGGAAAGGGGTCGATTAGTTATGCTTAAATCCTTATTAGTTTCGGCGTTAATTGTATCAACTAGCTTTAGTGCTATAGCGCTTGAGCTAAAAGGGCATTTAACTCAAGGCGGCCTAGTAACAGGGCAATTAGATAACGCTAAGTCGGTAAGCCTCAATGGTAAGTCGTTAAAACTTGCTGATAATGGGTTATTTGTATTTGGTTTTGGCCGTGATGCAAAAACTGTACATACATTAAGCTGGGTAGATAAAACCGGTAAAGGCCACAGCCAAGATTTAGTTATTACTCTTCGCGATTACGATATAGATAAAATTACCGGTGTTGCTAAAAAATACGTATCGCCGCCAAAAGCGGTAAGTGAACGTATTAGCCGTGAAGCGATCGCAGTACGAAAAGCACGGGCTGTTAACTCTGATTTAGAATACTTTTTACAGCCAGTACTTAGGCCTGCAAAAGGACGCATTTCAGGTGTTTATGGTAGCCAACGTTACTTTAATGGCGAACCTCGTAGGCCACACTTTGGTTTAGATATAGCAAACAAAACAGGTTCACCTGTGTATGCGCCGATCAGCGGAACGGTAGTATTTGCTGAACCAGATTTATACTACTCTGGTGGTACTTTGATTTTAGATCATGGTCATGGGGTTACTTCTACTTATATTCATTTAAGTAAGCTTGATGTAAAAGTAGGGCAGAAGATTGAACAAGGTACAAAGGTAGCTGAAATAGGTGCTACGGGCCGTGTAACTGGGCCGCATTTAGATTGGCGATTTAATTGGCAAGGTGAACGCCTTGACCCTGCATTATTAATGCAAGACACATTAGCTAACAAAAAGTAGAGATTATGACTCAAGTAGAGCGCGAAGCCATTATTGCGCAACGTATAAAAGATTCGACCACTTCGGTAACTAAAGCTGTATTTCCTGGGCGTACTAACCATCATAATACGCTATTTGGTGGTGACGCATTAGCATGGATGGATGAAGTTGCTTTTATAGCTGCCACCCGTTTTTGCCGTAAACCATTAGTAACTATTTCATCAGATAGAGTCGATTTTAAAGAAGCTATTCCTGCTGGTTCATTTGCTGAGTTGATATCAAAGGTATCGCATGTGGGGAATACCAGTTTGAAAGTGGATGTTGAAATATTCCTAGAAACTATGCACAAAGATAACAAGCACTCGGCTATAACCGGCAGCTTTACCTTTGTTGCTGTTGATGATAACCACAGGCCAACACCTGTCGTGTGTGACAAAATGCTGCATGGTTTTGAGTTATAACACCTAACAGTAAAAATAATATAAGCACCATGATTGGTGCTTATATTATTAACCGTAAAGAACACATCATACTATATTCATCTAATGGCCAACTTAGCAATTGAATATAATAAAACGTATTAGTTTTTCAATAAGGAGGGCGTATTAAAGTAATAAATGAGACTAATAAAAAGGCGTGCAATGCACGCCTTTAAATAACTATAAAACCATAGCGGCTATCCAGCCAAACACCAATAACGGAATATTAAAGTGAATAAAGGTTGGCACAACCGAATCCCAAATGTGGTCGTGTTGTCCGTCAGCATTAAGTCCTGATGTTGGCCCTAGCGTAGAGTCAGAGGCAGGGGAGCCTGCATCACCTAATGCGCCAGCCGTACCAACAAGTGCAGCGGTTGCCATTACAGAAAAGTTTAGCTCTAAACATAAAGGCACAAATAAGGTGGCAATTATAGGCACAGTCGAAAATGAGCTACCAATGCCCATGGTTATAAATAAGCCGACTAATAAAATTACTGCAGCTGCTATGGGTTTATTACCGTCAAAAATGGCGGCGCTGCTATGGACTAGGCTAGCAACGTGTCCGGTTTCTTTCATTACAGCAGCAAAACCTTGCGCAGAAATCATAATAAAACCAATCATTGCCATCATGGCAACACCCTTGCTAAACACGTCGCCGTTTTCTTCCCACTTAACCACACCAAATACACTAAATATAACCACCCCGACTAGGCCACCTAATATCATTGAGCCACTGGCATTTTGAGCGATCAGAGAAGCAAGCACGGCAAATAAACCAACCAGCATTACCTTTTTTGGGTTTTCAACATCAGCTTGTTGGCTTTGAACTGTTAATGCTGTGCTTGTGTATTCGCGGCGTTTTCGATAAGTAATAAATAGGGCAATCAGCAAGCCGACAAACATACCAATAGCTGGAATGATCATAGCTAAAGGGACACTGGTATTAACAATCTCAAGGCCATTATCAACTAGGTTTTTATGTAATATTGAGTATAAATAAATACCCCCAAAACCATACGGCAGCACCATGTACGAGGTGGCTAAACCAAAGGTTAAAATACAAGCAATGGCACGTCTATCTAATCGCAGTTTATTAAACACCACAAGCAGCGGCGGGATCAAAATGGGAATAAAAGCGATATGCACCGGCACCAAGTTTTGAGAAGAGATAGCACAAATCAAAATAATAAACAGAATAAAGTAGCTTAATATGGTTTCACTAGAGCCTGTTTGAGCATTTACTTTAGCGAGTAACTTAGCGGCCAAAATACGCGTTAAACCTGACTTAGAGATAGCGACGGCAAATGCACCTAGCATCGCATAGCTTAAAGCAATCTCGGCGCCTGATGATAAGCCAGAATTAAAAGCATCAATACTTTCTTTTAAGCCCATGCCTGCGGTTAATCCGGCAACAAGCGCACTTATTGTCATTGCAACAATCACATTTACGCGGACCAAAGTGAGTCCAAGCATTAAAATAACGCCTATAATAACTGCGTTCATAGATTTCTCTGTTTTATAGATTTAATTAATTTTATCAGATCTTTAGCCTGATTTTTACGTTCTTTGGTAAATGGTTGTCTCGCATAGCGCACTTGCTCAAATAAGTGACAAAAGGCGGTTATTTGTTGCTCTGCATAGGAGGCTTGTTGACTAATGTGTTGTAATGTTTGAATAGGCGTAGCATTTTCAGGGTAGTTTATAGTGTGCTTATTAGCCCAACTGAGTATTTGATAATACTCTTTTACCAGCGGAGGTTGCTTGGTTGTTGCCTTGGGGCGGTTTATATAAATAAAATAAGCACTAAAACTTAAAATTAAAACAATAATAACTCCAAGAGGTACTAACCAAACATAAGTGTTACCAAATAGGGACGCTAATAAATCTTGTTGTTTATTTTTATCAAATCCCAGCACCCAACTAGACCATTGATAATCGAGGTTTTCTAATTCAAGGCGAAGCCAGTTTATGGCAGCATAATTACTTAAACTAACTAAACCAAAATTAATATTATTTTTAAATTCATCATTTAATGCAGCACTCTGTGATAAAGAACCATTTAATCGTTCGGGCGCAACAACCGCTGTTGCATCAAATATTCTCCAGCCTGCATTAGTATATACCTCAACCCAAGCATGCGCATCGTATTGACGAACGGTAATATAGTCATTGTTTTGATTATGCTCTCCGCCTAAATATCCGCTTACTACCCGCGCTGGAACGCCAGCACTTCTAAAAATAAAGGCAGCTGCACTGGCATAATGACCACAAAAGCCACGTTTATTATTAAACATAAATTGATCAAGCGTATCATCACCGCGCATAGGTGTTGGCGTAAGAGTGTAACTGAAACTATTTTGCGAAAAATAATCTAGCAGTTTATTAAAAAGCTCATCAGCGTTAGCACTTCTGTTTTTTAACTGTTGCGCCAGTTGATAACTTTTTTGGTTATTACTCACAGTAAGCGTTTTATAAAAACGCTGCTCTACGCTATTAAGCTTCTTAGTCGATAATGGTTTAGTACTAACAGAATATTGTAACACTTTGGATTTATATTGTTTTTTACGCAGCAAGCCGACTGAGTTGGAAACTACATTTTCATTGTTACTACTGGCATAGCCAAGCCCATATAACCAATCAGCCATTGCTGGCTCAGCAATTATTGAGTATTGAGTGGTGTTTCCATTGCTGCTATTTTGGCTTGGTAACATCATTGCTTGTTTTAAAAACGAAGATGTTTTCCAAGCTTTACCGTCAAATTCATCATGTACAATAGCGCGCCAGTAATAAGGGGGCGTGGTTGAATTATTATCAAACTTCGCTCTAAAAACCAATTCATCGGAGTTTGATAATTTAGCTATATCAAATGGGTCTACTTGTTCAGATAGGCCTGTTTGCGCCATTTTTGGCCCAGGTAATTGCCAAAATGCAGGGAGTTTTGGTAAAAATATTAAGAGTACAACTGCCAAAGGAAAAGCCAGAAATATTATTTTAGCACTTTGTTTTGATGACAGTTTTAAACTATGACTAGATTCAAGTAACCCAAGTACAGCAAAATTTAAAATATACAGTGTACTAATAATTAAAGTGGTAAAAATAGTTTGGCTAAACAAATACACTGCTGAAAGTGAGAAGAATGTGAGGGTAATGATCAATTGATAATGCTGCTTTGTTTTTGCCTGTAGTAATTTAAAAACGCATGACAGCAAAAGCATGGCAACAAACAGCACCACAGTATCTTTAAAGCCAATACTGCTTAGCATAATAATTAATGCTACTACAGCGAGTCCGTTTGCTAACCACGCATTGGGCTTTTGTTTGTGTTTAAGAGTTAAATAAATATTCCAACCACATAACACGCTAAGCATAATAATAAAGGGTAGGGGCAAGTGTTCTATAAAAAAGCTCACTAAACCTAAGTAAATAAATGACAGAGAAAAATTTATAACGCGTTGATTTTTTATCTCATTCATAATCAGCGCCTACATTACTTAAGGCTTGTAAGCAGCGTTGCAGATGAAGCTTACCTGATCCATTTTCTATGGATTTATTGGGCAATTTCATCGAGTAATTAATGTCGCTTTCAAACGCTTGGCATACTAGGTAACACAATTGCCCTAAGCGTTGCTCGGTATCGCCTGTCATTAAATTAAAGTCAAATTGTGTATCGGCAGATTTAAAATCACTAAATTGTTTTACTAATAATTGCTGAGTTTTTGCGTAGTGTTTCCACGAAACTCGCTGCAACCCCATTTCTGGTAAATGGGTAATTAAACTTTCAAACTCATCATCGCCTTGGTGCTTTTCATTACCATCATCATTAGCAGTTATTTGGCTTAACTGTTTGTAATTTGGGGTTTTAATAATTGAAGGGTAAACATAAACGGTATGATCTGGTTGAATATAGCTCCATACACTCACCAAACCAAATGGATAATTACTGGCAATTTTTATTGGCTTTAGTAAATAGCGTCCGCGCTTTAAATAAGGCAATGGTAACTGGCATTGTATGGTATCGGCTTTAACACTCTCTATATAGCAGTCTTGTTCTAAATTATTGGGATAACTTAAGGTGATTGACTGACATGTGTCGTTTGATTTTATTTGCCACACTAACTGAGGTGGCTGTGGCGCATAACTCTCAATAGTATTCTTAAAGCTGACAGTTAATCCTTTTGCGTTGCTGTAACCTAACAACAAGGCAAAAATAATAATCACAAACATTAAATACGCCATAAACAGTATTAAATTATTTTGATAATTAATTCCCATTACAAAGTTTAATAGCGCAACTATCGTAAAATATACACCCAGTGTGGAAGGCAAAACATAAATAGTATTATGCGTTAACGTGATGCTATTTTTTTTGTGCTTATTTTTTAATAAAGTCGTTAAAATTGTACTTTTTATAGCATGGATAAAAGTAGGGCGTTTTATTTTAAAAATACCCATTGGTTTAAACGGGCACTAAAACATTTTTTAAAATGTCTGCAATTTGGTTGTTGCCAGACTCACTATGCAAACCTAATCGGTGCTGGCACACACTAGAAAATACCGCTTGTACATCTTCAGGTAGAACAAAGTCTCGACCTTCAATATAGGCCCATGCCCTTGCAGATTTTGCCAGCGCCATACTGGCTCTTGGTGAAAGCGAAGCAGCTAACGATTGAGCCTCACGAGTGTAAGTCACTAATTCAATTATATAGTCAATAACCGCAGCGCTTAGCGTAATATTAGCTATAGATTCTTGTATTTGTTTAAGTTGTTGCTGGTTAATTCGCTGTGGTAATCGGGAGTAATCGCGCTTTTGATTGTTTAATAGTAATCTTTTTTCAGCGTTTTTAGGTGGAAAGCCTAAGCTTATACGCATTAAAAAACGATCTAATTGCGATTCTGGCAGCGGATAAGTTCCTGCTTGATATAAAGGGTTTTGAGTAGCAATAACAAAAAACGGAGTAGGGAGCGGGTACTTTTCTCCATCTACGGTCACTTGTTGTTCTTCCATGGCTTCTAATAACGCACTTTGGGTTTTAGGGCCCGCACGATTTATTTCATCAGCAAGTACTACTTGGCTAAAAATTGGGCCTTTATGAAATGAAAAGCTGTGTTCTTTATTATTAAAAATATTGGTACCAATAATATCAGCGGGTAATAAATCGCTAGTAAATTGAATACGCTGATACGATAAACCCAAAACAGCAGCTAATGCATGCGATAAAGTGGTTTTACCCATACCTGGTAAGTCTTCAATTAGTAAATGACCTTCACTAAACAAACAGGTTAATGCTAATTTTATTTGTTGTTGCTTGCCAAATATAACGGTAGATAGGTCATCAATAATAGTGGTAACTAGGTGCTGCATAATGTCCTTTAATCTATCAGTTCTAAACGTTTCATTACGGCATCAACTTTTTGCGCGTTGAAAGGTTTAGCTATAAATTCTTTTGCGCCAAGTTCCCAAGTATTTTGTACGGTCTCAAAACTATTATGGCCTGAGCACATAACCACATGAGCATATGGGTGCTCGTTATTAATCGACTCTAAAATTTCGATGCTTTCAGAATCAGGTAAATCAACATCTAAAAATATAACGTTGGGTGATTTTTCGCTAAGTAAGGGTTTAGCACAATTAAAATTATCACACTCAATAATGTCATCAAAACCTAAGCCAGCTAACACTTGGCTTAAGTCAGCACGGATTTGTTTAACATCATCAATAATTAAAATTGGTTCGAGTGGGCGTACAAATTCCATATGAATACTTCAACATTTTTTACGGCTTGTGATTTAATATTAAGCTAAGCATTAAGGAACCTCAAGGTGATAACTATGAATTACCGTAATAGTCGTTTAAATGCACTTAATGTCCGATACCGTCTAGTATTGGACTTAGTGAGCTTGAAGTTATTAAAATAGAGCGCCACACATGCACTTAAATAGCACTACCTATAATTTATATTATGTTAAATAATGTAAGAATGTACTTTATCAAACTAACTATCTGTAAGGGGTTGTTCATTTCTAGAATAATGATGATATGAGGATTTTCGCCCTCGTCTTTTGGAAAAGCCCATTATTACTGGGGTTAGCTAATCCTGAGCGGAAAATTAGTTAAATTTGAATTACGCTTGGTTTTAGACGAAACTTGTTCAAACTGACTCATTACCCAATCATTCCTGCTCATTATACGTTTAGAATTAGATCATTTCTGATCGTTTAACTTTCCTTTAAATACACTTTAAACGCCTTTTAAACGCTGTTTAAATATTTTGAGCTGCCGATATTTAAAGTTTTTCGGCAGCTATTATTGTATTGAACTGCGGTCCTAGCTCTATTGTGATCATAAAACCTTGGTACGATATTTTTACTTGGTTGCCTATATAAGCAAACGTATTTGGATTTTGAACAGCGTTCATTAGTTCGTGTATTTGTTCAATTGCTAATTGGCCCGTTAAGAGCTTTTCAATTTGAGCGTTGCTCACTGTAACAGTGCTACTATATATAGGTGCGTTTTTACGTGATAACTCGTTTAGTAAATTTACAGGCAAGTGCCCTAGCGTAAATTGCTGGCCATCGGCTCCTGATTTTTTAAGTGCCAACTTTGCTGCTTGCAAGTTTACCTGCTTTATATAGTACTGCTTAGATTTTAAAACCGCTTCGTTAAATTGTGGTACCGCCAGTTGTTGTAAATCCTTTGATAGATTTATGACTGACTTACCCGCTGCAATGTCTGCACCTAACCATGCTTTCCCTGGATTATAATCCCAACCTAAATCAATGCCTGGTAACTTACTTAGCTCTTCACCTGTAGATGGATCAACAACATTAAATGACTCCATAAACTTATCTACTTTTTCAGGCTTAGTAACAGACAAACCCATGCGTGCTATATCGCGCGCATTAAGTGACACCACTTTACACCTGCAGTTATAACCATTCGGTGGATAATGTGTATCCCAAAAAGGATGATCCACAGGCAATAAAATATAATTCCACTTACCGTGTTCAGGTCTTACGCGGCTATCACCAGCAGTTAAGTATAATAAATAAGGTCTGCGCTGTTTTATACGTTCTTGTTGTTGCCAACGACCAGCGGCACGCGCAGTGTTTTTATTGTTTTGATAGATAACTTTAGTACGCCAGCCCCGCTTGCCATTGTATGACCAACCTTGATCACCCACTATTTTGTCAAAGCGTTTTCTAAAGTCCGATATAGTTTCGCCGTCACTAATTGCTTTATCTACTGCTTTATATAGCTCGTTTATAATTTCGATTTGTGTTGCACCTGCAACGGTAAATGCCTTGGCGTGAATTAAGCCTTGTAAATCTTTATATGATTCACTGGTTAGCTTAATTTTGTCTTTAAAGTGAGAAATGGCTTCCTTGAACTTAACAAGGTCGCCATATTGTGGAGCTGGTAAAGCCATATTATTGCTCTTTTAGCGACTGTTGAATGTCCTGAATTTCATTTCTACGTGAATTATCACGGCTATTACCAAAGAAGAAATTCAATATTGACGCTACAACGGTGCCTAAAATAAAGCCCAAAATGGTGTCTGCAAAGCGTGTTGCGGTATCTGGAATGGTTAAAAACGTTATACAGCCTATGTATATAACCGTTGCAACAGACCAAAACCACGCATAGTAATAAATGAAGCGTTTAGAAAACTTATCATCTTGATTAAGTGCCTGTATCTGCATATTTCGGGCGCTTTGAGTGTTTTTAAACGCTAAATCATCAAGCTCTTTTTCACGGTTTAATATGGTTTGCCTGAGCTCTTGTTGTAATGCACTCGATTGCTGAATACGGTTCATAGCCTCTTGTGGTGAACCGCCATTAGTGAGTGTTTGTGCCATATCAACAACTTTAGACGCGACCTTTGATCCATTGTCGCCCCCTATCCAACTGCCTATTTTTTTATCCAAACCAGTAAGCTTTGCAAGGCAAAGTGCTATTGTAATTGGGTCCATAGTTATACCTTTATATAGTCATAGTAAGATTTGCCGCCAATTTTAATAAGCTCTAAACCTTCAAGCTTTTTATACTGACGGACGAGGCTTTTAGCGGTTGTAAAATCGCATGTGTGGTATTGAGTTACTTCATAAAGCTCTGGCATTTCTTTTTTTGCACGGCGCTTACCCCATATTTTTTCAAAACTTTTAATTGATTTAGCCGTATATTTTGCACGGGTTCGTTTACGCCAAACATCAGGAATACATGCAGGGCGCTCGTTGTCTTTAGAGTACCAGCCGCCTTTAATTACACCGTCTACGTAAACCACTAAGCTTGTTTTAGACTCAGATACGCGCCCGCGTGTCACGGTTATTTCAAACTCACCATATTTGAAAATAACGGAGCTAAAAAGCCCAGCTAAGTGCTTTTCTATCTCTGTCCACTGCTCTTTTGTAATGGCCATAAGCGCCCCGCTACAGTTTTGCTATATCGAGTGAAATTGCTTGCTCAATGCCGTTATCATCTTGCTTGTAAAAGCGGATGAAGCGGGTTGAGTCAACCACGCCAACGGATTCCGCAATAATGTTCATGGCTTTAGCCCATTTGCCTGAATCGTCAGTAATTTCGAGTTTACGCAGTGCTAAAATACGTTGCGGGTTAAGTGAGCCTTGCTTATCGGTATTGAACGTTTTACTAACAATAGCTTTAATGTTTTGATTGCCGCCTTCGGTCCATTCATCTAGGCATTGATCAATTAATTGTTTAGCAAGAGTAAGTTCTGGGCCAAGTTCAATGCGTTCTTGCGTTTGTAGCGTTACTTTTAATTGGCTGTCAAAGGTACGTAACATCACATTGCCTTTTTTACCGCCTAAGTTAACGCCATGTTCTTGGGCTAATAGCTCTATAAAGTCGTCGGCCTCAGCCATTAAACTTTGTTTAAACTCTGCCAGTGCTTCTTGCATTTTAATCGCTTTATCAATGGCTTTTTTAACAAACTCGTCTTTGATTAAATCGGTTTGTTTAATGTTTGCAACGGCGACTAAATTGCCTTTGCCGTCTTTTAAATACCCGTCAGGAACATTATTCATTGTCTATCTCCACAGTTTTAGAATTAGCCTCATTCATGCCTGCCATAAACTCATACTCCATTGCTGATTGGGCTACTTGCACCAGCGTAGAGTCTGAAATGTCGGGGAATTGTGAGGTGATTTTTTGTTTAAGTTCGTCCAGGTCTTTTGATGCCTGAGCAAAATTAAAAAGCTGTTTAATGGTGTCGTCTGTTGCGTGATCAAACACATCTAACTCGTTGGTAAGCTCTACGCTTTCAGTTGGCTTTTTGGCAAACTCAGTTTTAGCAGGTGTTGCAATGCCATGGCCTTCGTCGGGCACACCAAGTATTGCTTCACCGTCTTTTGGCTTTGGTACACCGAGCTCTTGATAAGCCCAGTCTTCACCAACTGGGACAATACGGGCTGTTTCACGCACGCGGGTTACGGTGTCGGTGTTAATTTCGCGTTTGTCTTTAAAGATGAATTTTGGCGGTTCGCCACCATCAAAATTTACTGTATGAAGCGAATTTAAAAGCTGATTGCGGTATGACGCTACAAGCGCCCTGTCTGAGCGTTGGTTGTCGCCTGCACGTTTTGCATGAGTTTCGCTGGCAGCACGTGCGCCGCCATTTTTTTGCTCTGTTGCTAAGGTTTGACTGGTTAAAGCTTTGCTTATTTCAGCATTACAAAAGTTAACCAAGCGCTCGGGCACTGGCTCGCCAGATAGCTTGCTTTCGATGATTTCAATGCTGGTGTCATCGGGTATGGCGGCTATGCCGTCTTGAACAAGCCTAGCTAGCCCATCAAGTAAGTTATTTATGTCTGAATCTTTACTGCCTATTGGGTATTTACCCACAGGAAATGGAATACCAAAGCGCTCGCACAGCTGTACAAAAAACTTAAAGCCGCCATGCTTAAACGTCCATGGCCAAAAACAACTACTTAATAATGCAATACCATACGGGTTTTCGGCACTTGGCATATGGCGAACACACGACCAACGACGAGAATCGACTATTTCGCCCTGTGGGTTTTCACTGGTTTTTACTAATAGCTCGTGATCACTATTAAACGCAAAGCGGCTGTTACGCCATGTTTCTACGTATTCGGGTTGCCAATGGCCATTGTTTTTAATGTACTTGCCAAGGTGGGTAACACTAAAACCGTTTAAAATGGCGCTGTAATTGTGCCAGTCCATATCGGCCCATTCGGTATGTGGGCATGGTTTACGGGCAAAAAAGGCTTTAGCTAACTCATAACTTTTTAAACTGGCTGCGTCGTCACCCCCTGGCACAAGCTCAGTATTAAAGCTAAATAAGCCACTGCGCAGTGAGCGCAACTCTCCAATAACGTGAGCATCACGGGCTATTTCTTCATAAATAGCGGTGTTTTTACCCGCACGGCGCAGTATTGGATCTGGGTTTGGTAGCTCAGTAATAAGCGCTGTTAGGCTAGGGTCTAAGCGGTTTTGGTCAAACATACGGTTAAGCGCAGCGTATGCTTTTGATGTAATACGTGGCTTGCTTTTAAACATGATAGCCCCTTATTTGTTTTGTCACTTTACGGCTATTTACACGAGGAACGCCGCCTGCCCCTGTGCTGGCTATCATCCATAAAATAGCCAGGGCACAACTTAAATCGTAGTGATGGGTTGTTTGCTTTTCTGGCCAGTTTTCAAGCTCGTCGAGCAGTAAGCGACACCGTGAATGAAAGGCAATTTGTGCCGGCGTATTGGTTACATAAGTTTCAAGTGAGCCTATACGTTCCTCTGCAGATATGGTTGCAGTAACACCACGTAAAGGCAGTGCTATACCTTGCTCTAAGCCTGTAGTAATAAATTGGCTACGCATAAAATCAAAAGCATTGTTATTTTCAAAGCCCCATACGCGGCAGTTATATTCTTTTTGAGCGCGAATTAAGTCGTTAAGTAAACGGCTAGTACCACGTACTTTGCGGCTTTCGTATTCAACGTGTAGCTTTTGTAAATCTTGGGAATAAAAACCCACTAATATAGCGCTGGGATCGGCTTTTTCTGTTTTGCCCATACTTGGGTCACATGCGCCATAAGGTATCCATTCGTTTAAGCGGTCTACCCAAAAATCAAACTGGTAAAATATGGCTTCTTCGTCACTTTTGGCAATGCCTTGCATTTCGCGGTTAAACTCACGTTTATTAGCCGCCCACATACACATTAAATCGTAGAGTGTACGCACACTTGGCCAACTGGTTTGGGCACCCTTAAGCATTTGCTTTTTACGCTTTAACCAAAATTTAAACGAGGGTTTTTGCTCAGTTGAAACAGCCTCACCCTTTGCGGCAGCGCGTTTTTCAAAGCGTTTGTCGTCGTGCACCATTAAATCGCGGCACTCTTCCCATAAATCCATGCGTTCAGGCATTTGTTTAATGGCTTTAAAGCGGTGAACAATATGCCCTGGTGCTTCTTCGGCGCGGCTTATTGGGTCATCGTTATTTAAAACGGTATTTACACCTAAAAATTTAACGGTGCCATCGGGTGGGCCAAGGTATTGCACGGCGGCTTCTAAAAAGCGCCAACGGTTATCACGCTCTGTGGGCGATTTAGCCTCGGCATCGGTAATAATGTCATCGGATAGCAGTAGCTTAGGGCGGCTGGCACCATGGAACGTACCGCGTACTGACTGCTCAGCACCACGGCTTTCAAAGCGTACGCCTTGCGCTGTTACAAACTCGCCTAACTTCCATACAGGGGATTTTTGGCACACTTCGGGAAAGTCTAACGCAAGATTATTATTGTTAAGCAACTCAGTTTTAACTACCTCGAGTGTTTTGGTTGGCATTTTTGTTTCAGCGCCAAACAAAATTACAAAATCAATAAATTGGGTTATTTTGGCAAGGCCCAGGTCTTGGCAAATCTCAGGATCTTGCAATAGCGCCAGCACCGCTACATACACAGGGGCAATTTTTACCCCAAGAGTACTTTTGCCCTCACCACGCGGGGCTACAAACCAGTTTTTCCAGCCATTTTTAAGCTTGAGTGCTTCGGGAAACCAGTTCATAAAATAGCTTTGGAATTCAGAGGCTGTTTGATCGTCGTCAAGCCACATATGATGCGGAAAATACGTATACACAAAAAACTCAAAATCGCCGCCAAGTACACGTTTTCGGCGTGATTTTATTGCAGCGGGGCTTGGGTCTATGTTGCGTTCTTTTGCTTCAATATCGCGGCGTAGTGAACCGGTTATTTGTTCTATTTCAGCTAAAAACTCGCGTGAATTCATATCGGCCATTAGTCGTCTAACTCCGTATCGAGCTTAGGACCAAACGCGGTAAGTATTTCAACAAATTCTGGCGCAAAGTCAGGGTATTTGGTTGACACAAACTTAGCCAAAATTTTAAGTACTTCGGTGGCAATGGTGCGCTTTTCAAGCTTTTTATTCCCGCCCGACACTTTCATTACCTTGCTCATCATATCGGTAAGTGAGCTCAATATTTTGGTGCGTTGGTCAAGTGGCAGTGCTGCGCCTTCGGCTGATTTTAAAAGCTCAAAGGTTTCGTTTACTTGAATGGTAAACTCTTCAATAAAGTCGGTGGTAAACTCCCCTGCTGTGCCTTCGCTACGGCGGCTTGCTGCACGGGCTAGGTCCCAATCGTCACCATTGTCTTTAGCTTCCATTTTCCAGCGTCGTGCGGTGCCATCGGCCACACTGTGCTTAATAGCGGCAACACTTAACGCAAGCAGCTCGCTTACATAGCTGTGGCGTACGGCGTTTTTCTTTTCAGCTGGGTGTGCCATTAGCCCGCCATCCCATTTTTTACAGCATAGGCAATAAGCGACACAGCCAAACCCGCAGTGCCACCCATGGCAGCTACTTTAACGCGTTGGTTTGTTAGTTTTTCTTCAACCTTGCTTAAGCGGTCATCTTGCTTATTAATGGCTGCAATTTGGCGTTTTTCGCTTTTTTCTATATCAAGCTTTAAGCCATCGGTTATTTCTTTTTGACGCGCTTCGCTTTTTTCAATGCTTTGATGAATATCGGCTTTTATATCTTTTAGGTCATTTAAAATAGCGGCTTGGCTGCCCTGTATTTCACCAATGGCCTGAAAAAGTAAGTTTTCTTGCTCTTGATTCATGGGTGTTCCTTACGGGTTAAATACTTTAATGCCCGTCCAGGTAGGCGTGCGCACATCAAAATGAAACCAGCTCACTTGACCTTCAATGGCGGTGATATATGGAAATTCTTGCGGGTGGGCTAATACGTAGTCACGTACTTGTTGAGCAGTGTAGTTTTTAAAGCTGCAGTCGAATGCTTTGCCTAGCTTATGTTGGCTGCGTTTAGCACCTATGGTGCAATCAAGTGGGCGGTAGCCACGGTATTGATTTGCGCCGCCAAAATACCAGTTGTTTACGGTGCATGGGCCAAACGTGTCGCGTAGTTTTTGCAGCATGCGCAATGCGCGGTCATCAAATAAATGAATTAAAAATAATGGGGTATCGTTAAATAGTTCAAACGTGGCTTTAGGTACCAACTCTTGAAATATAAAACTAGGGGCAGTAGGAACGGCCACTCTTTGTTTAAGAGCCATGCTGTTGAGTCCTTATTTTGTTGGTTAAACGTTGTTTTACTAGGACGTAACAGGCAGGTAAGCGGGTATTACGCACCGGCTTTTTATTCGCTGGGTTTAGCAGCGCTTTAACGCGGGTACGCAATGCGGGCAGGTCTTTTAACGGGCAACGGCGAGAAATTGCAATCTGCTCGGCTTTAGAACTGGCCTTAATAATTTGTTGAGCTAATAACTCAATAAATGGCGCATGCACTGTATTTGTCATGCTGGTAGTAAATCAATTTAGGGGATTGGGTAACACTGTAAAGTTGTTTGCGGATGGGGGTTTTAGAGCTAGCTTATTAGGTTAAATTAAAAAGGCTTGCTAATACAAGGGGGCAAGCCAATTTAATTTAAATAAGGTTTAAACATGGTTTAAATACAATTATATTTTTTTGAAACTAGCGTCCCAATCACTGTAATCAGTATCGATAAAATCACTAGGTGAGCGTGTTACTTTAAGCTGCACTTGTATTTCTTCTTTACCACTTAATAATACCCCTAATGACACTTCATTGTCTGCGTAATCACCAGCAAACATATCACTTAGCAGCTCTTCGATATTATCAACTGCTTTGCCTGCTATTTCTCTTGCTCCACTCATCATTTACCCTTAATTTCTCTAAATGCTTCGCGGTATTCGTCCATCATGCCTGTTGTGTTTAGGCCAAATAACTTGCGTTGGTTGATATACCGGTTAAGCAGGTTTAAACCGTATTCGTACTGCCACTGCTTAGGTTTAGCGCCGCCGCTAAGTTGCAACGCAGTGAGCAGTACAAAGTTATTGCTTTGCATTGCTAAGCATTGTTTCTTTGATATTTACGGCCGCAATAGCAGCAATGTGTGGCCATTATCGAAATGTCGATTTTAGTTTTATTGCGTGCATGGCCACCACCTTTTTTGGCTGCTTGAAATTCAACTTCAACCTTAGGGTTTACTGGCGAGTACTCCCCTTCAGTTAGAATCATTGATTGCCCTTGCCACCTAAAACCTATATTAATGGCGTCTGCAGGTACTTTGCCTTGCTCTGTTAAATGGTCTTTGACGCGGTTTAATGTATCTTTAAAACAGTTACACGCTTTATTTTCAGTATTGGTATCCATGTTATTCCCCTACAAACTTAAATTTAATTGTGTTTCGTGCGCCCGTTCGTCTTGGTATGCACTGTAAATACTGCTTACTTGCTGGCGGGTTATTTTAAAACGCTTAACCAGCTGCTGAATGTTGCAGGCTTTGGTGTCTAGCGCCTCACAAATTTGTTGATTACGAATTTGCATAAGCACTTTGTGCAACATGGGTATTTGGTAGCTTGAGCCTACATTGGCATTTATTAGCTCTTGTACCAGGGCTTTACCAAACACCTTAACTACTTCGTGATCCTCGGTAGGCTTTTCAGGAATATAAAACATTTGCCCTTGTTGCTCGGTAAGTACGGCAATGGTTTGTTCAACCCCTAAGTGTTTAACAATGCGACGTAGGCCGTGGGGTAATGCCCGTAAATCTATGCTTGATTCGCTCATGATTGCTCCTCAAATAAATAATCTAAGCCATGTTCGCGGTCTATTCGGCGTTGCTCTTGATAGGCTTCTACATCACGGCGAACACGGCATTTTTGCTTGTCTTTTTCTTTTACATTACGGTAGCGTTTTTCCTCTGTATAAGCGGCCTTACGCGGGTTAATAGTAAAGTTTTGGTACTCTTGGTAATTAGCCATTTACGCCCCCTGCTTTGCTTTATAGCGTGCAAGCCATTGCTTAAGTACTTCAATAATATGCGGCCATTGCTGGGCGCTTTGGCTTAGCTTTTTACCTTGTAAGTGCTTTTCACAAAACGCATCGCAGGCCTGTTTTGAATCGATATTTACAGCGCCTGCGCGGCTCAATTGGCCCCACAGGCTGTAAATCATTTTTAGTTGTGCGGGTAACTGTGTTTTACCTGCATTTGGGTTCATAGCACGGTAACGTGCAAGCAGTTGCTGTTGCTCAAGCTTGGTTAAACCTGTGCAGGTATTAGCACGACCATCGCAAATGTACGACACATTAAGTTGGTGGGTATCTTGGTCGATACCCGCCGCCTTTTGTGCAATTTTGATTTGTTGTATTAAACTCATAACGTTCTCACTCACTTAAGGTTTCGTTTTGCAGACTTACCTAAACCACAAAAAACAGCTAAATCACGCCATAACCCAACGAGATAGCTTAATAAACGCATTTTCTGACGATGACGTATTTCAGCTTTGTGCCATTTTAACCACCCTTCCACGCGCAGAGTTTCACGTGCTTCAAGCTTTTCAAGCTTGGCGAGCCAAAAATTATACTCGGCTTGTTGAGCAGTTAAGCCTTCCTGCTCAAAAGACATTTCAAGAGAGTAGTCATGAGGCCCGTCTTCTTGGTCGCTTGGCTCTATTGCAGATATACAATGAGTCAATTTCGCTTCTAACTCCTTTAATTGACTCAAATATATTGGAGGTGGAGCTAAGTGCTCCTGAACAAATCGAGCAGTTGTCTCGGGTGTTCCAACGCATACAACGCAAGTACACAGACGAGTGGCCTTTCGATGACTTTCAGTCACCTTTTTTGCAGAAGTAATAGAGCTCACGCGCTTTCCTCCAGGGCTTCAATTTCAAAGTGTGGCGCTTGGCCTATGCCAATAATTTTAATGCCCCAGTCTTTCATGTCGCTGGTATAAACCAGCGGAAAATCACGATAGATATTATTAAAACGTCTTGCTGTGTGGGCATGAGAGTTAATTTCATGCACATGGTGAATACTAAATAACTTGTCGGCAGCAAGGGTTGCAAAGGCCGCTTTAATGTTGCCATCGCATTTATCTATGAGCTCACCTTGAGGGTCTTTTTTAGCAAGTAGGCTTAACATTGTTGCGTTTGTAACCAACGAGCTAAACGCTAAATGCGCGGTGTAACGTGATGTGTTTAATTTTATTGAAAATGCCATGAGTAAATCCTTATTTAAATTATGTTTAAACGGCGTTTAAACCGCTGGTTTATTAAGTACTGATGAAAAAATGCCATTAACTAACAGCTTGTCTACGGCGGTGTCTGGGTTTTTGTTGGTGTGGTTAAGCAAGTGCGGTAGCAAGTTTTCAACTAGCTCACGAGCGTTACCCTCAACGCGTTTGTGTAGCCATTGCCACCACTTAGCATCGTCTTGAGCGAGTTTTACGGTGCCCTCGGTTAGCTCTAAAAACAGGGTGCGAATGTCTTCAACGGTTATTTGGCCGATAGGTTTAGGCCAAAAGCATACGCGGCTTGCAATGAGTTCGTAGCGCTCTTGGGTTTGCAGTTTGTCTACTAGTTGAATGTTGCCAACCAAGGTTACGCCTACAATGGCTTGGTCGCTTATGGTGCGCAGTGGGTCGAGCGAGTTTGGTTTGCACTTGTCGGCTTCGTCTAAAATTATTAAACGGTCGGTATCGCGCAGCGCTTGAATAATTTTTTGCATGTTTTTATACGCGCTTGGGCAGCGCGATAAGCCCAGGGCTAAAGTTAGTTGCTCTAGCACTTGGGTGCTGCTTGTTTGCTCACTGCCAGCAATTAAAATGGCCTCTTTGTTTTGGCGGCAATATTCCGTAATACCTTTGGTTTTACCCAGCCCTGCTTGGCCTGCAAATACACTAAAGCGTTTACGTTGGCGAGCTTGGTCGCAGGCCATAGCAATAAGCTTAGATGTACTGGTAGGAATAAAGCGCACATCACCGTACACAATACTGATTTGTTTGCGTTCTGGCTGCTCGTTAATTGTTTTAACTTGCTCTACCTCCGCAGGGCAAATAAGCGCCCAAATATCATGCAAGTGCTTAGTAGGCTTGGCGTTGTATTTACCGTTAATGAGTTGACTTATTGATGCAGGGCTTTTACCCATGCTCACAGCAATACTGGCGCTAGTAATGTTTTGGTCGCGTATTTCGGGTGATTGCAAACGCAAGCAAATACGCGCTGCGAGTTCGCGATCAGCTTTGTTGTACGACTTATTAAAGCCGTTACGTTTTTCAATGTCGGTAATCGCGGCTTCACCAAATAGCTTATGCCACATAGCAACAATGATTTTTTCAGGATTAATGGTGCATTTATTTGCTAGTACTTCTTTAACTGATTGCAGGGCAAAGCCACAGTTTAGCTCCTCGGCGGTCATGCCTGTGGTGCTTAACTCTTGGTTTATTAGCTCAACACGCAGCGTTTGCTCAGGCGTGTATGGGTGTGGTTGGCTATAGCTCATAGGTTGTTTCCTTGCGTAAATTGGGTTGATCAAGTAATTCGTTTAGGTCGATTTCGTGCTGCGGCTGTGCTGGCGTTACATCAAAATCAAAAATATTTACGGGTGCTTGTTGTGCCTCAATACCCTTAATAGGTGCTGCAAACTTAGTCACAGACTCAACATCGATAATGCGGTCTTGGGTTTCTTGGGCCTCGATTTCACGGCGCTTGGTGTCGATGCGTTTTAAGCGGCCTGTACGGCGTTTGCTTTCGGCTTGCTCAATACGTGACGTAGGCACGGCGTGCGATTTAGTTTTTAAGTTAGCGAACATTAAAAACTCACCGTTTAGCTTATAAAGTTTGGTGTAGCTGTCGTCGTGCAGGTCGTAGGCGGCAATAAGCTCTTGGCCATTAAACTGGTGTAAAAAGTCGGCGCTGTAATCACGTTGGTGCAAGCGAAAACGGCCACGACGAATGTTGACGGTTTCGCGTGGTAGCATCACAAAGTCGCCCTCTACCGGTGGTACGCGCTCTATGTTTTCGTCCCATACTTGCTGGCGGGTTTTGCCCTTAACTTCAGGGTGCTCACTGTTATGGTAGTCGTTTAAAAAAGCTTTAAACTCAGCTATCCACTCGTCTACCGTAGGCAGTTTTCGTTTGCCTTGTTTAGCCTCTTTAAGTACCAGTTGCTTATGGCGGTCGTCGTGGTCGCGCCCGCAATAGGTGCTAAAGCGTTTACCCACGCGGTCTTCCATATGCAGGAAAAACCGCTCTATCCATTTCACCCGTGCATTACCTGGTATGGCAAAAATAACGTCTATTTCAAACTGGGCGTAAAAGCCAGTTGTATCGTCGTTCATGAGTTTATTTTTGTAGCCTGAGCCGTTATCTAGGTAAAACATGGCAGGCACGTTGTTATGCACTTTAATAGCGCGGCTTATTGCTGCTAGCGTATCGAGTGTGCTTTCAGCATAGCCAAGTTCCCAGCCCACAATGGTGCGGCTTGCTACGTCTTGAAACGCGGTTAACTCAGCACGGTAAGGCTTACCTGTTTTAGGGTGCGCTAGGTATACGTCGAGCGTGTGGCCATCGCCGTTATACATAACGCCTGGCTTTAAGTTATCCGTTGAACGTAAAAGATGGTCTTTATGTTTTTCACGGTACAGTTTTGCACCCATACGATACGGGCTTTGTGGCCCCAGTTCGTGCGGCAGTGCATTAATAAAGCGGCGCACTTGGTGATGCTCGGCCTTGTAACCCTCTTTATTTAGTTGGTCGCTCACTTGTGCAAAGCTTGGGCTATTAGGGCTGTGGTAAAGCTCTAAGCAGCGGGCAAGCCAGCTATATTGTGTTTGCGCTTTGCCTTTATGGTTTGGCAATAAGCTGTTAATGCCGTTGTCTTTGTAGGCATTGCACCAGTTATAAATGGTTGCGCGCCCTGGTAACTTGCCCAGTGCATCAATAGCGGTTGCAAGTGTGGCCATTGCTGTATTTGCGCGGTACGCGGTTACAAGCGCTTCAAAAGCTTTAGGTATGCCGCACTCTTGCGTTAAAATGGCGAACTATTACCGCCCTACTCTGGGCTTTTTTACGGGCTGTTTCGCTGGCATTTTGCCAACTTAGTTCCAAGCCTGTGCTTGGCAACTTATTGTATTTTTGTACTGCAGGATGCATTGCTCTCTCCTACTCGCGGGTTTTAATACGGTCGTTAAACATGGCGAGCATGTATTCACGGTTTGCTTGGGCGTCTTGCCATTCGTCTTCTGCAAATTGCGGTATGCACTCAGCGCCGGCTAAATGCTCGGGGCCAAACTCGCCGCTTAAACGGTTGAGCATGTGGGTAATACGCTGTTGTATGCCTAACCATAAATGCCAGGTGGTTTGTGCCGCACCTATGCGATGGTTTAGGTCAAGAACGCGGGTGTTACATAGCTGCTCAACCATGGCTATAAACTCTTCGAGCGATTCGTTAACAACGGCATTATGTGCAAACGATTTTTGGCGCACCTGTGCAACTAACATAGGCAGCTCGTACATTTGCTTTGGGGCTTTGGTTAAGCGCTCGGTTTCGAGGGCGTTGATCAGCGTGGCTGTGCTTTCTTCAAGCTCTTGCGTTCGCTCAGTTAGCTTTTGTACTTGAGCGCGAATTTCTTTGCCGCTGGTTTCGGCCAGTACATCAAGGTCGTCATCATCCAACTGGGCAATAGACTCAAGCGGTACTTTGGTCAGCTCGCTAAGTTGGTGTTGGCTCATATTCAAAAGCGACAATTTGTCGCTTTTGCCTTTTGGCAAAGCTGAAAGCATTTTAGAAATAGCTATTGATCTCTGTGCGGTGCGCTTGTGTATGCCCCTTTCTTCTAACAAAGATAAGAATTCACCATGTGAAACCTGTTCTTTTACATTAAGCAAAATAAAGCCTGCTTCAGCGGCATCTGTAAATTGGCGGTTGGCTAAAAACACCACGCGATCCATGCATTCTGCAATGCTGTTTGGCATCACTATGTTCAGTGGTGTTTTAAGTTTTTGTAGCTGATGTTCTATTTCGTTGGCGTTTTCTTCACCTACAAGCTGTGTTAGATCAGTGCTCATAACGGCCTCCAACGGCGTTTATGCGGCTGGCTTTACAAAATGCAGACGGTTTTTGGTCTTTGAGTGTCATTGTTTTTAGCCTTATATGGGTTTTATATCGGGTGGTGTAATGGTGCTTTCAGTCTTGCTCAACGTTGTTGAGTAACGACTCTGATATATAGCGTTGCATGGCGGTGCGCTCTTCAATCTCCATTTGCAGCTCTGCGTGTTGTTGCAATAGCTGTGAGCGCTGATCAACCGCTTTAAACAAAATAGGTTTAAGCAATATATTGGCAGGCTCGGTTGAGCGTACGGCGTAGCACAGCGCTGGCAAGTAATGCATGGGCATAAAGTGCGGTTGGCTGGGGGCAAGCCATTTATTCAGTTTGGCTTGATCTACATCGTTATTTTGCGCACGTAGTGCATCGTTCATGCGGTCAGCTATTACTGGGCGGCTAAAGCCTGAACGCTTCATTGCTGAACATACACTGTGAATAAACAGGTGATATATATCGCAGTCTGGTGCTACGTCTGCATCGAGAATGCTTTTAGTGAGTTGTTTTTGCTGTGCCATTGTTAAATTTTCCATGGTAAAAAGTTCTCTAAAATTACCTTGCTTGGAGGCAGGACTTATTCACATGATGTAGATGAAAACAAAGCGGCTAGCTCTGCTTTACGTTGATTTAGCGTGGCTGCTTTTTTTTGTTTACAGCGATAGGCTGGTACGTCAGGAAATACTTGCTCGACGGGTTTATCGATTACTTTAGCAATGGCTTTTGCAATAACAGAGGACGTATTACGGCGATGAATAATAGAACTAATATGCGATGGGTGTTTGTTGATGCATTCGGCGATCATAGCAAGGGTGTAACCCTTTTCATAAATTGCGGCTTTGATTTCTTCGTGATTCATTGTAAATTACCTTATTGATGTATGAACCTGCTATTTGCTGATACTCGTAGTAGGTTTATGTTTAAGACAACTGAACTATAAGTGCACGTACGTGCACTGTCAATGATAATTGAGCAACTTTGTGCATAAAATTTGTGACACGATAAAAATTGAACGTGAAAGATTAGGTTTTACTCAAGAGCAATTTGCTAACCTATGCGGCGTTAGTAGGAGGTCTCAGGCTAATTATGAGTCTGGAACGCGTGCCCCCGATGCGGATTATTTAATTGCTGCATCGCAAGTTGGGTGCGATCTTGAATTTTTATTTAATGGGGTGCGTAGCAAGCAACTTAATGAAGCCGCCCTTGAAGATTGCATTGAAATACTAGAAGGCGCATTAGCGCAAACAGGCCGCCAGTTAACACCCAAGCAAAAAGCGCGTGTTATTGCTGTGCTTTATGATGAATATACCGATGACGGTGTAGAACTTACCGCACAATCAGTAGTGAGGCACTTACGATTGGTGGGATAAATAATTAGGCGTTTAATATGGAAGAAAAAAAACAACAATTACAGGATGATTTAGCCCGAGCGCTGGGTGATAAATACGGCACTTCTGCTGCGAATGATGCTGATGTATTGCCGCGCAGCGAACAGCTACATGTGAGCCAAACTATTAACGGCAATAATAACCACGTTAACCAAAACGTGCATTACGCTGCCAGTGATGAGTTTGACCCTGACAACCCCAATATTATTGAATGCCCCTGCTGTTGGAAACCTGCCAGTAAATACGCAATTTGCATACGCTGTAACTACGATATACCCGGTCACTTTCATGCTATTGAGGTTGAGCGGCGTGTTGCACGCTTAAAAAAACACGCAAAAGTGAGCATGATTGGCTGCGGCTGTTGCATTGCTTTAAATATGTTAACTGGGAATTCATTATTTTTTATAGGGGCAATTGCTTTTATGGGCGTCGCCGTTGCGTTGACACAACCGATTAATGAATAAAAGGAATACACATGGAATTGTTAGAGCGAAAATATATACGTGAGCTGGCTAAACAGCATGATCTAAGGATAAGTGAAGCCATTTCAAATAATATTCTTCCGCAATTATCGCTTGATTTAAAAGATGAACTTAATGAGTTGACTAAAGACCTAAGCGAAGAAGAGCTTAAAAAGTTTGATTTGCTTTATTGTCAAGAAATGGACGCTTTGAGCTCAATGCAAGAATTAGAAACATCTAAAAAACGATTAGAAGCAGCTGAGATTGAAGCTAAAACTGCTGAGCTAGAGTTGAATAAAGCACTGCAAGAGTCAAATGATTCCAAGTTTGTTGGGTACATTGTGGCTTTTGTTGTTATGTTTTTGATGTGGGTGTTTATATTTGGTAAGTAGCGAGCACGTAAAGTGGATTGATCGGATTTTAACGCTTATTTTATAAGGAGTTATTTATGAAACGAATTTATATAACTGCTGCTATATGTGCGATTATTATTGGGTGTAGTAAGAAAGAAGATTCACAGACTACACAGCTTACCCCACCACCAGAAAATTTCATTAGTCCTTATCGGTTTATTACGTTTAGATTAGAAGCCGTAAGTGATATTTTAAAGGTTGCGCCAAATGCCAACGGTTCAATCACCACGACCACCTCACAATATAAAACACGCTATGACAGCACTGACGGTGTTATTAGCTATTCTGAGATTTACTTGCTGGAGACAGCACCATGTAGCCAAACTGAGTCGTTTGACCCTATAGCAGTGTTAAAAGCTGTTGCGGTCAATTCGCAAAGTTTAGAAGAGCGAGACAGAATGACCCATTTAGCTACTTACTATGATCATAAAGAAAAATTAAAAATTAGTATTACCTGTGAGCAAGACGGAACGCCGATTGTGGTGAGGTTTAGTAATAAGTATTACGGGTATTAAAGGATTTCCATGCCAGAAGTAGATAAAAAATTAGTGCAGGAACTAGCATTGCAGCATAAATTAAGACTAAGAAATGCCCATATTAATAATAATCTTTCTAACACTAATTTGGAGTTTAAAAGGGATCTGGTTAAATTAAGTGAAGGCTTAGATAAAGAATCGATAAAAAATTTAGAAACACACTATCATGAACAAATGCAGGTTACTGACTCATCTGACGAATTAGCTATTAACAATGATTTACTTGATAAGGATTTCACTGCTGTTGAAGTAGCAGAGCTGGATCTATTTAATATGTTACATGATGTAAAAATTGCCAAGACCATAATTTACTCGGTAGTGATTACTTTAGTTGTTATTTTAATTGCATTCATGGGGTTTTAATAAGAATTAACCAATAAGTTTAATTTAGCATTTTTTATGTAACGCACTACACTTGCACTATTGGATTGGAGTAAATATGGATTACGAGCGTGATTGGTTGGATCTTAAAAACATACGTAGGCTTGCTTATAAACACCATAAAATGTTGTTAAGTGAAATTGAGTTTCATCGGATTGAGTTTATTCAGATGGAAATAGATAAAGAACTGTTAATAATCAATAATTATCTTGATGATGAAAAATTTAAATGTTTTAAAGCTTCCTATAGAGAAGAGTTAATGAATTTAAGTATGTTGCGATATCAAAAGTTGTTAGATTAAATAAGCCATTCATGTACTGACAGAATTTTTACCTTGGATTAATTTTCTAGGGGGAGTTTTAATATATGAAGTTAGAACGTGAAGACATACGTGAATTAGCTTTAAAGCATTTCGAGGCAATTGACCTTAGTTACTCTCTTAATAATATGCCACAAGCTCAAGTAAATATTGATGAAGAAATTAATATTATTACCGCTCAGCTTACTACTGAAGAAATTACTTTGTTTAATAAGGTTTATGCTGAAGAGATGAAGTTGATTAATGATTTGTTTGAGCAAAGAGCTGAATACTGGACTAAGGAAGTTTCTAATTTTAAATTTGAAAACTTAGAGGATGAGTTCGAAAGTAAAACTCAGCTAGGAATAGTCTGCTATTTTTTTGTTTTACTTTTTGTTGTACTAGTGATGTTTATAGTTGGTGTGTTTTGGGTTGAAATAAACCCTTTTGTTTTTGGCTTATAGCTTACTATTTTTAAACGGCTGTAAGCATGATTGCCGCATAGCAAATGTATTTAACTTATCGAATTTAAACTAAGCTGGTTTTATAAAGTTGTACTTACTTGTTTGATGGAGGAATAAGATGGACTGGAATAACGAAGAATATATTATTGCTTTAGCAATAAAACACCACCGTATGTTACTGAACGAGCAAGACAATACAAAAGCGATAATAGAACAAGAACTTCTTAATATTACTGAAAAGCTGACCGATCTGAACAGTTTAAAATTTGAAAAAATCTATTGGCGAAAAACTGTATCATTAATTTCATCATAGAGGCACCAGAAATAATGTCCAAAATTTATTAAGGTTCCCGATATGCCTGAACAAAATAAAACTATAAAGATTTTGGTAACAAAAAAACCCTAGTTAAGGGGCTTTCTGTTTATTTTTTTGTATTAGAGGGCACAAGCATTTCTCTTGATCTTCGGCTATTTTGTTATTTACAAAGTGCTCATAAAGGGTTGTTACTCTAAATAAACCTATACTCAGGGTAATAGTACTTACTAAAGCATAGATAAAGACAAAGTAAGACGCACAATAAAAAATAGCTAGTGCCAGCTTTGATTTATTATGCATGGTAATTAGGTCAAAATAATCTACGTAGGTTTTACAAATCATAGCTAACAATATTGCTAAGACTTGTAGCAAGATAAAGTGTAAAAAAATTGCATTGATCATTGTAAAAGCAGATGGTTTATTATTAAAACATTGACCAAAAGCATTTTTGCATTCAATACACTCCCCACATGGTTTGTCTTGTTCTGCTAAAAAATCTCTAAATTTTTCCGAGCCTATAGACATCCACAATGCAAAGCCACCCAAAGAGAACCCAAGTAAGTTAGGCATAATGGAGAGCACATCATCCCACCACCCAAATTTACTCCAAGCAGGAAAAAGGATTCCCGTTATGATTATAGATGCATAAAAATAAGGGCTTGTTAATAATGCAGTAAAGCCGCCATATGCTCTCCAATATCTTGCTATAATGTTATTTGTCATAATAACTTTTTAATAATTTCCTCAATTGAAATTGCTAAGCGTTTAAATGCGTCATATGGAAGTGAATTCTTGATATCAAAATAATCATGTTTGATAAACGGCATATCCTTAGTAGAAATTACTCTTGGTGTGCCTTTTCCATCATAGCCTTTAACAACTAAGCTACCATTATTAGCGGCTATTTTCGCTTCATTTCTAAGCTCTTGATCTACTTGTATTGATTCGCCCGTTTTAGCTGTAATTTTAGTTTCAACTTTAGCTATTTGACGTTCCTCTGCTTTCTTCAAGTATCTCTTTTCAATTTCACCAAACGCATTAGGATTATTTATGATCATATGAATAGTTCGTTTATGCTTCAGCTGTAAAGCTTGTTGCAGTGCTTCTTTTTCAGGAAAGTGAACTACATTTACTTCTCCAAAGTCTTCTTGTAGTTCAGCTGAATTTAGTAACTTTTTAAAAAAATCAACCGCTGTATTAGGTGTTAATTCATTACCTTTGTAATATGCTTCGTAAATGAGAGTATGAGATTCAGGAAAAAAGAAATAAGTAAACCTTGTCGAATTAGGCTTCAAGTTTTCAGGTAAGTTAATTTCAGCAAGGTCTGCATCAGTTGCAAAGTCATTAGTATTTAGATTAAGCCAATCTGCATCTTCTCTAATTTGTGTAAATTTAAAAATATCACCACTTATAGCTGGTACATCGGCTTTAATATCTTTTACCTTTGACTGAGCACAGAGCAGGCCCCAAGTGGTTCCCCTAATGTTAACTTGTTTTTTAAGCGCAAAAGCACTCTCAAATAACTTTTTATACTCTGTGGGTAAATGATTACCTATTGTTATATTTAATGCACCAGCACTTGTTTTTAATTCCATGAGATTCCCTTTAAAAAGATCAAGAACAAAATCAATCCTTGATTAAGCATGTACATTAATTCTAATCATAACGTGTGTAAAGTTGATTTTTTTTAAAAAAACCCCTGAAAACGATTTTAAGCACATTAGCTATGTTATGGCTGTGATAGCTTAAGTTTAAGTCGTTTAAACGCACTCAATCAAATTTAAACAGGGTTTAAACATGGTTTAACTTGTATTTAAAGTTATGGTTTTATGTTTTGGTGGTTAAGCCATACTTTATGAAATTGTTGTTTGGTGGGTTTGAACTCTAAATTTAGATCTGTTGCCATATTGAGGTTGTACCTAAGCGTTAAACGAATGTACTCGGATTCGGTAATAACTTGATCAACATATGCCTGGTTAAGGTCGGCTATAAACTCTCTACTTGGGTTTGACTCCAATTTGTTGGTAAGTGCTACGTAGAGTTGCGGCATGGCCTCATCGGGGTTTGATGATAGGTATTTATCTGGGTTGTTGATATATAAATACACACCTATTCCAATACCAGATAAAAGAAAGTATGCAGCTATAGTGATGAGTGTTTTATTTAAGGTTTTTAAATGTGCTTGTTTTAGCATAACCATTCCTTGGTTGTTTAGTAGTGATACTTAACTATAAAGCAATTTCAATTTAATGCTAATTGAGATATGGAAAAGCTAACCTCTAAAATTCAAAGGTTAGCTTTAATATTTACTTGCAACTTGTGCAATGAGGGATAACTAAGCAGCGTTTACCTTTTTTCGGGTATATTACTTTGCCATTCTTAGTCACATGACTAACAAAGCTTACCTCACAAGGTTCTTTGCACTTAGGACAATAACCACTTTTCATAGTTCATCTCCAAGTAAGGAGAATGCAATCAGATAATGTACCTTGCACAAGTTGTCCAAAGTGTCTATAATCTACGTCGCCAAACACGATTATAATCTGATTTATTCTCAGGTTAAAATTACCTTTTACATTTTTTGTAAAAGACCCAGTTTAGCCCTACCCACTGGTTAGGGCTTTACTATCCATAAAAATCAAACGATAACTGATTTGTTTGATACCCCATTATAGAAAGTATAATCTCTGCAAAAGTATCTGCTTGCCATTCAGCGTCTTCAATTTCTGTAGCTGGTTTATCAGAATAATGCATTAACGGCCTGTGGCCTAAAAACAAATGACCCAACTCATGTAGCATTACAGCTAATGCTTCTTGTTCACCAACACAAGCGTTATCGTAAATGGACTGCGGAACACAAATGGTAGCTTTACTCGGGTCACAATGACCTTTAGTTAAAAATATCCAATCTTTGTCGTCCACAACCTCCAATGTAACTCTGAGTTGATATAGAAGTTCAAAATTTCTATCTAAACTTCGTTTGTTTCTGCGATTAAAGTCGAATGCTTTAGCAAAATTCTCAGCTACAACTTTAATTTGACTGAGAGGTAACGGTGAAACCCTGTTCCCTCTCAGTCGGTAACTTTCAGGCATAATTATTCCTTACTACATTTGTTAATATCCTCTAAGAATTCTGCAAACTTTTTCAACTCATCTGGAGTGAATGGTGAGTGCGCGAATCCAGCTACAAGCATTTGCTGTTGTTGAGATAAGCCACTTAACGAAACGTTTTCGTTGGCTACATCAGCTAACTGCCCTAAATTATTTATTGGATAGTCTTTTGATTTAAAGAAATTAGAAATCTTATTAACCCAATTTTTTGATATTTTTTTACTACCAGTTTCTAATCCACTTAGATAGGCAGTCGAAGTTTCTAGCTCTTCAGACATAGTTTTTAATGTATATCCTACGTCTATTCGAGCTTTACGAATTGTTTTACCAAATTCAGAAAGTGCCATTATTCCTCCTCAAAGCTTCATGACCCACTTGAAGCTGTATTTAATATAACACACAACCTCAGAAATTCAACTAAAAAGGTTAAATTATTTAACTATTAATAATAGTTGATACTTTATAAATACCCGCTTAGCCTATATACGTTACCCCATTGTTAACGCTGTAAAGTCTTTTCCAGCGGTTCAATAGCCACTCCCCGCATACACTGGGTGCCACTTAGTTAGTTTATTGGCACTTGGAACATGGCAAACAAAACAACCCCAAACACCTCTTTTAATTGGTTTGAAGTATTTAGAGCTGGTACACAAACCGACTCTAAAGGCGTTGAGCACACATTTAGCGATGCTGATTTAAACAGCGTAGTCGCTAACTTTAAACCTAAAACCGCACCACTGGTTATTGGCCACCCAAAAATGGACGACCCTGCATGGGGTTGGGCCAGTGAGCTAAAAGCAGAAGGTGGCTCTTTGTTTGCTAAAGCAGAAGATGTGTGTGCTGAATTTGCCCAAGCGGTACAAAGCAAGCGCTACCCTAACCGCTCGGTTAAGCTTGAAAAGGTGGCTAATGGCTACCAACTTGCCCACATTGGTTACTTAGGTGGCAAGCCCCCTGCCGTTGACGGTTTAGCCTGGCAGTTTAACCAAAGTGATGACGCCGATACCCTAACCCTAGAATTTGCTGCAGGTGATATTGACAACATATCGCTGCGCACGTCAAACACCCTTACCCGCCTAATGGGCAATTTACGCAACTTTATAACTGACCGTTTTGGCAGTGAAGCGGCTGATAAAGTTGTGCCCGACTACGAAAGCGAATGGTTAAAAGAAGAAACCATTATTGCTGAGCACGAACGTGCCAAGGTGAATAGTGGCGAGGGAGCCGAATTTAGTAAAGGCGATGATGACGCCACACCACCCACCCATGAGGACCATGCAATGGATGAAAAAGAAAGAAAGGCGCTGCAAGACCAGATTGATGCAGCTAACGCTAAAAACGCACAGCTTGAATTCGCGCAGCGTGTTGCAGCAGCTAACACCTTTATTAACACCGAAATTAATGGCGGCAAAGCCCCGCGCTTAACAAACACAGAGGGTGTGGCTGAGTTTATGGCCAAGCTTGACGATGGCGACACCACCTTTGAGTTTGCTGCCGCAGACGGTAAAAGCCAGGAACTTAAACCTGCAGCGTGGTTTGAAGGCTTTTTAAAAGGTTTGCCTGAACAAACGGGTTTAACTCACGAGTTTAACAAGGACGATAAAGACGGCGAAGTGACTGACGACAGTGCAGAAGCATTGGCAGCAAAAGCACTGGAATTTCAACAATCACAATCTAGCAAAGGCATTGAAATTAGTATAACTGCCGCGTTAGACCACATTAAAAAGGCATAAAACCATGGCACAACCAGGATTTATAAGAAACTTTAGTGCTGAAGACGTTATACCGGCTAACCGCTTAGTGGTTGTATCGGCTGCGGCTGACTTTCATGTTGGGTTAGCGGTTGATGCCAGCGCAATGTATGCCGGTGTAACAGAGCAAGGCACTGACGAGCATTTACGTGTTGATGTAGTAATGACACAAAGTGCCCCAGTTGAGTTTGGTGAAGCGTTAATTGCAGGCACCCCAATTGTTGCTGATAGCGAAGGTAAAGCCGTTGAGTTTGACCCTGCTAACTTTGTGGGCCAAACCGAAGTATACGTTGCAGGTTGGGTAATGGAAGACGGCGAAGCTGGAGTGATTGGCGACGTGTTTTTAAACCCGCATGTAGTAGCAACAATTCCAAGCGCTTAAGGCGCTTGGGTTAACTTAATTATTAATAGTGAGGATTTGCCATGAGTAATGGTATGCCATTTACCCCCGATGTTGAGCAAACGGCCATAGCCATTGCTTATCGTAATAGAGCGTTAGTTGCAGACACGCTTGCCCCTTATTCGCCCGTTGGTTTACGTAACTATAAGTGGACCGAATATAAAAAAGGCGAAAAGTTTACCGTTGTAGACGATAAAATTGGCCGTAAGTCATCGCCGAATCAAGTTGAGTTTAGTGTTGAAGAGAAAACCGGTTCAGTGGTTGATCATGGTTTGTCTGATGTGGTGCCGAATGATGATGTAACCAATGCGCCAGCAAACTACAACCCGCGAACCCATGCCGCTGAAAGCTTAACTGACTTAGTTTTGCTTAACCGTGAAATACGTGTGGCAACTATGTATAACAAAGCGGCTAACTTTGGCAATACTCAATCGTTAGCTGCAGCAGGCCACAAGCGTTTAGATGACCCTGCACTTGATATTTTACCGTTTTTTTTAGAAATGCTAGATGCGCCACTTATGCGCCCTAATGCAATGACAGTATCGCAAAGCGTGGCAACTAAATTGCGTACACACCCTAAGTTACTTAAAGCGTTTAATGGCACTAGTGGCGACCAGGGCTTAGTGCCGTGGAGCTACATTAAAGAAGTGCTAGAGCTTGAGCATATAACCGTTGGCCAAGCGCGCCTAAACACGGCTAAAAAAGGCCAAGCCGTTAACTTACAAAAGGTTTGGCAAGATACCCTGTCGTTTACGTATCACGACCCGCTAGCGTCGTTTAACAACAACCGCATGACCTTTGCACTCACTGCACGTTATGGCTCGCGTACATCGGGCAACCGTGACGTAGCTGCGGGCATAAATGGTGGGGTTGAAATTATGGTAGGCGAATCGGTGCAAGAGCAAATTATTGCAAAAGACTGCGGTATTTTGCTGACCAACGTGCTGACGCCAGCATAATTAATTATTGTTGTTCCCTGTGTAAAGGCCCCAGTACCGACTTGCTCGGGGCCTTTTTTTACTAACTGAGGTGCCCATGTTTACGACAGAACAAGCAGTTATAGATAAAGTTGGCATTAATACGCTGTTGCAATTTGCGACTGCTAAGTTTGCTGCGGTTGGAAGCCGCCCAACGCGCGACGATGTTGAAGCAGCGCTTTTAAGCGAAACGTACAACGAGTTGCAAGAGCAAATTAATGCCTGGTATGTACAAGCACAAAAAAATGTAAATGCGGTTATAGCAGGCTATGTAGCACGGTTTGCATTAAACCAAGACGATATAAACAACTCGGTATTGCCAGGCATAGCTAACGATTTAATGCATTGTGAGTTAGCCCCTAACATTGCTGACGAAAACCTTAAAACCCTAAAAAGTAACGCCATGGCAATGCTCGATAAGGTTAGTAAAGGTGTGATCCAAATTAAGGAAGATGCGCCTGCAGGCGTAAGAACTGGGATGCGAACTAAACCTGCAGGCTCTCAATTTAATTGGCCAGGTTATTAAATTGGCGGGTGTATTTATACACATAACGGGTAATGCCCTGCCGCGCTTAACCCAAATTGCAAATACAAGTGGTGAACCCGCTGATGTATTGGATGATATTGGTGCATTTTTAGACATGGACGTTACAACCCGATTTTTACGTGAAGTAACACCCGAAGGCCGTAAATGGGAGCAATCGCAAGCAGCAAAAGACCGTGGCGGTTTAACACTAACCGATGAGCGCAACCTTGCAGGCTCTGTTACGCACAACGTAAACGGTAATACGCTTGAGCATGGCTTAGGTGAAAAGTACTCAGCAATACATCACTTTGGTGGTGAAACGGGCCGCAATAAAAACGTTAAGTTACCCGCACGGCCAATTATTGGTATAGCTGCTGTGCAAGAAACTGAGATTAACGACATTATTACTGATTGGTTAATTTAAAGAGCATTTAAATGGCATTTAACTTTGATTTAAACAACATAGAAACCCTGCTAAGTAACACAGTGATTAATGCAACAGTAGGGTTTGCTAGCGACTTTAACCATGTGCGCGAGCATGCTGTACACAGTGCCCAGTTGTTTGTATTGCCGCTGGCCGATGACAACACCAACACTAATGAAGTACACGGCCTTGACGAATACCAAATTAAAGATGTGTTTGCAGTGATGATTGTGATCCCCTGCTCTGCAGGTAATGCCCACAGCGATATGCAAATAAAGCAATTACGCAGTGATGTTAAAGCTGCTGTAGCAGGTTGCCAGTTCGCAGGTTGGAACCCTATAAAGCTTGATAAGGGCCGCACAATTGAGCTTAGCAAGCAAACTAATAACTTAATTTACCAGTGCCAGTTTAGTGTAACTGGCCTACATACCGTAACTGTGAAGGTGATGCCATGAGCAAACAGACCGAGCCGCAATCGAGTAAACCCGCTGAACAACAGGCTGACGTGAACATAAAGCCTAAAATGTCCCGCGCGATGACGATTGCCCAAAACATTAACCAGGCTTTAGCTAAAGCAAAAGGTAACAGAGATGAAATAGCCGGCGCTTTTAACTTAAAAAGCGGTGAGCTAATTAAAGTGGAGAATAAATCATGAGTAGCTGGCGATTTAAAGACAAACTCATTTTAGCCGATGCCCTGGGCACAACCTTAACGGGCCTGCATGCCATTTATGCCAGTGACGTTGAATTATCGCTTGAAAGCGAAAGTGAAAAAGACGAGCTAGAAACCAGCTACAGCGGTGCCAGTATGGAAACCTTTTATGGTGAGCATATAAGCCTTAACTTTAAAACCCCACTTGCCATGAGCGGCACAGCTGGTAACGAACCTGCCTTTGCCCCGCTGCTACTTGCTTGCGGCATGGTGCAAGTTGCGGATGCAACAAGCGTTACCTTTACAAAAGGGGCCGCTGTTGCAGTTACATGTTTAGTACGCTTTGGTAAAAATACCCACAACATTAGCGAAATGAAAGGCAACGTGAGCTTTGCGCTTGAAAAAGGTAAGCCCATGCTTAACTGGCAGTTTAAAGGCTTGTTTAGTGCGCCGGTTGCAAGTACTGCCGCCCCTGCGGTTGATTGGGATCGTTGGGTACGCCCTGAAGTACTTGGCGTAAGTAATAGCAGTGATTTTAAGCTTAATGATATTAAACGTACGCTGCACAAAATTACCATTGATTTAGGTAATAACGTGGTGTTTGACCGCGCCATTAACCACGAAGAAATAATGATAACCGGTCATGAAAGCAGCGCTAATTTTACGCTAACAGCTGAAGAACTGGCCACCTTTAACCCGTTTGATGACGTTGCTAAAGTGCAAATGTTTGAGTTTACCCATGGCACAGCCACAGGTAAAAAAGTAACGATTATTGGCCGTTACCAAATGCCGTGGCCTAAGTACACCAGCCTGGACTCAGAATTAACTGGTTATGAGTTTGACGGCAAGCTAGTGCCCAGTGGTGCAGGCTATGACGAACTAACGATAGTGTTTGAGTAAGTTAGTTATTCATAAATAACAAATTAGGACAGCAAAAATGAAATTAAAACTATTAAACGCGTTAAAAAATGCGGTTATAAGCGCCACGCTTAATTTTGAATTTGGTGGGCTACCTTTTAAGTTTACGGCAAAAATTAAACTGGTACCTGAAAACGAGCTTAAAACACTGACTGAAACACAAGGCACGACTGATGGCGAAATAGTACGCGAGCTGTTAGTGGGTTGGGATGACTTTATTGATGACGGTAAAGAGGTGCCATTTGATAAAAGTACCCTTGAAGAGCTGCTTGTTTATAGTGGACTAACTGCCCGCTTAAGTGTTGAGTGTATTAACGCTCAGTACCGTATCACTGAAAAAAACTAGCCGATGTTGCTAGGTGGTTTTTGGGCGACCTAGCAGCAGACAGTAAAACTCTTGATGACGACGAAGCCCATTTTGGCGCACCTAAACAGGTTGTGCCACACGATGAGGAAACATTGTTTGTATTGCCCCAGAACCATACGGCTGTAATTGCATTAACCACTGCCAGTAGCCAGTGGCAACGGGATAACGACGGGGTAGAAATTGCCCTTGACTATGCCAGGGCTGATATAGCCTGGCGCTATGCAAATATAACCCTTAACACCGACGATTTTGCAAAACTGCAAACCCTAGAGCGCACCATAATTGGACTAATAAGGCGACCCGATGAGCAACAACTTGAATTTGGCGTTACGCTTATCCTATGACGGTAAAGCAGTTACCACCGGTGCGCGCCAAAACGTAAACGAACTAAACCGCATACCCCAAGCAGTACAGCGCCAGGTTGCGGCTAACCAGCAATTAGGCGCAAGCCAAGCCCGCATTATGCAACAGCAAGGCGCTATGACCCGTCAACTCGGGTTAATGAATAGCGCCTATGCACAAATAGGCGCAACCCTCACGACTTTAGTGGGTATTGGTACCGCGACTATGTTTGTGCGTGACACAGGTGCTGCACAATTGCTAGATACCAGGTTAAAGGGATTAACGGGCTCAGCTGAAAACTATGCCAAAGTACAAGAGTATTTATTTGCTACATCTGATCGCTTAAATACCGGTTACACCACCCTTGCCGACTCTTACAGTAAAATTTTAACCCTGCAAGAGGTTGGCGTTGTTACTCAAACCCAAGGTAAAGCGATTTTAGAGGGCATGGCTAACGCCGCTGCTAAAACAGGTGCAAGCAATGTGCAGCTTGGGCAGAGTTTGTTTGGTATGACCCAAGGGATGACTGCCGGCGTTTTACGTGCAGAAGAGCTAAACCAAGTAACCGAGCCTATGCCAGGGCTTTTACAAAAACTCGATAAAGCAGCGGGTAAAGCCGCCGGCGGTTTTAGGCAAATGGTGAACGATGGCCAAGTAACCAGCCAGATGTTTAAAAACTATCTGATCAAAGCGCTTAACGATTATGCCGGTGCGGCCGAGGCCACTGAGGGTAAAATAAACGCCAGCTTTGCTGAAATGGGTAACGAGTACCAACGCTTAATACGCAAATACGAAGAACCAGTAAACTTTGCTGTTACCAGCGTGGTTGACTCAATTACCGATACCATGGCGTATTTACGTGAAAACGAAGAGGCTGTGAATAATTTAGTGGTGGCAACCGGTGCATTAGCTACGGTACTTACAGGCCATTTAGTTGCAGGATTAAGTGCCAGTGCTTCGGGTTATGTTACTAGCGTTGCTGCCAAGAACCGCGCATTAATTGCGGATGCAGCCCTTGCAAAACAAAACCAAGCTAATGCAGCTTTAGAGCTACAACGCGCTGCACAAATGAAAGCATATGCACAGCATACATTGGCTGTGGCTAATACCACCAACTTACGTACTGCAGCTGTTTCCCGCTTGGCTGCTGCTAATACGCGCTATACAGCAACACAAGCTGCGGCCACTACCGCTACCAACATTTATACTGCTGCCGCTGGGCGTGCAACGTTAGCCGCACGTGGCCTTAGCACAGTAATGGGCTTGTTAGGTGGACCCGTCGGATTACTGGTAACGGCTGGGCTTGGCCTTGCTTATTTTGCAAGCCAGGGCGATGACGCTACCGACTCAGTTAATAAACTAAAAGAAGCCAGTAAAGACCTAAACCCGTATGCCAATTTAACAAGTAGCCAGGCACAAGGTTTGTTGTTAATGGCACAGGGCCGCATTAAAAATGCGATTCAAATGGCCGATGAAGCAAGGGAACGTTTTAATAACCCGTTTTTAAAAGGCAAGTTTTCTGACGTTGAAGCTGCACAACAGCGCGTTACTGATTTAAAAAATGAAATTGTGGCGCTACAACAAGTGCTTGCCATTAAAGAAACAGAAAAGCCTAAGCCTGCCCCTGTTAGCTCAAGCGCCCTGCCCGATAACATTAAGCGTTTAGAAGTAAGCCTAATGGGCGAAGAAGCCCGCTTAAAAGACAGCTACGAAAAACGTAAGCAAATGGTCATTGTTGCTCGTGAGAACGATACGGCTAACAAAGTTAAATACGACGCCATTTTAAAACAACTTGATGTTAAATACGGTGAAGACCTAAAAGCAATTACACTAAAACGTGAAACCGAAAAAACACGTATACAAAATCAAGCTGAAGAAAAACGTAAAAACGATTTACAGCGTGATTTAGAAAACCGTATTGCTACCGTTAAAGGCTTTGCTGGACGTGAAGCACTTGCCGCTTATAATAACGAACTAAGTGTAGAACAAGCACGCCAACAAGCACGGGTTGATGCCAAGCGACGCTCACAATTAGGTTTAGCGGCCAATGATGAAAGTGGCGAGCTTAAATATAACGCAGATAACCAAATTCGTGAGTTAGAGCGCCAATCTGAACTTAATGCTGCAAATGGCTACCATAGCCAACGTGAAGCGAGTGAAGCCGCACACCAAGAACGGTTGATGCAAATTAAAACACGCCACACAGGTGCTTTACAAAGCAACATTTTAGCGTTTGCTAACTTTGAGAAAAAAACAGAAGCTGAAAAATCTAACGCCATTGTTGGCTTGGGTGCCACTACTTTTAAAGCAATGGCTGGACAAAGTAAAACAGCATTTAAAGCCTATAAAGCGTTTGCAATTGCGCAAGCTGTTATAAATACCTACCAAGGTGCAACAGCGGCTTATACGTCTTTGGCTCCTATTCCTATTGTTGGCCCAGTACTGGGTGGTGTTGCAGCTGCGGCAGCGGTTATGATGGGTTTACAACAAGTTCGCCAAATAAAAGCCCAACAGCCAGCGGGTATTGCCCACGGTGGCTTAGATTATGTGCCGAATGAATCTACCTATGTATTACAACGTGGCGAGCGTGTATTAAGCCCTAAACAAAATACTGAAATTAGCCAAATGGCACGGCGTTACAACGCAGGTGGTGCGGCTAATGATGGTGGCGGCTCTGGTGGTGTAAATATACATATAACCAACCAAATTACCGTGCAAGGTGGTGCTAATGAGCAAACATCGCAAGCGGTTGGCCAAGACATAGCCCGCCAGGTGGTGGGTGTTGTAGTGGCTAATATACAAAGTAATGGTGCAATTATTCGTGCAGTACGTGGTGCTGCTTAGTTGTTAAGTGCTTGAGATTGGTGTAAAAAGGAGTTTTAAAAAGCAAGGGAATGTTTGTGAGTAATAATCTTAAAAAAACAACAAACAAAATTTTGAAACAGTTAATTAAAAACCCCGTAATATATTTTATCTTTATAGCAATATTTGGTTGTAGTATTTTTGTTTTTGAGTTCTTCAGTATATTTAATTTTAATTTAAATACCCCTATTGAAAGATGGGTCGCAACTGCTACATATTTCAGTAATGTTTTTTCCCCTATCCTATTATTCGTATCTATACTCCTGCTGTATAGAACTTGGAAGGATTCAAAAGAAGCTTTAGAAGTTCAAAAATTAGAACTCATAGAGACAAGGATTGTTTTAAAAGAGCAATCTGATACACAAAGTTATAGTGTATTCAAAGAAACGCTATTCCAAGTTATTGATCAAATTAAAAAGTTAAATGATAAAAAGTGTAAATTAAAACATGATGAAAGAAAATGGAGTATCATTACAGATGATAATTTTGATTTCAGAAGTATAAAAGAATCAGATATGCCATTTGAGACTTTTTTACAAGCCTACTTTTTTGAGATGAGATCAAAACCGCTGGAAAATGATGAGCTTTCCTTAAGTTTTAAAAGGTTAATTTTTGAAGGTACAAATGTCTATATAGAAAAAATAAAAACGATAGCTTTACTATTGAGCAACATAGAAGGCAACAGATATAAGTCTATATTAGAAATCTCTATTTTTAATAAGTTAACAATATTTACATGGTTAATGTTTGTTGAAATATCATTTCATCTATACAAGCAACCCAATAAGGGCGAAGAAATTGAGGCTGAGCTTGTTTTTGCAGTGATTGCTGGTTTAATATGTAGGCAGCTTAAAGACGTTTATTGGATTGATGCACTTTCTGATGAAGTGCTACTTGAATTAAAAGCTCGTAAACTACTATAACTATGTAAACCCCTTTCCAGCCGAAAGCTTACCCCTTAAATTTTATACTCGTTACCAGTGTTTTATTATGAAACTTGGTAACGATGCAACCACTCCCCTTACCCAAACGGCCTAAGATTTCTAACTTTACGTTAGTGCCCAATAGCCAAACTCATTTAAACAAAGCCAATAACGCCACTGAGGTTTATGACCTTGAAGGTGCTTACTGGGAATTTGAAATTGAACTTGCCAATGTGCCAGAGCGCGATGCCCTCGCCCTTGATGGCTTTATTGCCAGCCTACGCGGGCAAGTGGGCACGTTTACGTTAATCGATTACCGCCGTGAGCAGCTAGATAAAGACTTTACGGGCTATGTGCGTGGTGCAAACCAAGACGGTAATATTTTAAATTTATATGCGCTACCCGCTAACCAAACCTTACTGGTTGCCGGCGAACGTATGCAAGTTGGCGTTGGCCAAAACACTGAACTTAAAATATTAACGGCTGACCTGGTAAGTGACTCAGTTGGCCAAGCGACGGCTATTTTTGAGTCTCCTGTACGAAAAATACCTGCAGAAAATACCCTTATTACATTTAAGCAACCAGCTGGGTTGTTTCGACTTGCTGATAATAAGCAAGGGCTTGCTAGTGCGCAGTATAAAAACGGCATAGTTACCAGCTGGAAAATTAAAGGGCGTGAGGCGTTTTAATGGAGAGCTTAAACTCAGGGTTACTTGCGGATTTGGCGACCAGTGGCCGTGCTCGTTTTTTTGTGCGACTCGCGCTTAAAAGTGGCGATGTATTGCTGCACACAGGTGTAGGCGAGCGACGCTTTGCTAACTTAACTTGGCACGGCGTGGGTATGCTTGGCACTGTGAGTGAAATACCCGCTAATGATAACAACGACAGCGCCCGCATACGTTTAACCCTACACACTCAAGACCAAGCAATTTTAGCCGAAGTGGCCGAGAACGACCCGATAAGCCAGGGCTGCGAGATTTACCTTGTTACTGTTGATGAACATTACCGTGTTAGCCAAAGCCAGTTACTTGAAAGCGGCTACATTGTGGCATGTGATGTAGAGCGCGGCGATGTATCGCAAGTGCAGCTTAGTGTTGCAGGTGAAAGTGAGCGCTGGAAAGACGCACGGCTACACCAGCGTTGGAATGATGCGACCCAAAAAGCCCTTTACCCGGGCGATGTGTTTTTTAGTGAGCAAGCCACGACCAACAAACAAAACCTTCCTGATACACAACCTGGTAAATACATAGGAGGCAACCGCTATGAACGCCAGCGCTAAACTTGCTGCTTTTATAAACCGCCGCAACTGTGAACCCTTTAAATGGGGTAAAAACGATTGCTGCTTATTGGTAGCCGATTGGGTGCTATTTGCAACCGGTAACGATGTGGCTGATGATTTTAGGGGTAAATACCGCACTAAAAGTGGTGCATTTAAACAACTGTTTAAACGTGGTTTAAACGATGTTGAAAGCGTGTTTAAAGACCGTTTAAACCCCGCTATACCTATTAACTATGCTCGACGTGGTGACTTGGCTTTAGTTGAGTTTAAAGACGAATATGTAGGCGGGATTGTAACCGTTAATGCGGTGGTATGTGTTGGCGAAAATGGCTTAGTGACGTTACCAATGGACACAGTAAAAGCGGTTTACCCATTGGAGCCGCGAAATGTCTAAGGTAGTTGATACGGTTGTAAATGTTGTAGACAGCATATTTGAAGTAACAGGGCTGGGTGCGCTTTGGGACTCACTATCGCCTGATGTGCCTGAAAAAGATTTAGCCACGCTTGGCCAAGGCTTACAAAAAGGCATAGACCAACCCCGCCGTATTACATTTGGTCGTGACCGCGTTGGCGGTGTTATTGCCCACCAAGCGGAAGTTGAAAAAGGCGGTAAAAAATGGATGCAGTTAATTGTATTGATTAATGGCGCCCCTATTGATGCCCTTGAAGAAATTTACATTGCTGATAAAAAGCTCACTGATTACCCACGAGAAAGTTGGGATTACTCTTTAAGCGATGGCCGCCAAACCACAGCTAACGCAAAAGCGGTGGCTAAAATGGCGGGATGGACGAGTAAACATGTTGGCTTTGGCCAAAGCTATGTTTTTATTGAAATGGAAAATAATCGTGAAGTGTTTGAAGATGGCATAAACGATATGGGCTTTTTAATACGGGGTACCCGTGTATGGGACCCACGAGATACAGCCCAAAACCCTGACGATGAAGGTACCTGGCTTTGGAGCCAAAACGCCGTACTGTGCGCCCTGCACTATGTGCGTTTTTATGGAGCCCATGAGGTTCCTTTTGAACGTTTACCGTTACAGTGGTGGATTGCTGCCATTAACGTGTGTGATGAAGATGCCGAATTTACCGACGTTGAGGGCGTTGTTACCACCGAGCCGCGCTACACAACCAATGGTAGCTTTACATTTAGCTCAAAGCCACTTGAAGTGTTAGGTCAGCTAGAAGCGTGTTTTGCGGGTAAAATATTTAGGCAAATGGGCCAGTGGTATGTACGTGTTGGCGCCTGGTATGGCGAACCGACCTACACCATAAATGCTGATGATGTTCACGGTAATATTAAAATTAAATGGCATGCTGATTTACGAGAGCGCGCTAATGTTGTGCGTGCTACGTTTACAGACCCCGAACAAAACTACGACCGTACTGACGCGCCGCCTGTTGTGTCTGCGGGGTATCAGGCTATTGATAATCAAATATTAGAAAAGTCTATATCACTCCCCTTTGTGCGCAGTAGTACTACAGCACAACGCCTGGCGACAATACATTTAGAACAAACACGTTTAGGCGAAATAGAGTTACCCCTCAAACACAAAGGCTTGGCTGCAGCTGTTGGCCGTACTGTGTACTTAAACTTACCTGGCGAATCGATTAATAATAAGGTTTACCGTGTAACAGAGCGCCGCTTTAGATTAGATGGTGGCGTGACCTTAATGTGTGTTGAAGACGGCCCCGATTTATGGGCTGATAACATAATACCTGGTGCGCAGGATTTAACACCAAACAGTGACTATTTAGTGGGCAAACCACAGCCTGTTTTTGATGTACGGGTAACAGTGGATGGTGATGCTAACGGTATTATAAAGTGGAATCACCCTACTCCGCTTGCAGTGAATGAATACGATGTTGAGTTTATTAATACTGCTGCTAACGAGTCGGTATTTAAAACATCGGTAACATACACCCAAGTAACAATCCCTAATTTGCAGCTGGGAGAATACACCGCGCGCATTAGCGCTAAAAACATATTTGGCCAGCGCTCACAGCTTGTTGCTGTGCAATTTAGTGTGCTGACCCCTACCTTGCCGACTGTGTATGTAACAGTTGATTATAACCAAATTACATTAACCGCTAATATTGCCGCAGCAGGCATTGGCACCGCGTTTGAATGGGAGTTTTTGGGGACAGCTGAACAACCGCAAAGCGGCGAACGTGTGTTGGCACAGATTTATAACCGTATTGGTTTAAAAAGTGAAACTGAATATAAATTTAGAGTACGCAGTGTTAATCACCTGGGCGCAAGTGACTGGGTTAATGTAACAGCCACTACGACCACCGTTGATTTAACCAAGTACATTAATAATGTTGAATTAACCCAGCTAAGCCCCGATGCACAAACTTTAATTGAGGATATGAATCAGCAAGTTGATCGCTTGCGGCCTGGCACTGAAAACAATCTGCCCGATGTACTTGAACAAACCGTTAGTGATTTAAACCTTGAAAAGCGCCATCGACAAGACATTGAAAAAGGCGTACTCGATTTATCAGCAAATTACACCAACTGGCGCCAAGAATATGAACGCCGCCAGTTAGGCAGCGAGCGCTTAATTGATGCCGTGGCATACTTTGACCCTGAAAACGGTTTAATCGTTAACCGTGCGTTTTCATACACCGATGAAGCATTTAACGAAGCTAACTTATTAATTGACGGCGTAAACACCAGTATAGCCCTGCAAGCTAACCGCATAACACAAAGCGATACCCGTTTAGCACAAGCCGAGGGGGAGCTTGAAGTACAAGCAGGAAAAATAAACCAGCGCGCCACATTTACAGAAATGCGCACCGAAATAGCCGGTGCCATTGAAGCATTAACCCCCGCGTATAGCTGGCACTTCAACACCTCAACTGAGGGCTTTGCTGGCGATGTAACCTACAGCGCACTTGGCTATGTAACACTTAATACCACGGCTTACACGCCTGCCATCAGCTTTATTGCTGATGAAAACCCCATGCTACGCATTCGCTTTAGAAAGCACGCTAATACACCGTGGTTAGGTAATATTTACCTAGGCGAATCACAGCTATTAGTAAACGTGCTAGAGCCAGAAACAGAAAACTGGGAAACACGAAACATCGACCTAAGCACCGAAGATGCGTACACCGGTGAAGTTGCGGGCTTAAAATTTGACTTAGGCCATGTTGATGTTGATTTTATTGAAATAGGCAAACGTGGTGTAAACGATTTAGCGCTCAATGATATAACTGCCCGCGCCACCATGCTAGAAAACGACATAGACGCCGCCACGGGGGTAATGGCGCAGTATGCAACAACTAAATGGGTTGATGAATTTGGTTATCAAACAGAGTCAAATGTAAACCAAATACTCGACACATTTAACAGTACGTATCAAGTAAGCGCGACACTTCAACAGCTAACCGATAATGACACCCTTGAAAAAGCAAACGCAGCGCAGCAGTTTATAAATGGGGCTGAGGCATATATTAAAACGCAAATTACCGCGTTTAATGCCGCCGAGGGCAGCGTAGATGCTAAGTTTTCAAACGTTGAGCAAAACTTAGACGCCATTAGCGGTACTATCAGCGATAACATAGTGCAAGTGCGTGGGCTTGAGCTAGAGCTTAAAAACGCAAACTTAAATGATGTGATTGCCGCCGCTAACCAGCTCATTCAAGGTAATGAACTTGCACAGCAAGGCGTAAAGTTAGCCGTTGCACAACGTAACTTAAAAGCCAATGCCACCGACATTGAAGCCGTTGCCCAAGAGTCACTAGAGCTAAGTGCCCTGCTAGGCCAAAACCAATCACAAATACAGGCATTAAACACAGCTTTTGTAAACGAACAGCAAGCAACTGTAGCGCGCGACGAACGCTACCAAGCAACGTTTGACAATGTAACCGCCCGCTTTAGCGATGTAACTACGGCCATTGCCACTATTGACCAAGCAAACACTATTCGCGATCAAGAGTTTGAATCCTTTGTTGCCGATACGGTATCAAGCTTTGACGAAGTGGCCGAAACCTTTGCAAGCCAAAACCAAGCTTACGCAACGTTACAGCAAAACCTAACCTCTAAAATTAACACTGATACCGCTAACGCAAAAGAACAAGCCATTGCCACAGCGAAAGAGTACACCCGTACTGCAGTAGGTTACTGTTTAGATGCCCAAGGTAACATCACTAGCAGTAACGATGCCGTGCAGTGTGTGGCTGATGGTGGGTCGTGGGTTAATGGGCCATTGGCTGAATTTATTGCCAACATGCAAATAAGTGACGGCGCCAATAGCGCCAGCATTAAGCAGCTACGCCAAGTATTTAAAACGGTAGATGGCCAGTTAGTTGCCCGTGGCGGCTGGCAGTTAGACAGCAATGGTCGCGCCGTCGGCGTGGTGGGTTATAACGATGGCCAAGTGGGTAACTTAGACTTGGTGGGCGATGTAATTCGCCAAGGCGTGATGGTGGGCAATACCTTTGTACCCACGTCATACATTGATAATACCGACCCTGCTAACCCTGTTCAGGTATTTAAAGGCCGAATGGAGCTAGGTGATGGTTATACCGTTAATAGCGTAGAGGACATTAAAGCACAGGATGGCTCTGGCGCTTTTACTTTAAAACCCACAGCCAATGTGGCTGTAACTCCTACTGAGATAGTTTGCACCGGCGGGCTTGGGTGGGATTCCGGTGGTTATGGTTTAGAGTTGTATTCAGGAGATTGTTTTGTCTCTTGCAACATGATAAACACGGCAAACCGCCTCATGATGGGGTTATCTAAGGATTCTGGAGCAAGCCCTACATTTACGTCAATAGATTTTGCAATATACCGAAACGAAACTAACGATGTACTCGTTTATGAAAGCGGTGTAAGTAGAGGTATGAAAACCACTATGAGCGACGCAGACGTTATGTCGGTTGTTCGTGTGGGTAACAAAGTGGAGTACCGTAAAAACGGTTTAACTTTTTATGTCTCAACCGTCACACCATCGGGGTCTTACCGCTTTGATTGCTCCTTTGTTGCCAAGGGAGATAAATGTACCAACATCACTATGGGTGAAATGCTAAAAGGTGATGATGGTCAAGATGGTCAAGACTCCGGCAGCATCAACCTTGCTAACCATTCTGACTACTGGGTAATTGGTCGCCGTGGCTCACAAGGGCCGTTTATTCAAAATGGGTCGAATGATGAAAATACCATTATTGCTGATACAGGCCCATTAGGTACCGTCGAATCAATATGGTATGCACAAGCGGGCGATAATAGCGGTGATGGTGGTTGGAATATGAATAATATTCCAATTAACCATGAAAAAACCTATCGCTTTTCAGTATGGATGAAACAAGAAATTGGCATTGCTAATAGCTTGTATTTAGGTTGTGACGATTGCTTAACTTTAGCCGGTGCTACGAGTACCAACCCTTATTTTTGGTCGGGTGATTTACCACAATTAAATAAGTGGTATTTAGTTGTTGGCGTATTGCATTCCTCTAAAAAAACCAGTGGCACTATCTCGGGTTTGTCAGGGGTATATGACCCAGCAACGGGTAAACGGGTATTGGTCGGTACGGATTTTAAAAGTATTGCTAATCGTAATGTGCAAACTCACCGTGCTTATCGTTATTACGTAACGAACCAAAGCCACACGGCTAAATTTGCGCGCCCACGTTTAGAAGTAATGGACGGCGGCGAGCCCTCAGTATTTAGCTTACTGGGCACCCTTACAACCACAGACCCTGGCACCCGAGGCGCAGGGCGTTATGATATTGGTACCGCAACGGGTGGTTGGTCTAACACCACCGCCAATAATGTTGTACCTAATGGTGTGCCGGTAACGGGTGATGTTGTAACAATATTTAAGGCAAGCGATCCTAAAGTACAAACTACTAAACGCTATACGGGTTCAACGTGGCAATCCTATGCGCTACACATCCATGGCAGCGCCTTAATTGAGGATACCTTGGACGGTAACGTATTACGTGCGGGTACCCGTATCGAATCGCCGCGCATTGACATGATAGGCACCAACTTTTTAAAAGTGGAGTTTGTGAACGGGTTTGGCCCCGATAATTTATGGTATTGGTATGGGCCTAAAATTTTAGTAAATGGCCTACCCAACCTGAATGCATTAACAAAAGAAAACGCGAAAGAATGGAAAGACGTACAAGGTAATTCATTTACTCGCGGTACCTTTATAGCCGGTTCACTAGAAACCAGCGCCTCTACTTCACAACTCATTAGTACACCGTCACAAGAGATTGAATTCACCAGTAATGGTGGGTTAATTCATTTTGCTGTTAGTTATTCGCATAGGCGTTCGGTGTATGGCCCCCGTGACGGAGCCCCTGCCTCCGTTTATTGTCCTAGTAGTCCTGTTATGTCACCCGTTAGTGGCACAGTGTACTTAGAGAGATGGACGGGTTCTTCATGGGTTGTTATTCAGCAGAAAAGCATTACGGGTAACTATGGGTGTAGTAACGGATTTTTTGAGGGGGAACCAGGTGCATCTAACAGCCCATATATAGCAACAACCAGTTCAAGTACCACATTCACAACTACAGAAACCCGCAGTGCTGGATATGTTAAATACCGCGTTCGTGGGGCTGTTAGCGGTTTTGTATCAACTACTAGAGTTGGCCAATATTTATCAATTGCGGCTAGTGAATAGCCGCAAATACTAAAGAGGATTAACCATGGCAACCTATACAGCCAATCAAGTAAGCATAAATAACGGCTCAAAGCTCGTTACTGTTAATAGCAATGAAAGCCCTGAAAGCGTAAGCCAAGGTGATTTTATTCAAATAGCTAACTACCCGCTGGCCGAAATAAACCGTACTTTTTTAGACGTAAGCGGCAACCATGTTATTGAGCTGGTAAAAGTTTGGAAACACAGCGACCAAATAAGCCAGCCAGCCATTGTGGTGCCCACCACCGTAGATTTTAAAGCCACGGTTGATGCACTAAAAAAAGCAAATATTTTAGTCAACGACAACACCCAAGCTATGCAAGATTGGCAAACAAAGCTAGGCGAGGTCACGTTTAGAAATATTGATGAAACGCAAACAACCATAAAAACATTAAAGCAAATGGAAAGCGATTTTAATGAACTAATGGCGCGCCTTGAGGCACAGCCAGAGCCCCAACCCAACAATAACGCTGCTTGGTTTGATGCAGATAGCACCTGGAGATAAATAATGACTAATAAAGTAAAAATTACAATGAAAAACGTACCTGAAGGGCTTGACTCAATGTACCTAAAGATTGAAGAAACCGCAATATCTCAGGGTGTGCGTAATGTTTTATTCTCAGGTGTTAAACCTGTAAATGGCAATGTTGTAGAAATAGATATAGGCAATGCGGGCACTGTCGGCGCGGGTGTAATTTTTTCAGCAGATAACTTCACCACTAGTGGGCAGCCATTTAAAGCGATGAGGGGGTATGGTGTTATTGAGGCTGGGGCTGATTCAACATTATCATTTGATAACATTGTTTTTCTAGGTTCATCTACATCAGATAGAGCTTTCAATTCAGTCGAAGCGCTTACGGATATGCAGAATATTCTTCAAGAGCATGGATTGCCATATATTAATCTAATAGCAGAAACTAGAAGCGGTTCTAGCGCCCCCTACCAAGCAGCCACGTTAATGCCTCAAGCAGTAAATAACAACTCATCCCTAGAGAATGTTTTGTTTTTTGGGCAATCCCCAACAAACAGTCTGACGCAAGCGTTCTCTACAGAAACCCAAGAGGTTAAAAATTCTTTAAAAGCAGATGTAGAGTCTATTCTAAATCAAGCTAATAGTGCCGGTTGGACTCCTTTATATTCTAACTTTAATAAAACACCTGAAGCGGAGCTTTATGAAATATCTCAATGGAATGACAGCTTTTTAACGCCCATAGTTACTGAGTTTGCCCCACAATCAATAAGCGATGGAGTTTACGTTCAGGATTATGAAAAGCTCGGTGGATTGTCTAATTATTTATTTAGTTCGCGTGATGGAGTTCATCTTGCAGAAATAAGTGGTGATAGGCTTTATAGACAGTACAGTGCAGCCAATATCGCACGCTTTATGGGTTATGATACTAGAAAAAGCTTATCAGGCCGCAGGGTTGTTGTTCAGCCATCATCATCCACAAGCGAAAGCTGGCCAAGAATACAAAACATTACACCTTTGCCTCTTGGTTTAAATAGCGCTCCTTACAGGCATATTGGGGCTAACTTAGTTGACGCTGATACTGGAGAACTTCTAACCGATCTATATGTTGTTGTTCATGGCTCTAGGGGTATAAATTCAGGCACCGGTAACGCTGGAGATTCTTCATCTAGTTATTTAAATGACGAGGTTCTGAAAAAGTGCGCATGGATTGGTGTAGATGAAGTTGATGGTTTTTATCTTGAGATTGGCAGCTTTAGCCAGCAGCTGCCAGATTTAGCCAGCTTGATACTAGCTGGAAATAGATCCTCAACGGGCAGTGATAGAGTTGGGGAATGGGTTTGTAATGGTGAGACTAAGTTTTTAGATGGGGTTCTAAGGCCTTGTGGTGTCGCTGAGTTTTTAAATGTACCTGCTGTAGATAATAAAATAACAGCAACCGGTTTTTTGGCAAATGGATCTTTATATAGCTATTTATCAGTAATAGAAATGAAATTCGCTTAATGCAATTTAAAAAAGGCAACTGCATATTTATTGAAAGTAGGTGAAGTCTAGTAAAGATTGTTACGAGTAATTACGCCTTAACTAAAACCAACTTTTATATTTTAAAAGGGGTTTAAACATCATTTAAATCCTTTTTATTTTATAATCCATTTAAATATCCCCTTAAACATCATTCAACTCTCAACTATCATCTTAAACAGAGCAAAATACCCCCTATTTAACATAATTTACTTATTCTAAAGTCTAGCGTTTTTTTTTCTAAATTCCTGCGGCGGCTTACACTATCGGCAATTACGTCACTTATAAACACGTATTTTAGCCCTTTTATCGCATAATATTTATATTCAATAAAATGCTCTACTTTATAAAATATAAAAACTCTGTAACGACATTTTAATCAACCAAACTATTTAGCTCATCAATTAATTGCTTAAGCTGTTTAGTTTCGTCGTTTAGCTTTTGCTGATACTTTTCAACTTTGTCATGCTTACCTTGGCGCTTAGCTTTTTTAAGATCGATTTTATATTCTTCAATTTCTGAATTTGTATCATCTATTTTTTGTTGTAACTCTGCTTTTAATCCATCATTGGTACAATATGCGTTTATGTTATTAAGTGCTTTACTAAGACCTGCAACTTTGTGTGAATTACCTTGGCGTTTTGAAGCTAATAACTCGAGGTTAACTTCACAGGCTTTTTTCGCACATCCCGTTAAATCTGCACAATCATCTTTGGCTAGTACGACTGTTGAACCGGCTAATAAAAAACTTATTGTAATACCTTTAATAATTATCATTTTATAATTTTTATTATCTCGCATTGTTCATTATTCCTATTTAATTAGTCGTTAGCGGCAAAATACAGATAACAGCCCTTGCAGCTCTTCATTTATAACATGTTGTTTTACAACATCTTGCATAGGAGTATTTGAAACTGTGTTATTTAAAATACCCACCATTTTAGCGCTTTCTCCAGCACATAAAGCCTTAACACATTGTACACCCAGTCTAATGGCCAACATACGATCCGCAGCCGATGGGTTTCCGCCGCGCTGTAAGTGCCCTAGCTTAGTTACACGTAAATCAATGCTTGGATTTACGGCAGTTATTTTTTCACATACGTATTCAACACCATTTTCATCGCCCTCAGACACCACAACGATAAATGCGTGTTCGCTATGATAATCGCTAATCTTTAGCAATAAATCATCGATATCTTTGTCATTTTCAGGGATCAATACTGAATCGGCACCAGAGGTTAAACCGGCATAAGTGCCAATATATCCGGAATCACGCCCCATAACTTCAATAACAAACACCCTATTATGAGATTCTGCTGTATCTCTAATATTATCAATACATTGCATTGATGTGTTTACTGCCGTATCAAATCCTAAGGTGTAGTCTGTGCCTGCAATATCGTTATCTATGGTGCCGGGAATGCCAATATAAGGGATATTGGTTATGTGTGATAACCATAAACAGCCTCTAAAAGAGCCATCGCCACCTATGACAATTAATGCATCAATATTATTATGTTCAATTGTAGCTAAAGCTTGCTGTCTGCCTGTCTTAGTTCTAAACCTTTCACTACGTGCGGTTTTTAAAACGGTACCGCCCAAGTGCATACTTTGTTGCAGGTTTTTGCAATCAAGTGTCACTAAATCATTATCAATTAAACCCTCATATCCTTTTCGAACTCCTGACACTTTTATGCCTTGTTGTTGAGCGGTTTTTACGATGGCAAATAAAGCGGTGTTCATCCCTGGAGCATCACCTCCAGAGGTAAGCACGGCAATATGATTAATTGGTTGCATCGGTTCACGTCCTTAAAGCAAGCTATACATTAAAATGATAATAGCTGTTTATTGTTAGGCAGTGTTAACTAAGTGCAGTTAAGTTGATCTAGTTATGCGTTATTAAACAATATTTTTCATAACAATAGAGGGAAGTACTTATATTGGCATGCTAACTTGATGTCAACATGCCGTGGTTAGGTATTAATGTAGAGCAGCAGTAAATGGTATATTTTTACAAATTTCTGCTTCTATTATTAATAACTCTTCTAAACGATCATCAACTTCTTGTTTATCAAAGTATTCGTAAGCAAGTTCAACAAATAGGTTTTTATGTTTTTCTTCAGACTTGGCTATCGCAACATAAAAATCTTTTTCTTTTCCTTCTGGTAAGGCTTCGGCAACTAAAGAAAAACGTTCGTGTCCCCTCGCCTCAATTACACCGCCAACGAGGAGCCTATCCATTAAAAATCCATCGCGTCCATGCCTAAAGTGTGCGCGAATTTGTTTAATGTAAGGGTCTTTTTTATCATCACCTAAATTAGTATCACGCTCAATGAGTAATTTCAGCACTTGCTTGAAATGAATTAACTCTTCTAAGGCTAAGTCAGTCATTGCTTTAACTAATTTACGCTTATCAGGGTAATGTGAAAGCATAGACATAGCCATGCCCGATGCTTTTTTTTCAGCAGCAGCGTGGTCTTGTAAAAAAGTTTCAAAGTCGGCTAAAACAACTTCGGTCCATTCAAATGGCGTGTGGTATTTTAATTCAAACATATGGATACAACTTATAAAATAATGCGTGGATTTTAGCGTATTTAAAAATAAAAATCTTTGCTCGCGGTTTAAATTTGTCTCTCATAAGGTAAAAATTTATCTATCCGCCCTTTCGCTGTCGATTCAATTTTTAATGGATGTTTTATATCATTCCACGCGGTGACCTTACCCCCCATATTCATTTTTTCAAAGCCATTTAACTCAGAGGTAATACTTAAAAAATCACAAAGCTGACTAAAACTGTTAGGTTTAGCTATATCTATCGCTAAAAAATCTTGTTCTCGATTACTAAAATAAGCCTTAGCATTATTAATGTGTACGTTATAACAATCAGTTAAATACTGGTCGTTATTTATATTCTCTAGTGAAAAGTCTTTAAATGTATTTAAATAACAGCGCTTTAAATGAATGTTAAAGCCACCATCTGCACGGGTTAAATTAGTGTGCATTCGCTGTAAAAGCTGTCTTATTGATGGTATCCATGCAGTAAGCTCTCGCTCTAAATATATAAATTTTGCGCCAGGATAGTATTTATCTAATACTTTAAAATCGTTAAATATGGGGGTGTCTGCAATTGCGACCGCATTATCAAAACAGGCGGTAGTGTATGCAGTATGAGCAGTTGGTATACCAAAATGTAAAAATGCATTACATACACTGGTGGTACCGGTTCGCGGTAAGCCAATAATAAATATTTTTTGTTCCATGGGGTTTTACATGTCTTTTTCTGAAAACCAAAGTGAAGTATTATCAAGTGGTGTTAATAAGGGTAAGTTTTTGTTTTCTAATCTAATAATAATCTTGTTTTTAATATCTGCGTGCTCAATGGCACTGCGATGATACGCATTAAATAAGCGGTCAAACTCGCCATTTTTACGCATGACCGCTAAGCCATTTTCAACTGCATAGGCCAACTCGGGCGTATCTTTACTAAAAAAGAAGTAAATTGCACTTGGGTATTGCAGTATTAACTGAGGAAGAGTTGTAAGTTTTGCATCACCTTTAAAGGTATTTAGCTCCGTTTCAACCTCAAGCAACGATCGAGGAAATACATCTCCTCTGCCTTTTATTAACATATTAAATAATGAGCTGTATTCAATTGATGTTGATACCGTTAATCCACTATCTAATAAAACTTGAGTATCTGGCCAGTCGTGACCTTGAATAAAGTGGATACCTTTAAAGTCATCAATTTTTTTTAAGCTTGATAATTGTTTTTGTTTATTCTGTGTCGTGACAAGTAAACGCCACCCGTATAAACCTTTAAAAATAGGCACTCTTACGGGCAATAGCTCTTTTTCTCGCTGCTGTGAAGTCATGGTCCATGCAACGTTGACTTCATCATTATGTATAATTTGTTTTAATGAGCGGCTTTGAGGCATAGAAATACTCGATGCTTTTAATGTATATTTTGCGCCGCTGTATTGTAAGGCCGTTCTCAATAAAACCAACGGATAAAGAATTTCATCTTCACCAACCCGCATCGTTTTAGGATAAACATAATTTAAACCATCAATACTTTGATTGCTATTGTCATTTTCTATTGCCCTTACAAATGACACCAACGAAGTGGCAAAACATAAGCTTATAAAAACAATAGCGAATCGCATCTTTATTTATCGACTTAACAATAAAATTAAGGAACTTACAAAAAGAATAGCAAATGTCATCATCATACTTAATACACGTGCTTTCAAATTGTTAGTTCTAATAGCTGAGCCATGAAGTGCACGGCTTATAAATAGCAAACCGCCAAGTGCATGCATATAATGACTTGCTAAGCCTTGATACTCTAATAAGAACAGTAAAATTAGGCTAATTGGTACATACTCAATAAAATTCCCATGAGCTCGAGTTGCACGTTCAAGCTCAGGATGACTCCCATTACCAAGTGAAATGCCTTCAGCCTTGCGTATTTTTACAACATTAATACTCAGGTAAATATAATATAGTGCCAGTAAAGCCGCATAACTCGATATAATCACAGTATTTTTCCATTAAATTTTTAAGCAATAATAACACATAACTTAAGCTGTAAAATCACTTACTTTAGTATCAAATATGCTAGAGTGATTTATAGATTGGTATCGTAATAAGTAAGGATAATATGTATTTAAGAACAAAAATAACCAATAGCTACCGCGAAATAATTAACAGTATTGGGTTTTATCCCTCTTTATTATCTGTTGCTTTTTTATTTTTTGCTGTGCTGACGATGTCAGTCGAGTACTTAGCCCCTATTGAGAAACTTAAATCACTAATTTCATTTATATTAGTTGATAGCGCAGAAAACGCACGTACCATTTTAAGCACCCTCGCTGGCAGCATTATTTCGTTAACCGTATTTAGCTTTTCTATGGTGATGGTGGTATTAAATTCAGCCAGTGCTAGCTTATCACCTCGAGTTGTTCCTGGGCTCATTACCCGTAAATCACACCAAATGGTTTTAGGTTTTTATTTGGGTAGTATTATTTATTCAATAATAATGCTGATAAATATCAACAAACTCGATAATGGTAATACCGCTATTCCTGCTCTTGGCGTGTTGTTTGCGCTTGTTTTTGGGTTAATATCTTTAGGGTTATTTGTATTTTTTATTCATTCTATTTCAAAAGCAATACAAGTAGATAACGTATTAAATGGCTTGTTTAGGCAAACAAAAAAAGAAATTCAAGACATTATCAACATGCAAGACGAAAACCCCGTTGATAACTTTCCCGAGTTTTCAAGCTGGCATTCAATAAACAGTACAACCGAGGGTTACTACAAAGGGGTTCATTCTAATAAATTATGTGCCCTACTAGCAGATGAAAATATTGAGCTGTTTATTACGGTTAAGCAAGGTTATTTTACAGTTAAAGGTTACCCGTTTTTAAAGTGTAATAAGGACATATCTGAGAACGAAGAGTTGATTGAGAAAATTTTAGATTGCTTTATTTTTTATATAGAAGAATACATTAGCGACCATTACCGCTATGGGTTAACACAAATATCAGAAATTGCCGTAAAAGCTATGAGCCCAGGAATAAACGATCCGGGTACTGCCGTTAAATCTATTGATATGTTGAGTATATTATTAATAGAACGACTAAAGATTAATGCAATAAATTATTCATGCTATGAAAAAGATGAGCAACCATTGTTGTACTTTCATGAAACCAGTTTTGATGAACTACTTCATGATAACTTCACCCCTTTACGCAATTATGCAAAAGCCGATGCCTATGTAATGACTAACGTTATTGAAGCATTTAAAAATATTTTATTTATTGCTAATAAGAATGTGGATGCACGAAACAGTGTGTTTAATTATTTAAATGCCATTGTTGATGATATTAATCAGCACATAGTTAACGAATACGATCGTCAAGAGATTAGTAATATGCTGTATGCCATTGTGCGTATTAGTGAGTCACAAGGAAAGCAGTTGGTGGCACGATTTGAGCGCCACCCACCTATAAGCGCTTAATCAATATAATAAATTGCGTAACTTGATGCGCTTATTGTAATTTCACCAGCATGATATGCATCGGGTACATAGTTACTCGGTGCACCATCAGCCATCATTACTTTTTCACTGCGCATGTAAGGTACTGATGGCATATCAAGCGGACTTAAAGACGCACTATATAAGCCTTTCAATTCAACATCAAAATCATCAGTTAACTCTTTTGCCGCTGCTTTAGCTTGTTTAATAGCTAATTTTTGTGCTTTTTTGTGCAGCTCATCATAGTTGCTCGCTAAAAACTGCGTCTGTCTAATTTCATTAATACCGTTATTAACTAAACTTTGTAAAAGCTCAGGGTATTTATTAATCGCAGAGAGTTTAATTGTAAGCGTTCTGGATACTTTAAACCCGGTAAACTCTTGCTTACCTGTTTCGCGATTATATTGATTATCACGATAGATTGAGATTTGACCAGCATTAATATCTGCATCAGCTACGCCTAGTTTTTTTACTAAACTAATTGCACTGGCCATCGTAGTATCAGTTTGTTTTTTTGCGGCAATTAAGTTTTTATCTATTTCCGTAATACCCACTGTTAATAAAACATGATCTGGCATAGTCGTTACCGATGCTTCACCTTTTACATAGATATGAGGCTCTTCAGGGGCATTAGTTGCATAGGCTGACGTGCTTAGCAAAGCAGCCGTTAAAATCGAAAGTGTTTTCATAGGTCTATCCTTTTAAATTGATTGCCTTAGTTAACACCTTATGTGGTTAATTGCAGATGAACAAGCATAAAAAAACAGGCAAAAGCCTGTTTTTTAGTAATGAAGCATTAAATGCTGCAACGCTTGTAGTTACGATACTTCGGTAACCAGTAGTTTCTGTCGATGGCTGCCCACAGAGCATCATCTGAAATTTCAAGAGCAACGCCCTCTTCAATTGCTTTTTTAGCGACTGCAAATGCAATACGTTTACTTAGTGTTTCAATTTCTGTTAGCGCAGGTAATAAGCTACCTTTGCCCGTATTAGCTAATGGTGATGACTCTGCCAACATTTCACTCGACATTATTAGCATCGCATCGGTAATACGCGTTGCTTTAGCAGCAATTACACCTAAGCCAATACCTGGGAAAATGTAGCTGTTATTACATTGAGGAATTGGGTAAGTAACGCCGTTATAAACAACAGGCTCAAATGGGCTACCTGTAGCTACAATCGCTTTACCATCAGTCCATTTAATAACATCTTCTGGGTAAGCTTCTACTTGTTTAGATGGATTACTTAACGGGAAAATAATAGGTGCTTCACAGTTTGCGTGCATAGCGCGAATAACTTGCTCAGTGAATAAGCCCGGTTGACCTGATACACCAATTAAAATATCTGGTTCTGCACAGTGCATTACATCTAATAATGACGCGTATTCGCCGCTGTAAGTCCAATCGGCTAGGCAGCTCGTTGGTTGCGCTAACATTTGTTGGAAGTCGCGTAAGCCTTCCATGCCATCAGTTAATAAACCAAAACGGTCAACCATAAATACTTGGCTGCGAGCTTGTGCTTCGCTGATACCTTCGGCCACCATAGTGCTAACAATTTGTTCAGCAATACCACAGCCTGCAGATCCTGCGCCTACAAACACAACTTTTTGAGTCGATAGTTTAGCGCCTTTAACACGACAAGCTGCTAATAAAGACCCCACAGTAACCGATGCAGTACCTTGAATGTCATCATTAAAGCTACAAATTTCATTACGGTAACGCTTTAATAATGGCATAGCATTTGGTTGTGCAAAGTCTTCAAATTGCAGTAACACGCTTGGCCAACGACGCTTAACCGCTTTAATGAATAAATCTAAAAACTCATCGTACTCATCTTGCGCAATACGCTTATGTCGAGCACCCATGTACATTGGGTCGTTTAATAGTTTTTCGTTATTGGTACCTACATCAAGCATAACCGGTAATGTGTACGCTGGGCTAATACCACCACAGGCGGTGTACAAAGAAAGCTTACCGATTGGGATACCCATACCGCCAATACCTTGGTCGCCCAAGCCTAAAATACGTTCGCCATCGGTAACCACGATAACTTTAACTTTACCTTTAGTGGCATTACGTAAAATATCGTCAATTTGAAAGCGATCTTCATAAGAAATAAACAAACCACGTGCACTGCGATAAATATCAGAAAACTTCTCACAGGCATCACCCACCGTTGGGGTGTAAATAATAGGCATCATTTCTTCAATATGATCGCGTACCAAACGGTAGTAAAGCGTTTCGTTATTGTCTTGAATAGCACGTAAATAAATGTGCTTATTTAAGTTGTCATTAAAACTTGAGTACTGTTGGTAACAACGCTCAACTTGCTCTTCTATTGTTTCGTAACGAGGTGGAAGTAAACCAGCAAGATTAAAGTTTTCACGCTCTTTTTGGCTAAATGCACTTCCTTTATTCAATAATGGGGTTTCAATTAGGCCTGGGCCAGAATAAGGAATATAAAGATAATTTGGATCGGTATTTGTAGTCATATTTCCAAGCTTTACTGAATCTTAAATAATGATCTGCCATTATCATTGTTAAAGGCTAAATTGCAATGACATTTAAGCTTGTCAGACCATTGAAAATGTACAAATACAAGCGCTACTTTAGTATAAAGCCACTCATATTTGGTGAATATGTTAGCTGCCTGATGTGGGTTTAAAACGTTAAACGCGCATTAAATAATGTGCGTGCTTTGTTTAATGGTTACAACAGTGCCAATTATGTTTAGGTTTGCTAATTTTTTTACGTTAGTTAACATGCTATTTTCAACCAAATAGTTATTAACTATTAATCTGTTACATTTAAAACAGCAGGCAGCAAACCTGCTGTTTATTATACATGGTTTAAAATTTAAATGAGGCTTTATTATTACTTAAATCAGATAACGCCATCCCTTCTCTGCGCGGATCGGCGGCGCCATACAAGCGGTTGTTTTTAACTTCTACCGCATGCAGCCCTGAGTTTAAGTCAATGACACGTACGTCATGGCCGCGCTTTTTAAGCTTAGGTACAAGCGCTTCAAGCTCAGTGCCTTTTTCAAGGCTAGTATAATCATTACGATTAGTAGTACGCGGTAGATTAATGGCTTGTTGGGCGTTTAAATCCCAATCTAAAACGCCAATAACCACTTGCGCTACATAATCAATAATACGACTCCCACCAGGAGAGCCCACCACTAAACGTAAGCTGCCATCTTGGTTAAATACCATCACCGGTGACATTGAGCTACGCGGGCGTTTATGCGCTTCGACCCTATTGGCCACTAATTTGCCATTTTTACGTGGCGAAAGTGAAAAATCAGTCAACTGATTATTTAAAATATAACCATTTACCATCACTGTTGAGCCAAACGCCATTTCAATAGAGCTGGTCATTGATACGGCGTTGCCGTTGCTATCAACAATCGATACGTGTGAGGTAGACGGCAGCTCAAAAGAATCATCGTTTGCATAGCTTAAGTAATCCACTGGATTGCCTGGCTGTGCTTTTTGATCTTTTTCAGTGATTAGTTTTGCGCGGGTGGCAATATAGTCTTTATTTAATAATTCTTGGGTAGGTACTTGGGTAAAGTCAGGGTCGCCAATGTATTTATTACGATCGGCAAAGGCAATACGTGAGGCTTGGCTAAAGTAATGAATTGCCTCGGCGCTGTTGGCTTTAATATTTGCCATGTTTTTGTGTTCAAGCAAGCCTAAAATTTGTAGTACTGAGATACCGCCACTACTAGGCGGCGCCATAGAGCAAACATTATAAACTCGGTATTTTATACAAACGGGTGCACGCTCTTTACTGCTGTAATTAGCAAGATCTTGCTCAGATAATTTACCAGGCGCAATTTTTGACTGCTGTACTGCTTTTACCATAGCTTTGGCATTATCGCCTTTGTAAAACGCATCTATCCCTTTTGAAGCAATGTCTTTATATAAATTAGCTAATGGCTGATTTTTTTTAATACTGCCGACTTCAATTACTTTGCCATTAGGAAAAAAATACTCATTAATCACCGGCATACTCATTACGCCTGGGTTTAATTGTCTAACCAGTAAACCATGTAACCGAGGCGATACTTCAAACCCTTGTTCAGCAAGTTTAATCGCAGGTTTAAATAAGCTAGCCCAAGGTAAGGAACCGTACTGTTTATGGGCGCTGGCAAATGCATGTAAAATACCGGGTACGCCTACAGAGCGTCCACCTACAACCGCTTCAATCCATTTTACTGCGTTGCCGTGTTTATTTAAAAACAGGTTTTCATCGGCATTACTCGGCGCGGTTTCACGGCCATCAAAGCTGGTGAGTTTATTATTAGCTTTGTTGTAATACATCATAAAGGTACCACCGCCAATACCTGATGATTGCGGCTCAACTAATGTAAGTACTAATTGGGTGGCAATAGCGGCATCAACCGCACTGCCGCCTTGCGCTAATATGGCTTTACCTGCTTGTGAAGCATACGGATTAGCGGCGGCTACCATGTACTTATCGCCAGCCACTAATTTCTTATGTACAACACCTGTGGCCGCTTCAGGTTCACGTGTTTCAATTGTGCTAGCGTTTTGTGCAAACAAAGGAAAAGACAAGGCACTTAGGGTCAGTGCGAATAAACAGTTGAGCTTAAAATTCATAATCACTTAATAAACTTAAATTGCATGGAAGATAATTGGCATCTTAAAGTTAAACAGGCACAATATGCAAAAATAAATATAAAAATGATCGCTAAATGCTTAATTTACCTCTTCAGCCGCGCTATGTTTTCCCTCCCTTATGTTTAATTGTATTAAGTTCGCTCTTAGCATGGCTGGGTATGAACGACGAACTTGAATTTAATCGCCAACTGATTGAACAAGGCCAAGTGTGGCGTTTATTTACCAGCCAATTTGTACATGCCAACTGGGCGCACTTAGGGCTAAATTGCGCTGGTATAGCGCTTATTTGGTTATTGCATGGTGAGTACACATCCCTAAGCAGATATAGTTTTAATATTGCCACATTGGCAATGTGGTGTGGCTTAGGTGTTTTTTGGTTTTGTCCCGCAATTACAATTTACACAGGGCTTAGTGCAGTTTTGCATGGCGTGATCATTTGGGGAGCCATAAAAGATGCCACTGTTGGACTTAAATCGGGTTATGTGTTGTTTATTGGTGTGTGGGTAAAGCTAATCGCTGAACAAATAAATGGCCCTAGTGCTGATATAGGCGCATTGATCAACTCAACGGTGGCTGTTGATGCACATTTAATTGGCGCGATTGGCGGCGCATTGTTGGGCGTTCCTTTAATTATTAAATTCATCAGCAAAAATAAAGAATAAAAAAACGCCACATTGTGGCGTTTTTTATTAATTTTCCGCTATTTATAGTGTTTCTTTAAACAGCTTATAAATACGACGGTATTCATCTAACCAGCTCGAAGGCTGCACAAAACCATGCGGCTCTACTGGGAAGATTGCTGTTTCAAAGTTTTCTTTCTCAAGCTCGATTAAACGCTGTACTAAACGCACTGAATCTTGAAAGAACACATTATCATCAACCATTGGCGCATTAATTAATAAATGCTTTTTAAGCCCTTCTGCATAGTAAATAGGTGAACTACGTTCATATGCAATTGGGTCAACATCTGGGTGATTCAAAATGTTAGCTGTATAGCCTGTATTGTAATGTGCCCAATCAGTCACAGGGCGAAGCGCAGCACCTGATTGAAACAAATCTGGCGCGGTAAATAACGCCATAAAGGTCATAAATCCGCCGTATGAACCACCGTAAGTACCAACCGCTTGAGTATCAACGTTGGCATTTTCAGCCATCCATTTTACGCCATCTGCTAAATCTTGTGTTTCAGGTGTTCCCATTTGACGGTAAATAGCAGTACGCCAATCACGGCCATAACCTTTAGAAGCACGGTAATCCATATCCATCACTACATAACCTTCATCGGCAAGTAATGAATGGAACATAAATTCGCGAAAGTAACCAGACCAACCCATGTGTGAATTTTGCAGGTAGCCGGCACCATGGTTAAAAATAACCGCTTTACGGTTTTTACCTGTTTCACCTTCTTGGTAATCCGCTGGGTAATAAACTTTGGCGTATATTGGCTGATCTGTATGGCTTGAAGGCACAGCAACAATTTTAGGCGCCGTTAGTTTTTTAGCTAAGAACGCGTCAGATACCGTGTTAGTTAAACGAGTTGCCGTTGTGTTTGCTTTAGCCTCAGCCACATAAAGTTCAGTCGGCATGGTAATTTTAGAGTGCTTTAATAATAACTTAGACTGATCAGGGCTTAAAGTGTAATCCGTCATGCCGTTTAAGTCTGTTACTTGCTCGCTATCACCTGTTTGTGGGTTAACGCGGTAGATTTCATAAAGGCCTGGATGCTCAATATTCGCTTTATAGTAAATAGCACTATTGTCATCAGTAAGGGTTAAATTAGATACTTCAAATTTACCCATGGTAAGCGCAGTGGCTTTACCATCAAGTGGCTTTTTATAAAGTTGACTATAGCCCGACTCTTCTGATAAGTAATACAAAGTATTGGAATCATTTAACCAACCAAAGTCGTTAAACGCATAAGCAATCCATGCGTCGTCATGTAATCGATGTTGAGACACAAGTTTGTTATTTTCAAAATCTACAGTGGCTAACCAACGATCTTTGTTATCCCATGCTTCAAGCATAATTGCTACTTGGCTACCATCATCGTTCCAGCTGATCGGTGATTGATTCCAACCCCAATCTGAAATAACGTTTATACCACGAGGTTGTTTTTTAGATTGATAGGTTTTACCTTCACGGGCGAAGTTTTCTTTTTTAACCTCAGCAAGTACATCTTCATCAAAACCAGGTAAGGTGTTAAACCCTAATGTGGTTTGGCTTTGATCTGCAAGGTTAATATAAACAAGCTCTGAGGTTTGCTCTTTAGAATCAGCTACGCGACGGCGAACTTTTTTAGGCTCAATCGTCGCATCATCAGTAATGTAATTAGGCATAATATCGCCTTCACCACGCCATGAACTTTTTTCTTGTACTACAACAATTAATGCATCACCGTTTGGAGAAAGCTCGGCTTCATCAACCGTGTTGCCATCGCCTAAATAATAATAGGTATTAGCAATTGAGCTGTTATTAGCTTTTACTTGCTCTTTACGTGCATGCTTGTCTTGTTTATTTTTGTGCTGTAGTGCAATGTAATCAATCAGCTTATGTTGCTCTTTGGCGATATAAGTTGATGGTTCTTTTACGCCTTGTGGTTTATCAGCCAGTTTTAAGTTGGCAATTTCACGAGTTAAACCTGTGGTTAAATCTACTTTAAAAAAGATATTACCCTGGCGATACGCTAAGTTACCGTCGTTTAAAAATTGTGGTTTTGACTCTGTCGCAGAACTTTGCGTAATTTGTTTAATTGCGCCTGATTTTACGTTTTTGATAAATACATTACCCTCAAACACATAAGCTTGAAGTGATTTATCGTTTGAAAAAACAGCTTTACTTGAACCAACACTGTGTAATTTTTCTAATGCCACTTGCTCTGCTGTTTGTGAGTTTACAGCTTGAGCGAATAAATCTCTTAGCTCACTACCTTGCTGCTTACGCGCGTAAATGATGGTACTTGAATCTGCACTCCAAAAAGCGCTTTGCGGTTGGCGTCCAATCCAATCAGGGTGAGCCATCGCTTGTTCAAGGGTAATTTTTGAATCGCCCAAATCTGCGGGCGTGTTAACAACACTAGCAACGGTGGTATTTGTTTGAATAGATGAGTCAGTAGAAGTTGTAGCGGTTGCTGTACAACCCGCTAACATAACACTTGATGCAACAGCGATTGCAACAAGTGTTTTAGAAGATGAGAATTTAAAAATCATAGTGCTTCTTGACGGTTATTATAATTAACCATATTTAAGCAGAAGCACCTTTATAATTGCAATTATTTAAGATAAACAACGCTGATATCGGGGTGAGTAACCCGTTTATTCAACCGTTAAATCAAGCCAGACTAATCGGTGGTCGCTTGATGCATTTCTATCTTTAATTAAACGATATAATTCGCTTTGTTTTTTCGGCCAAAAAACACCACCACCTTTAATGGTTAACCCATAGTTTGAAGGGAGTACGTAATCAACGCGTGCTTGCCAATTTGCGGTATAGTTTTTAGCATAAGCTTGCGGGTATTGCTCTTTTGCGCCCTCACTGGTTGGAATAAAACCGGCGTTAATCAATGGGCTTTTAAGTATTTGATCAGTAGTATTAGTACGCTTTTTATCACCTTCAGGTGCGGCATTTAGATCCCCTAAAATCACAAATCGCGATTTTGCTGCAAGCCCACCCTTTTTACCATTATCATCATAAAGGTAACTTTCGTTATTAACGTAATCGGCAATAAGCCTAATTTCATCATGGTTACGAATACCGTTTCTGTCTTCTTCGCCATCAAACACAGGTGGTGTTGGGTGCGACGCTAGCATATGGACTACTTTATCGTTTACTTTTACGGGTATATCCCAAAAAGATTTAGAGCTTAAACGTAAAGTATTCCACTCTTCATCGTTATACCAATTGGTATTAGTTTTTGGGTCAACCGGCATTTGTACATTAGGTAAATCTTTGTGCTTAAAGGTTTGCAGGGTTCTGATGTTGTCAAAATCAATCGGGTAGCGAGATAAAAACGCCATTGCGTAATGGCCTTCAAAAAAACCAAAGCCCTGTGCATCACCCATTACACCGGTTTTTTTGCCGTTATTGTCCAAGTCAAACTCAGTTGCTAAGCCGGTATTAACGGGGGCAATGTAAACGTATGGGTAATCAATTGCTGCTTGATTATTTTGCCTTACATTTAAATAATGGCTTTTAAAATACTCGATACCTTGCTCTTTTGGAATGTAGTCAAACTCATTGAGTAGTACCACATCTGGGCGGACGCGCTGGATTATTTCAGCAATATTTTTAATTTGCTGGTGGTTTGAACGCAGTGCGTTTACCAATGCATCACTTTTTACTTGTTCATTTTTTGCGATGTAATTAGTGGCATCCATACTAACATTGAAGGTTGCTACGCGTAGCGATTCAGCCAATACAGGGCTGCTAGAAAAAACAGCAAATAACACACTGCTGATTGCTGTAATACTCAGATTACGTTTCATTATATGAATCCATCTATAATTAATAATAAAATAGTGCTGCTGACTATAACCCACAAAGTAATTGCCATCAAAAATGGCTTTATACCTGCTTGCTTAAGAACCGATAGTGACAAACCACTGCCAATTAAAAACAGTGTAACCACTAATAATTGCTTGGCTGCACTATTAATAAGCTCCCATGTCGATGAAAACGACGGCATATAAGTATTAATTAATGCGGCTAATAAAAAGCCCACAATAAATAAAGGAATACTTGCCTTTTCATCAGAGCGCATAAACACTCCCGCAACCGCTGTATAAGGAATGATCCACATCGCACGGGTCAATTTTACCGTAGTGGCAATACTCAGTGCCACAGCACCATAAGTAGCCGATGCCCCCACTACGCTGCTAGTATCATGAATGGCTAATGCGGCCCACAAACCAAATTGCTGTTGGGTTAACTCAAAATAGTGCCCAATTGCGGGAAACAACAATAATCCCATGCCATTGAGTAAAAATACAATCCCTAAGGCAACAGCGACTTCGTGATCTCTAGCTTTTATAACCGGTGCCATAGCGGCTATGGCACTGCCACCACAAATAGCGGTACCAAATGAAATTAACACGCCCGTATTACGATTAAGCTTAAAAACTTGGGTTAAAATTTCTCCAAGCCCGATTATGGCAGTAATACTAACAATTGTTAATACTAATGAGCTGCGCCCTACTTCAATTACTTCATTAAAATCAACAGCAAAGCCTAAGCCTACAACAGCAAGCTTGAGCATTACTTTACTTGCCTTTTGAGATAACTCAGCAAACGGGTTGCCTAAGGTAATAGCAAATATAGCGCCTAAAACCAATGCACTTCCTGCTCCAATAAAAGGAGTCATACACAGTGCGAGTGAGAGTATAAATGTTGGCTTATGCAATTTAGTGATAATCACTACTTTAAGGCCGAATAAGTTTATTAGTCAGTTTATGGACAACGGGAGCAACAAATATAACTGTAGGAAAGGCAATGCAAAAGGCAAATAACCAGGCTTTAAGCCATATAGCTACAATATTTTCGACCATGCCTACATTAAAAATTGAAATAACAAACGACATAAAGCCTGACATGAAAAGTGCCATAAAAAAAGCGAACACAATAGTACGAAACTTTGGGTGGATCATTAAAAAGAAACCTTTAGAAGGTAAAGCGATAAATTGAATTCAACTTACCGCTTAATTTTTTAACTTATAATAGCGATTTGCTAGTAGCTAATACGCCTGGGTAATCCTGCTCTGGCAAGCATGATGTAAGTTCAGCTAGGCGGTTACCTAATTGCTGTAAACTCTCACCCGAAACATTAATATGCCCCATTTTACGACCAGGCTTAACGCCTTTACCATACCAGTGACTGGTTACATCCGCTGTTTTTAAAACCTCATTTGGGATTTTTTTTTGCCCTAAGACGTTGATCATAGCAGTAGGTTGCTTAATTTGCGTATTACCCAAAGGTAACCCTGCAACAGCACGCATATGGTTTTCAAATTGCGAGCAGTGAGCACCTTGCTGTGTCCAGTGTCCTGAGTTATGCACTCGAGGAGCTATTTCGTTAACTAATAACGTACCTTGAACATCAAAAAACTCAATGGCCAATACACCTACATAATTAAGCTCATTAGCAATACGGGTAAATGCTGAGGTTGCTTGGCTCTCAACTAAGCTATTATCTTTACCGGCTAGTGAAAGGGTTAACACACCGTTTGTATGTTGGTTTTCAGTAAGTGGATAAATTGCAACGTTACCCTCTTTGTCGCGCACGCCAATAATAGAGACTTCACGATCAAACGGGATCATTTTTTCAGCAATAATTGAATGAGGCGCATGCTCCGTACCTGAGGCAATAAAGTCGGCCATTTCAGACCAAATAGTGTTTATTTCATCATCTGATTTTAAACGCCATTGGCCTTTGCCGTCATACCCTGCTTGGCAGGTTTTTATTACTAACGGTTTGCCTAATGTTTTAACTGCTTGTTCAAGATGCGCTTTTTCAGTAATAAGTTGGTATGGCGCACAAGCTACTTCGGTTTTATCTAACAAGGCTTTTTCAAGCGAACGGTCACCACCGGTTTTTATTGCTTGTTTACCTGGATAAAACTTATTGCTATTACAGCAAAGCGTTAATACATCATCGGGGATATGTTCAAACTCAGCGGTAATCGCATCTGCATCATCGATAGCTTGCTCAAGTGTGGTTGCATAAACTTGGTTGGTTAGCGGGTGCACAATTTGTTGGCTGCCAACATCATAAGCAACCACATTTAAATTAAGCGGTGCGCCAGCAAGGCTCATCATTCGCGCAAGCTGCCCAGCACCTAAAATTAATATAGTCATTATTACTCTGCAGGATTTGGGTTAGCTAGAATAGTGTCGGTTTGCTCTTTACGAAACGCTTCAATTTTGGCAAAAATTTCAGGGTTTTGACAGCCTAATATTTGTGCAGCCAATAAACCGGCATTAGCTGCACCAGGTTCACCAATAGCCAATGTGCCTACAGCAACGCCCTTAGGCATCTGGCAAATAGACAATAATGAATCAACACCATTTAACGCTTTTGACTTAACTGGAACGCCTAAAACAGGCAATGATGTAAACGCTGCAGCCATACCCGGTAAGTGAGCTGCCCCACCTGCGCCTGCAATAATTACTTTAATGCCTCGTTCGCTTGCAGAACTTGCGTAATCAGCAAGTAATTGAGGAGTACGGTGAGCAGAAACCACTTTAGTTTCATAAGCAATACCAAATTTTTCTAGCATCAGCGCAGCGTGTTCCATGGTTGGCCAATCTGATTTAGAACCCATAATAATGCCAACAGTCATAAATACTCCTCAGTAATGTTTTTAAAAAATAGCGGACTTATGTCCGGTTTTATGGCGGGTATTATATACTTAAATACCGCAGTAATGCGACCAGCAGGCAATAAAAAAGCCATGTTAAACATGGCTTTTTTAAAATGCTTGAAATACTTGCTGTTATGCTTCTTTGCTAGCCAAATATTCGCTGTAGGTTCCTCTAAAGTCGATAATTTTACCGTCTTTAATTTCCCAAATACGGGTCGCAACTGATGATACAAATTGACGGTCGTGTGACACAAACATCAAGGTACCTTCATACGCTTCAAGTGCTAAGTTAAGCGCTTCAATTGATTCCATATCCATGTGGTTCGTCGGTTCATCCATTAATAAGATATTTGGTTTATGCATCATGATTTTACCAAACAGCATACGACCTTGCTCACCACCTGAGATAACTTTTACAGATTTTTTAATATCGTTTTGTGAAAACAACATACGACCTAAGAAACTACGAACAACTTGCTCGTCATCACCCTCTTGCTGCCACTGCTCCATCCACTCAAATAAGTTCATGTCTTTTTCAAACTCATCGGCATGATCTTGTGCATAATAGCCAATGTTAGCATTTTCAGACCATTTGAACTCACCGCTTTTAGGTGCTAAGCGTCCTGCTAAGGTGTTTAATAATGTTGTTTTACCCACACCATTTTCACCAATAATGGCAATACGTTCACCTACCTCAACTAAGCCTTCTAAACCTGAGAATAAAGTTTCTTCGAAGCCTTGCGATAAGCTGGTCATTTCAAGCGCGTTACGGAATAACTGTTTTTCTTGTTCAAAACGGATAAATGGCGACTGACGTGACGAGGCTTTCACTTCGTCTAATTGAATTTTATCAATACGTTTTGCACGTGAAGTTGCTTGCTTTGCTTTTGAAGCATTAGCAGAAAAGCGCGATACAAACTGTTGTAGTTCTGCTATTTGGCTTTTCTTTTTGGCGTTTTCACTTAATAAACGCTCGCGAGCTTGGGTTGCTGCAAACATATATTCATCGTAGTTACCCGGGTAAATACGTAATTCACCGTAGTCAATATCGGCCATGTGTGTACATACCGAGTTTAAAAAGTGACGGTCATGCGAAATGATGATCATAGTACAGTCACGTTGATTTAGAACATCTTCCAACCACTTGATTGTGTAAATGTCTAAGTTATTGGTAGGCTCATCAAGCAACATGATATCAGGGTCTGAAAACAACACTTGGGCTAATAACACTCGAAGTTTAAAACCTGGTGCGATTTCAGACATAGGACCGTAATGTTGCTCTGTCGCTATACCAACACCTAATAATAGCTCACCCGCTTTTGACTCAGCAGAATAGCCATCCATTTCAGCGAACTCAGTTTCAAGATCGGCTACTTTCATGCCGTCCTCTTCACTCATTTCAGGTAGGCTATAGATACGGTCACGCTCTTGTTTAATATCCCAAAGCTCTTTGTGACCCATAATTACAGTATCGATCACTGAGTACTCTTCGTAAGCGAATTGATCTTGATTTAGTTTAGCAACACGTTCATTAGGATCTGTGCTTACATTACCCGATGATGGCTCAAGCTCACCGCTTAGAATTTTCATAAACGTTGATTTACCACAACCATTGGCACCAATTAAACCATAGCGGTTTGATTCACCAAATTTAGCTGAGATATTTTCAAATAACGGTTTAGCACCAAATTGCATGGTGATGTTAGCTGTACTAATAATAGCGCTACCCTCCAAGGGAGACTGAAGTATTTAAATTGCGCGCAGTTTAAACCAAATCAGCGTTTTTTTCTATGAAAGTTTAAAGCACAACCTAAAGTAAACAGTAGTTGTTTATTAGCTATTGAAGGATTAAAACAGCCAAAGAGATGAACGAGTAAATGTGCAAAAAAGCGAAGTGAAATTCACTATTATGCTGTTAACGCGGTAAAAATATGTTTAATAAAAAAACAATCACCGTTACAGAAAAATAAATAATTTAAACGTACTAAATCGCTAATTGGTCGCATTTTACTTTTATTAACATTTAATACGGCTATATTAACGTTTTTTATAGTATTAGAGTTTTAGCTCTACCTATGCCGATAGTAGCAACTATGAAAAAAATTCAACTCTCCCCCTCCTGCATTTAATCCTAATGTCTTATTCCAAAATTAAATAGCGGTTTATACGGCTACAAAATAAATACAGCATTAACTTAAAGTGAACAAGCTGCGTATTTTGTATTAATTATCGTTGATAATTTTTCACTTTTGAGCCTTTTATTGCTTTGCTAGTCTGCACGACTTCGAATTTAGTAATTATAAAACGTCTTTTTTAGGCAAGGCACACACAATGAAAATAAAATTAGTATCGCTCGCGATTGCAGGTGTTTTAACAACACCGAGTGTTTCAGCAATTGAAGTATTTAAGGATGAAAAAAATACAGTCGCTATTGGCGGCTATATAGATGCGCGAGTAATTAATACTCAAGGTCAAAATGAAGTGGTTAATGGTGCCTCACGAATTAATTTTGATTTTAAACGTCAACTAAAGAACGGCTGGGAAGCAATGGCTTTAGTTGAATGGGGTGTAAACCCTGTTGGCAGTAGCGATATTGTATACAACAACCGTTTTGAATCAATTCAAGATGAATTTTTGTATAATCGTTTAGGTTATGCAGGACTTAAACACGACAAATACGGCCAAATTACTATTGGTAAACAATGGGGTGCGTGGTTTGACGTAGTATATGCAACTAACTACAGCTATGTTTGGGATGGCAATGCCGCAGGTGTATATACCTACAACAAAGACGACGGTGCTGTAAATGGTACGGGACGTGGCGATAAAACATTGCAATACCGTAATAGTTACGGTGATTTTGATTTTAGTGTACAAACTCAGTTAAAAAATAGCGCATTTTATACCTGTGATGTAAGTGATATTACAGAATCACAATGCCAGGCTAATTTTGAGTCAGGCGATACTGCGGCGCAACAAGTTGAATTTAACTATACATTTGGCGGTGCAGTAACTTATAACGTGACTGATAAGCTAAAACTGACTGCCGGTATTAACCGCGGCGAGTTTGAATTAACTTATGGCGACGGAACAACCCGTTCAGTTGACGATTTAATTTACGGTGCCGGTGTTATTTGGGGCAATATTGATGCGCCAGGTTTATATGTAGCTGCTAATATCAATAAAAACGAAAACCACGACACAGATAACATTGGTCGTTTAATTAAAGATGCAATTGGTATTGAAACATTTGTGTCTTATCGTTTTGAAAACGATTTTAGACCATTTATTGCCTACAACTTATTTGATGCAGGTGATGACTACGTAATTCAACCAAACTTTAACGCCGATCCTAACGATGTATTTAAGCGTCAATTTGCTGTTATTGGTGTGCATTACTTAATAGATGAAAACACCCAACTTTATGTAGAAGCGCGTAAAGACTTTGGTGATTTTGAAAGTGATAATAAGCAACAGCAAGCACAAATGGAACAATCGGAAGATGACGGTATTGCTTTTGGTTTTAGATACGTTCTTTAATGGCCTGTTGAGCTTTCAAGCTTAAATTTGCAAAGTTAAACTGACTAAAGCCCTGCAAAATAGCAGGGCTTTTTTTATTATTCTTGCAGAAGGTTTAACTACTTTCTCTTAAATGCTTTTTTTAACGCACGCGTCCCCTCTTTTGGCCCTAAAATAAGCCACAAAAACACAACCCCACCTGGGACTAAAACGGCTTTTAGGATTGGGCCGAGAATAAAAGAATAAAAATAAATAAGTGGAATAAAAAGTACATAACCAATAACACGTTTGATAAACTCCATGTATCACCTTTAGATTAACTGAGCATGCTCATAAAATTAATTGAGCGCACTCAATTAATCAAGTGCTGATTTAGGCCCAACTTCTAACAAAAATATAAAGCGTTGAATAGTATGAGTAAAAAAGAAAAAACACGGGGTAAAGTTTTAGCTTCAGCATGGGAGCTTTTCTTACTACAAGGTTATGACCACACATCGACAAGAGAAATTGCTGTTGCAGCTAATGTGGCAGTTGGTACTGTGTTTAGTCATTTTGAAAATAAAATTGATCTGCTTATGGCAGGTATGCAGCAACAAATTGAAGTTATTATCGAGCAAGCAAAGCAATCAGATACTCAGCGCCCTCCTCGATTGAAATTACGCCACTACGCTCACCCTCTATATTCCTTTTATTGTGAAAACAGTGAATTTAGCAAATTACTAATTAGCGACATCATTTGGCGTGAGGATTTTTTTAAAGCACAAATGGATGAATTTAAAAAACTACTATTTAGTGAACAACCAGAATTTGATGAAATAAAAGCAAGTGTGATGATGGACTGCTATTTTATGACCCTGATCACAGGTTTAAACGACGAGATACCAAATGCAGAAGCCATGCTGAGGCAACTGAGCAACAAAATTGCATTGTTGTAACGTCAATTATAAAAAGCTGGAGTTTAAGTCTGTGTATTACTGAACCATTGATGGAAAACCCGATGTTAGCTGCAATTAAAATGTCTAACTTAGAACATCTAAATAATTACATTGTTGCTTTGTTTAATTTGGTTTTCCTGTTCCTACATAACTCACTTAATAAAACGCGTAGATATAAGTTAAAAAAAACGCCCAATACACGCCACCAATTTCCCCCTCCCTGATTATATTTTTTAAAAAATTCACCTATTGCTAAGATTTGTTTTAAACCAAATAAAGTATGATGTGTTCTTTTTTAGGTGGGTACTCCATCAGCAGTAAAGCAATAAAAATCAATGCAAACTATATTTAATTGATCACCGTCATTAATTAATCAGAAGGCGTGTTAATTTGCGAGCTTAAGAACGCCGTATAATTTAACAGAGCTTTATCGACACTCAGTGCAGGGTTTTGATTATGTTCAGCATTACTATTAATTGTACTTCCCCACTTAAGCCAGTCGTTTGGATGTTTTGCTAAACTAGTAACTAAATTATTGTATGCACCTAACATTAAAGAGTGCTCTGCCCCACCGACAGTGATATATAAAAATGTCGGTTGTTTTATACAATTTATATTTGTTTTTAAAAATGTATCAAACCGCTTAGTCACTGTCATATCGTCATACCAAGCGGCTGGGCTAAATGCAAAGTAACCATTGAATAACTTTGGTTTAGTATGCAGCGTGTATAAAGTAAAGCTGCCCCCTGCTGAAAATCCGGTCAAAATTCGATTTTCAGTTAATGTGTAGTTGGCCTCTAAATAAGTAAGTAACTCTTGCTCTATAAAAGCTAAAAACAAATCAGCCTTACCAAAAATTTCAGGCGAACTTTCATGTTTAGGTCGAGGATTTGTATTAACGTCCTTCCTTGCATAAGGTGGCACAAGATCACGATTTCTAGTATCAGTAAAAAACTGATTTGGTATAGCAACTAAAATAGACTCATTTAATATACTTTCATGATTTAATGCTTTTAAGGCTTTATCCCAATTAGCTAGATTAAAATTACCATCTGTTTTTATAATAAGTGGATACGCTTTATTTTTGTCAAAACTATCGGGTAACCTTATAAATACTTTTCGTGACTCTTTAAGCACTTTCGAATCTAGGGTTACATCAACAAACTCTGAAACATCATTTTGATAATAGCTAACCCCAGTTATTGCAAGCCCAAATACACTAGCCGTAAGCAACGTATTTAAAATAATCGCTTTTTTAATTCTCATGCGCCATCCATTTTAGTTAATTGCTTATGCCATACACCGTTATTAAGTTGCTGGTTAAATACAAAGCCAAGCTTAGTGAGTAAGTTATAACAGCGTACATTTTTACCATGAATTTCTGCGTATAGATGTTCAATGTTTAAAGAGCGATGTATCTCACTGACAATACCTTTAAGTACTTCATGCATTAAGCCTTGTTGCCAAAAAAAAGGATCAAGCTCAAAGCCCAAATAAGCAGTTTTAGTTTGGTTATTAATGTTATACAAACCACAAGTACCAATTAAGACGCCAGACATATTATGTTCAATCGCAAGCCGAACACCTTCCCCTTGATAATAACTCGATATATCATCTTGAATTAATTGCTTAACATGCTCTTTATTTAGCGGCGTTTTATAATCGTTAAACTCATAAACGAGGGGATTATTTAAAATTGTTAATAGCGCTGCGCCATGTTTGTGGGTAATTAAACGCAAGGTAACGCGGGGTAATTTTATCGTTTTAAACATGCCTATGCCAAATAAAGTAAACGCGCTTTAAATAGCACTTTATAGAACGTCATTATTAACTTACCATATCGTATTCACAAGCATTAATTAAGATAAACTATGAGCGACAATTTTAAAGTAATACAGCCAACTACTACTGTTTACTGCCCAAAACGTGGTGAAGGTTGGACTCTCACCGGCATTACTAATATTGATGAGTTCACATCGGTTATGTTTGATGGCGTACGTTACACCTTACCAGCGAGAGAAATTGTGGAGGAGTTGCTTCCTAACCAATTAGCGCGTGAACAGCAAAATCAGTAAGGTACTTATAATAGAAAAAAGCATTAAAATTTTCATTATTAACGTTTTAAAACATAAATACCGAGTGGGGAGTCTAGACGTAGGTTATGCTCATCAACATGTAGCACTTCCCATTTTCTGACTACTTCTCCCGAAGTTACATGTAATATTTTGCCTTCCCTTGTGTAAGGGTAGTATCTATTCCCATGTTTTTTCATTATTTGGAGAATACCTGAGTTATCAATTTTAAAAAAATTACCATCATCAATATTTATTGTATCTATATCTGATGCAATAACTTCAATTAACTTCCATTTAAACTGAATATCATTCTCTTTCGAATAAAGTAAAGGTGAATAGATCAGCGTAATTAAAATAGCAAGACATATTATAATTTTATGCATTTTTATATCCATATAGATCGTGTGTTAATGTAATATTTGTAGATATGACAACTTATTTCTTTTTTTTAATTTCCAAATCATCTTTTACACTTAACTGGTGTTGTCCAGGTATTAAGATCATGATAAAAACAGCTACGCAAATTAATAAAATCACTCTAAGCACATCTGAAGTTATAAAACTCTCCGTCAAATTAACTAAAAGAATCAATGGCAAAACAAAAAAGACACCTAAGTAACGGTGACGATTTGTAAATTCATGCAATGAGCCACAACGAATACATCTATAACGAGTCGACATTAAAGATAGAATAAACCACGATAATGAAATTTTAGCATGGCATTTAAAACACTTTGGTATCATATACAACCAATATCATTAAGAAAAATTAAAGTTACTGAATTTTCAGCTTAGATTTGTGTAAAAGTTCGGTTCACCAACTTTCACTAAATATTCAAAACGCCTCATCTTCACTGTATACATTTACATTGAGTTCGTCGTTATCTTCAAATACGACAAACGAAATAGGCTTACAACACACTTGGCAGTCTTCTATGTATTGCTCATCAATATCAGCCACATCAATTAATACTTCTATGGTTTCTCCACAGTAAGGGCAACTAATTGATTTTTCGGTTAACTGGTTCATATCTTACCTAATATTCGTATGACTGTATGATCTCACTTTAGTAAACAACCCTATATAAAACAATGCTGGTAAAGTGACTTAATAGTTCAAATTTAAACAGCGTTAGCTAAAATTTTGTTTAACTTAGATAAATCAATTAATTTATTTTGATCTTGCTTTAAGAAATAATCGCATTGCCAACGCTGAGTAACTTTAGCAGAATTACTAAATGTGCCAGTCCCTTTTAAGGCTCTGCTTTCGCTCCAAGGTGGAAACACTCTAAAAGCTGTTTTACTCTTAGTGTTTAAAGAGCTCACTATGCCTTTTTTTAGTAATACATTTACGGGGAACATGAACAAGCCTCGTTCAATATTTGTAACTTGGTTGTTCGTAGAAGTTAAACCTTCGCTGGTAACTTCTACGAGTAAATAATCAAACTCATCATTTAACGGAATTGGCTTATTATTTCTACAATCCCCTGGGCGTTTCCATAGTGCTAAAAAAGCGCCAGGTCTGTCGGGTGTAACTTTAGCCTTTCTGTAAATTATGCGTTTTTGGTTTAAAGTAAATGCATAGCCATGGTATTGGGCATTGTGGTCATGAGAAACGAGTTCATCAGCGCTTGGCAGTTTATAGCCTAAAGAAGCAAAACTGGTTTGCAAAAGTGTGGTTAATTCATTACGCGAATTACTGGTTTCCATTTATAGAGTCCATTTTATATAAAGCGAGTTTAAAACAAGTTACCTGCTACACAATGAAAGAGTATTTACAGTTAGCGGGTCTACTATAACAAGCATTTACGCACTCACACACTAGGTGGATAATTTTTATGAAAAAAACACTCGTATTTGCAGTCACTTCTGCCGTACTTTTGACTAGCTCATTTGCTCACGCTAAAACCGAACAAGCTATTTTAGCAGGAGGCTGTTTTTGGTGTATGGAAAGTGACTTTGAAAAACTCGAAGGTGTAACCGATGTGCTCTCAGGCTTTACTGGCGGTGAAATTAAAAATCCTACTTACAATGGTAATCATCGCGGCCATTACGAAGCCGTTCTGGTTACCTACAACACTGACGTATTAAGCTATCAAGATATTTTAAACCATTACTGGGTTAACATTGATCCTTTTGACGCCAAAGGCCAGTTCTGCGATAAAGGCCCAAGCTACCGTAGCGCAATTTTTGTAGCTAATGAGGAACAGCGAAAGCTAGCTCAAAAATCTAAACAAGCCGTTATTAGTGAGTTTACTAAGCAAACAGTGGTAACCCCTATTCTTGATGCGAAAACCTTTTACCCGATAAAGGGCAAAGAAAGTTATCATCAAGATTACTATAAAAATAACCCTATTCGTTATAATACCTATCGCTGGCGCTGTGGTCGTGATAGCCGCCTAGAAGACATTTGGGGCGATAGAGTTACCCACTAAGTTTATAAAACTATAAAGGCTGCAAAAAATGCAGCCTTTCTAATATTTAAGCAAAGTAATAGCAGACTAATTATTTATTCTATGCTCAAAGCTGCAAGCCCACTTAAACAATTTATTTTTCAAGACGGTTAAATAGCTTTCTACAATGACGATTTCTTTTTTATAGGAAATACCATAAACGCCATTTCAAAAACAAAGCCCGCAATAATAAAAATAAATAAGCCAGTAGTGCTACCATACGAATAACAAGCAATAGCGGCAATAATTAATGCAGCTAAAATCAACCATTTTATAAATATATTCATCTTTAATACCTTCGGTTCTGTTGATTTATCATGGCAAATTCCACTTAGGTAATCAGATCCTATGCATCATGATTATTCACCAAAAAAGTGTGTCTAGCGTAATTACTAGCTTATTGTTTGTCTATTAAAACGTTATAGTAAAATGTTACACATTGTTTCTACTGAGTTTTTATTTTCAAAAAAGCGCTATTTGTAGAATCTCTAATTACTAATACATCAAGTAAGTACATCCTCAATCACAATAATTTATTAAATATTCTAATACAAAGGTAAAATTTTTGTTGCCACAAAAGGGACTAATGGGTACTTTAAATAAATGATTAGTTTTATGAATCTAACCAATAATTAAGTACTAAATACGATTTTATACCTCAAATTTATACAGGAGATTTACCTTGCTTGATATAATCGCGCTTTTCATAAAAGTAAATGATTACAAAACATTTAATGAAGCGTCAGTAAAGTTAAATATTCCTTTACCCACTTTACAAAGAAAAATAAAAAAACTTGAAGAAGACTTATCTTTAGCGTTGTTTTATCGTGAAAAAGGAAGTTTGCGATTAACAGAGCCAGGAAAGAGCTTTTATAGCCATTGCTTAGCTCACGTAGAGGGTTTACAAAGTACGCTGTGCAATTTTAAGAACTCTAGTGAAAATAAAGTGAGTAAAATTAAATTAATAGCGCCGCAAAACTTTATAAAGAGTGTGTACTTCTCAGGCGTTATAAATCAATTCACCCTACTTTATCCAAATATTAAAATTCATATGATGCTATCAGATGAACGCCTTGATTTAAAAGCCACCGAGTTTGATTTAGCTATTAGAATCGGAAAATTAGATAGCTCACAAAATATATGTAAAGTCATTAACCAAATGAGCTTTGTTTTAGCTTGCTCATCGAGTTTAATTGAGCAATATGGCATACCAAGTAATTTTGACGATTTAGCTAAACTCCCCCACATATCGTGCTCGCCATTCGAAAATTGGTCTTTTAAAGCAAATAAAAATGAAAAAGTAATTTTCAAACCTCAACCCAACTTTATTTCCAACGATATAGAAATGTGTGCCTTAGCTGCCATTGAAGGAAGAGGTGTTTATTATGGTCCAAAATATTGTTTATTACCGCATATAAAAGACGAAAGTTTGGTTGAAGTATTAACGCAATTCAAACCTATTAAACGAGATGTAAACTTGATATGGCCTGATAAATTAATCCCAAAAAGCACACGCTATCTAATCGATTTTTTAGAGTACTCTCTCAAGGGGGTAAAAATGTAGCTACAATAGCACTATAGTCTTAATGAATTTTTGTAATATTTAAGCAACTAATATTTTTGAAAAACCAACTTTCATTTAACACTCTATAAAAATATAGCGAGTTCTTTAGAATCAAAATCGGTCCAAAATTAGATTATTTAATTAGGGCCTAATTAAAATATGATTTTAAAGGATGTAACTTAATGAAAAAAATAATACCTCTATTGCTGTTGTCACACACAAGTTTTGTAAGTGCTAATACAACTGCAATTTATCCAGATCAACTTAAAAATGAAAGCTTAGGTGCTGGAGTTTGCTCAGCTGATAATAGACTAATTACAAAGGCTGAAGCGCAAACCTACAGAAACGAACTTACTAACAAAATGGGTAAGTGGCAAATAACGGGATTAGCTAATGGCTGGGTTATTATGGGCTCTGGCTACGCAGGTGAAATAAAACAAGGGTCTGCTGTAAATTCTTGGTGCTACCCTAACGATCCTATTAATGAGATCCCTAAATTAAGCTCCGTAAAAGTAGCGCCTGGCAGTCAAAGCCAAATTGAATGGGACTTAGTAAACCAAAAAGAGGATTTTATAAAACCCCTTTCATATCTTGCTCACACAATGGGTTTTGCGTGGGTTGGTGGAAATCGCTCAAGCTATGTGGGTGATGACATGGAGGTATCTAAAGCGGGCTCTGGATGGAAAATACAAGGTTATAATGGGGGCAGCTGTGATGGTTATCGATGTGATGAAAAGTCAGCTATTACCGTATCTAACTTTGAATATGTGATGGATAACGAATCATATAAAATAACAGGTGATATTGTTGCTGCCGACAAAGAACTAATTAAAACGCTAACAGTCCCTGCAGTAAATGACACGTCAGCAGCTCAGATGTCAGTCGTTACCATTGAATACGATGCAGCTACTAATTGGTCTAAAACAAATGACTACAGTATTTCTGAGTCTGTTACATTATCCAATACATGGAAATCCCCTTCAGTTACTGGCGGATCAGACACTTCGTTATCGGTTACTATAGCAGCAGAGCAAGCATGGGGAACAAGTAACGGCGGCTCAGAAGCTGAACGTGTTGTTGTACAGGCAAGAACCAATGTACCAGCATTTACAAAGCTTAATGCAAAGGTCGATTTGTTTAAATCATCAATATCGTATCCTTATTCATTCGATGCTGATATTACTTACGATCTATCAATAAATGGCTTTATGCGTTGGGGAGGCAATGCTTTATTAAGCCATCCTGAAAACAGACCTAATGACACTGCTAATTTTGTAATAGGCCGTTGGGCAGGTAAAGAAAAGAGCATTGAGTATCAATGGGAACACCGCTATATACCAGGTGAGAATAAAAAATGGGATTGGCCTTGGATGATACAACAAACAAGCTTATCAACAATGCAATACTATTTAAGTCATGTTTTAAGACCTAAAAAAACAACCCTAACAGGCCACTTTTATGCACAAAGCCAATTTGCTGGTAGCGTTTATTTTGGTGATGAAACCCCACTTGTCACTAACCAAAGAAGTAAGCGAAGTGTTTCAGCTAGTGATTACTCAAGTGCAGAAAAGTTAAAAAAAGAGTTTGAAGATGCTGGTTTTAAAAATGTAGTTGTTAATATTGAAATGATTGATTTATAAATCCCCGTGGGCTCTCATAACGAGAGCCCTATTTTATAAATTTACACAAAAATATAATTATCACACGCCTATTTTACTTTCACTTTATTATAAAACACGTACAGCTCAACCCAACCTCGCCTTTAGTTTATTTAAACGTTATGCTTTGATGTTAATAGAAGTATTGATCTCCTTTGTCTATTAAACATATTTCAGCAAAAGTGATTATAAAAATAATAAGAGAACAGCAATGACACAAAATACAAACAACAGCGTAGTAATACTCAGTGCGGTTCGTACCGCAATTGGTGGCTTTGGTGGCAGCCTTAAAGATTTTAGCCCCGCTGAGCTTGGCACACTGTGCGCAAAAGAAGCCCTAACTCGGTCTAAGCTTACCCCTGACCAAGTTGGTTCATGTGTGGTAGGCAAAGTTATTCATAACGGCCCTAAAGATGCTTACCTATCAAGGGTCATTGGACTAGATGCTGGGTTACCTATAAGCAGCCACGCTGTAACGCTTAATCGCTTATGTGGTTCAGGACTTGAAGCAATCATACAAGCGGCACAACAAATTCAATTAGGTGATGTAGATGCAGCCCTTGCTGGAGGAGCAGAAAGCATGAGTAGCTCTGCCTATACCCTCGAAAGTAATCGCTGGGGGCAAAAAATGGGTAATAGCACTATGGTCGATGAGCTCACCACGACCTTACAAGACCCATGGGATAATAACCCTATGGGAATAACTGCTGAAAACATCGCAGAAAAATATTCAATTAGCCGTCAGCAGCAAGATGAGTACGCAGCAAACAGCCATAATAAAGCTGCAAAAGCCATTGCTGCAGGTCATTTTAAAGAGCAGATTGTGCCTGTAGAAATCAAGTCGCGAAAAGGGACGCACATTTTTGACACCGACGAACATGTTCGCGCCGATACCACAGCCGATAAACTTGCATCTTTAAAGCCCTACTTTAAAAAAGATGGCACCGTTACCGCAGCAAGCTCATCAGGTATAAACGATGGTGCAGCCATGTTGGTACTTATGTCAGAGCAAAAAGCAAATGACCAAGGCTTAAAACCGCTCGCTCGTTTAGTGGGTTATGCCAGAGCAGGCGTTGATCCTACTTTAATGGGTATCGGCCCTATTCCTGCAGTACAACAGGTATTTGAAAAAACCGGCTTAACCATCGACGATATGGATGTGATTGAGTCTAACGAGGCCTTTGCAGTACAAGCACTGTGCGTTGCTAACGAGTTAAACTTTCCTGCGCATAAGGTAAACCCGAATGGCGGCGCAATTGCGTTAGGGCACCCTGTTGGCGCAACGGGCGCCATACTAACCACCAAATGCTTGTACGAACTAAAACGAATTAATGGCAAATATGGGCTAGTCACAATGTGTATTGGTGGTGGGCAAGGCATTGCGGCTATTTTTGAGGTGCTTTAGTTTTTGACCTCATTAGGTTTAAACATAAGGGCTTAATTCACTAGGAGAACTAACAGACGCTTTGCTTTTAGAGGAAAAAAATGTGAAAGGCTATTTTACACATTTCCTTTCTTGCATTTTTCTTTGTTTCGATACCTCCTCTTTAGCGTATTCATAAAATAAAAGGGCAGTTTAAAACCGCCCCTTTTATTTTTAATTTACTTTCGTTTCTCGGCTATAGCGACCATCAATAGCTATAGTGCGCAATAAAACATCTCCAGCTACTGAAACCTTTTTAGTGTATTCTTGCCAGCTATCTCCATTATCTTCACTGTATTGAATTACCATTTCAGGTAAGTCAACGTTAGCTTCGAGCTTACCATTAACTATTTGACCACCGGGTACTGGTAAGTAATATTCCACGTCATCTTGTGTAAGTCGACCAAACTCTTTGTGTACCAACACACTGGCAAACTGCGCCCAAGATTTTGCTTGTTGCTCACTATCATTGTTACTTTCCCAGGCTGCCTTATGCCAAGCTCTTTGCGCCAGAGCAATCAACCTTGGGTATACCATTTCATTTAGTTGGCTAGGTGTTCTAATTGTTTCGCTCCACACTTGCCCTTGCATTCCAAGAATGTTCTCTGGCTTTTTAAGCGCCATTAATTCTCGGCCAACTTTCGCCTCAAGATTCACAATAGGCGCACCATTGAGCATAAAGTCGGCATTTGCATAAAGGTTATCTGGCTTAAAGCCAAATACTTTTTTAGTATTAGTATAACGAGAAGCCCAGTAATAACCGCGTTCTTGAGGGTGTGCTTCATATGGGTGATCAAAGTATAAATGCGTTGCTGAAGATAAAATCACTTTATAATCTTCATTTGCCAACCTATAAGCTCTATCGGCCACTCCAAATTCCCAAATGTTATCCCATGCGTTTACCATAACCTCATTGTCACCATACAACTTGCGATTAAATGGCGTGATCGCATCAGACATCATGCCATCTTCCCATGCCCCCATGCTGATCCCTTTTTTATTTAGAATTTCAGCAACTCGAGCTGTAAAGTAAGGTTTAAGGTCGTTAACCCCGGCAACACCATTATCTACTTGGTTAAATAGCACTTTGCAAGCATCTGACTCAGTCCAAGAACCACGCCCGACTTCGTCGCCGCCTATATGGAGCTTAGTTATTTTAAGCCCAGCTTCACGATACATTTGTTCAAATTCGTAAACGATCTTATCAACAAAACGATAGGTTGAATCAAGGCACACATTAACAGAGTTATCTGTATAATTTTGTACTGTTAAATATTCAGACGTATCACCCTGCTCAGAGAGTAAAAACGCGTTTGCTTGCTTCGGCTTACCCTCTGCCATAAGTTTATTGTATCTGCCTTCCATTGATTTAATTGCTGCTCGGGCATGGCCAGGCATATCAACTTCAGGAATAATCTCAATATGGCGAGCTGCAGCGTATTTTAGAATTTCAACAAAATCATCTTTACTATAAAAACCATTGCCCACTCCTTCACTACTTGGGCCAGTACCCAACTGAGTGAGCAAACAATTTTGTTCACTTAAATCAAAGCAGCGTTTTCCACCTATCTCAGTGAGTTCTGGTAAATCAGGAATTTCGACACGCCACCCCTCATCATCGGTCAAATGCAGGTGTAACTTATTCAGTTTATACCTTCCCATTTGCTCTATCAGTTGCAACGTAACCTTTTTAGAATGAAAATTACGCGCCATATCATAATGCATACCTCGCCAAGTAAAGCGCGGGCTATCTTTCACTTGTAGCAGCGGTAAATTTACTTTACCGCTTTTCTGTGTTTTTGAATTAGCAGGAATAAGTGCAAGTAAACTCTCAATGCCATAATAGGCACCCGCATTATCAGAGCCAATAATCACTATGTTGTCGTTACTAATAGCTAATTGGTAGCTCTCAGCTTTGCCATTTTCAATACTCGGGTCTACTTTAATTTCAATAAGCGATTTACCGGGCTGGCTAATATGATTCGCTTTAGCATCTAGCTTTATACTCGTGTTTGCCTGAAATTCATCTGCTAAATATTTACCTTCACTAGATAAACGGCCAGCGTAACTAATTGCCCATTGCTCATCAATAACAACTTTGCCACCAAGTTCTTTAACATCAATTGGCGTAGGAATAATTTTAGTTTGAGCTTGTTCTACTGATAATGCATGCACTTTCATCGCTTTATCTTGGCGGTTTCTATCAAAACGTCGCTTTGCATTCGCAATGGGGAACAAGTCTGTTGGGTTACTGTATCGCAGCAATTGTTTGTCTTTAACAAACGGTTTTACATAATCTTTAGCATTACCTGTTGCGGTATTTGCGAACGTAGCCGCTTTTAACTCACCATTTTCATCCGGGCTTACAATAAATGCATTGGGCATAAAGTCGCTATCGCTAACTATCCAAACCTTGCCATTAACAAGTAACTCTAACGACTCATTAACTGCCAGCCCTCTAAACTCCTTTGTTGGGGTTATTCTATGTAAATCACCCATTACATGCTCAACCAACAACCCTTTTGTAATTGTTTTATCAAGTAGTCGGATATAGTGAATATAAATTTGCCAATCACTCTTTCCAGCCGGCAGAGCCACAGTTGAGTTATTAGTGATAGCAATACCGGCTTGGTGCTTGCCCTCGCCCTGATCAAAATTATCTTTTGTTTCAAAGACTAGTTTGGCGTTATCAGCAAAGTTAGCTAAGTTAGTTTGCAACAATTGTGCATTCGCACTCATTGACAAGGTTGATAATAGCAATAACGCAGTTAACCTCTTAATTGTTAACTTCATAAATTCTCCAAAAATTAAATTGCTATGCTTTAAGTCCATGTTATGACGTCAAAGCTATTAAGCTCTAAGAGCTTGCGTTGTTATTGTTTTTTAATTAGCTGTTGTTTTTATGTACAAAATGACACTACCCACTTATGACAACGCTGTCAAATCTATTAGATGGTTACTCTTATATGACTCAAATTGCTTATCTCTGTTAAAAAGAGCTTTTAAAAAACGATGAGGAATGTGAATAGAAAAAGGAAAACAATAAAAAGCTTGCCTCAAACGTTGGCAAGCCATTCGTCTACAAAACGTGTTTTGAAATTAATTTTCTTACGCCTAATAAAACACCACCAAATGAGATTAAAAATAATATTGGTAAAAACAGTAATGTTTGGGTGTTGCCTATATCTGTAGCTGGGCTGCCAATAACTGCAAGCGTATTAATTAACAGCAGTATTAAGCTTGATTGCAGATAGCCCTTGTAACCTATAGCCCCTGCAAACAACAGCATAATAAATGAACCTGATATTGCAGGCGTAAAAGGTGCCGCAGCGAGTAACATACAAACAAACGAAAATATAACAGCACATCCAATTATTACTTTAAACATAACAACCTCCTTGATAAATGGCTTTAAATCCACCAGCTATTTATAACTGTATTACTAAAAATCGTATTCCCCCTAAGGGCCCAAAACTAATTTTTAGTTTATTAAGAACCTCAATATAAAAACTACCTATTCCCAAACTGCCGTTCACAGGGCTCTCCGTCTTTATCACCGTCCATTTTAGTATTTGGGCAATGTTGAATAAAAAATAATGCCTCTGCATACGAGGTCATTTGGCTACAATGTTGGCGGCCATCACAGCGAAATGCTTGCTGTGTTTTAGTAAGTGAGTTTGAACTAGCGGGCATAAATGACTCTAAATTAGCGTTAGTCACTACAGGTGTTTGCTTGGTATTTAAAAAACCGGTTTTATACACGCTAAAGCCAATACTAACAATAATACCAAACGTTATGAGTTTCATTAAAGGTGAGTTCTTACCTGACGTTTTGCTTAATCTAACCGGCCTTGTTAAAGCTTTTATATGTGGCTGTGCAAGTACGCCCTCAATACGGCAATTCACAGCTTTAGTTTTACCGTTAGGCTCAGTCGCAACCTCAAAATAGATAATGTCACCCACTTTAGGTTTACGGCTCATATGTTTGAGCGATGATATATGTATAAAGGTATCGTGTTGGAGTGTGGTTGATTTAATAAAGCCAAAGCCTTTATCGTCATTCCACGATTTTAATAATCCTTTATTCATCCTTGAATCATCCATTTAATAGCTGTTAATTTTACAGCCTGTGCTTTATCATGATAAAGAAAAATACTCTTTGTGTATGTTTCTTATTTCAAAAAACGATACCACTGTATATAAAAACAGTAACCACTATTAACCTTACTCTTTATTCAACTATAAGTTACTTGTAAGTGCAAATACGCGTAATGCCGAGCCAGTGCCACCACGTATTTTAAGCGGCGGCACAATGGCAATAAACTCATAGACTTTTTCTTTTGCTAGCTCCTCAAGGAACAAGTTTTCTATTATGTAAATACCGTTATCTGCTAATAACATCATATGTACCGGAAAAACCTGAAATGAGGGTTCTGTAGCAATAGGTGGGCGTTTTTCAAAAGTAAGGGTGTCATTACCCACAACACTTGCACCAGCCTTTATTAAAAACTGTGCACCACTTACACCAACGCCTGCGGCATGTTCTGCAATATATTGCTGTGGGCTATTAGCAAAATATTGCCCCCACCCCGTTCTAATAAACACAGTGTCGCCTTTTTTAATTTTTACACCTTGCGATTTTGCTGTTCTTTTTAAATGTGACGCCGTTATGTCAAAATCTGCAGCCAATGGGGTATCGTCACCGTTAATAAAGCGAGCCACATCAAGTAATACCGTTCGGTTACTCAATAATTTTACAGGATAATGATCAATTCCTAAGTCACTCCCTACACCACTGCGTCCTATTCCTCTGCGATCATTGGTCGCTTGCGCCGCATCTACTCCACCATACAGTAAACCATCTCGACCAATATGACCTAACGCATCAATAGTTGGACCTCCATGGTGACCACTCCATTGCATTATTTCTGAGGTGAATGAGAGCTGATTGTTATCACCAAATGTACCACGTGTATCAGCATGGGTTGCATTAAGTGCCATTGAGTATTTTGGGTTAACGGACGCTATTGGGGAATTTTCATCCCAATTATGAGACAGGTCATAGGTTTTGGCATGACTGACAAGAGTAATAAACTCTTCAGTTTGCTTAGATTTACTTAATTCTTTGCTATTGGTCGCTAAGCTCGAACAACTAATTAAAAAAAACATAAACGACATCAACATTGCCAGTTTCATCGTATCTCCTTATCTGTATATGTTTAACACGCTATCCAAAAAAATAGCGACTAAAATAAGCCGCTACATGCATTCTCACAATAAATACTGATCTATATTGTTCTTCTATTATAAGCGATGATTACTAATGACCTGTTTCATAGCTCATACGAGACGTATTTGTCGTTTCATAGGTCCCATCTTTATACAAAATTAAAGCAGATGCACTATAGCTTCTGTAAGCTCTTACAGTCATATTACACGAAGTTCCACCTGTGCAAGATGCATCGCCTTGCCAAATTACCTTGTTAATCGGTTTTGAAATATTCTGTAAATAGTACTTTCCTGTAGTCTGGTTACCAAAACTAAAATCTACGGTAAAGCAGTTTGCTCTTCCATTCATTGAGTTTCCACCCGAGCCATTTGGATATACATCGCAAACAAGATCAGTTGCAAAAGCAGAGTTAGCTGTAAGCGCAGCACCACAAATAAATAGTGTTTTTAGTACATTTTTCATTTTCAATCCTTAAATTTGATTATTATTAGCTCAATCGAGCATTTAAAAATTAGCATATGAAATTAAAAAGTAAACAAAAAAGGTACAAAATTTTACAAAGAATTAACCATTAGACGTTTTATAAATATTCATTAAATCTCAAACTTCACTGTTGCACCTCAAGGCTGAGGTTTAATACGACGGCGACTAAAGCCGTCGTATAGTTAAGCGTTAAAATTGTTTCATGTTGTATATCAATTTGAATATACAACATGACCTTCTTTAATACTTTGCACTATTTTTATATCCTTAATGGTCAGTGGTTCCACTTTTAAAGGGTTGTTACTTAAAATGACGAAATCCGCGAGCTTTCCCTCAGCTAGCGTACCTTTACTCGTTTCTTCAAAGTATTGAATAGCAGCCCATTGTGTTAAAGTTTTTAACCCTTCATAAGGCGTTAAACGTTGATCCGGCCCCAATACTTTACCCGAACGTGTAATACGATTAACCGTTGCATCGAGCACTCGCATTGAATTTGGAAATGTCACAGGGGCATCATGGTGAGAAGTAACCGTTAAACCAGCTTCAACTACATCTCGTGATGGCGAAATATAATCTGCCCTTGGGTGCCCCAAAACAGACTCTACATGCCAATCGCCCCAGTAAAAAGTGTGCATAGGAAACAACGATGGGAAGATCCCTAAATCTACTAAATCCGGGATTTGATCTTTACGTAAAGTCTGGCCGTGAATCATCACGCTACGGTGATCATCATACCCATAACTTTTTTTAGCCACTTTAATAGCTTTAATATATTGATCAATCGCGGCATCACCATTGGTGTGAGCAATAATCTGCCATTTGTTTTTAAACGCAGTGTTTATATGTTTAATGGCCACCTCATCACTCATGATAGGATAACCTTTATAGTCCAGCGGTTTACCCTCAGGCGGCGTATGATAATGTGATGATAACCAAGCCGTTTTTCCTTGTGGTGAACCATCTAAAGTTAATTTAACACCCCCTATTCGGTATCGATTAACATAACTGCGATCTGATTTATAAAATTTGGCTTTAACAGCTGACTTATTCCAAACAATGTCAGGGTATGAAACAACATCAATGAATAGCGATTTTTCACGAGCTGCTCTTTCTAATGCCGAAGTCGCATCCGCTGTGGTGCGGCCATCTTGAGCTGTTAAATATCCATTTTTAGCATACTCCACCTGAGCAAGCTCAATGGACCTCTGTTGTACTTCAGCATCAGATTTAGTGGCAACAATAGGCAGTAATAGATTAAAAAAAGCCGCTTCTTCAAGCACGCCATTAGGACTATTATCGGCCAAACGTCTAATTACACCGCCTTTGGGGTCTTTGGTATCCTTTGTGTAGCCACCCACTTCTAGAGCTTTAGAATTGACACTTGCTAGATGACCCGATTGATGCATTATAAGCACTGGGTATTTAGACGAAATTTTATCTAGAACATCTTTAGTTGGATGTTGTTTTTCGCTAAGCTGCGAATCGTCATATCCATTAGCTAACACCCAACCAAATTTTCCGATAATGAATTTCCCTTCAGCAGACTCCATCCACTTTTTGGTTGTTGTCACTAAACTATTAAAATTTGCACCGGGGCCATCGGGAGGAGGTAATAAATTTGCCAATTGCGCAATTAAACCCGTATTGTACATATGGCTATGGGCATCCAAAAAACCGGGTAAAAGTGTTTTCCCTTGAAGGTCTTTGTTTTGTAGATTGTCAAACTTTTCTCTGGCCTTCGCTAAGCTGCCAAGGTAAACAATCCGCCCTTCTGACTCAACTAAAGCTTCCTCATAATGCGGCTTTTCTCCTTCCATAGTGAGAATATCTCCGCCGTAATAAAGAACCGGATCAGCTGCTAGCGCGCTTGTTCCAAAACAAAATAATACTGATGGTAATAAAAAACGTAATCGCTTTGTCATGTTATCTTCCCTGTAAATATAGCTGTATTAAATTTAGCACATGATGTTTTAAACAAAAACATAAAGTGACACCCATAATTAATATATTAAAGCATCTCGTTTTAAATTAGTTAGTCCATTTCAAAATACACAGTTAGGTAACGTGATGAGCGGATTCTCAGCTTTATCACAAGCATCAGGAGGTTCAGCTATGAAAATACCTCAGTGTGAATCTCCTATTCTCACTATGAAGTCAGATAAATCAGTTAGCGGATGGAGTGAAAGAACAACGTTCTTCATATGTGTTGTTCAATATCAAACAGGTTATCAAGTTGATGTATACACCACATTCGAACAACAGTCTGGTGGGATCTCTGTCAATCAACTTAGTCAAAGCTTAGTTCGCTCAGTAGTTGGTGATACTAGCCAAAATATACCAAAAACTATGGCTCGATTAAAAGACTCACTCGCAGAACTAAATACTGAAACAAAAATAATCGACAGCTATATTCCAAGCAAATGGAAAGGTTTATTTGCAGACGATAGAAAGTCTTTAGAAGCTGAAACAGAGTAAATAATTTCACTAAATTAAAGTTCTTTCAAATAATGGAGTGATTAAGTACTCCATTATTTTTTTAAACTAATAACTACTCTAGCAAAATAATGAAGGATTTATCTGTGTGGCATAAGTTTTTCTTTGGTGAGTAAAATCGACTTCCATCATGATGATTTCTTTTTTATAGGAAACACCTTAAACCAAAACGCCATTTCAAAAACAAAGCCCGCAATAATAAAAAAAATAAACCAGTGTGCTACCATACGAATAACAAGCAATAGCGGCAATAATTAATGCAGCTAAAATCAACCATTTTATAAATACATTCATCTCTGTGTGGTTGATTTAATAAAGCCAAAGCCTTTATCGTCATTCCACGATTTTAATAATCCTTTGTTCATCCTTGAATCGTCCATTTAATAGCTGTTAATTTTACACCCGTTTTAAAAGAGGCTCAAAACCAAGCAAACCTAGCGAGCCCACCAACAACCGTAGTTTCCTTATTAACCCCTCATTTTGCAAAAAAGCGTATTTTTGCTTCTTTTAATGTGCTTAAAAATACAGAAAAAGCACAAACACCACCACCAATAAATGCAATTTGAAAGCTAAACAGCGACGAAAAACTAAATTGCTGAGAATACATGTACTGCCCTAATAACTGTGCAAAGGTAGCCACACCTAAAATAATTAACAATGGGCACACAACTAGCGTAAACCAAAACCAAAAACGTCTAATACCTTTCATAAAAACTTCCTTTTACTTTAAATTTAACTTAGAAATTAATTATATAGTGAGCCACCAGCATTTTATTTTAAAAACAGCTTATAAGATTGCCGCATGAATTTGATGTCTAAAGTCAAGATTTGCCCCTTTGGTTCTACAGACCTCTTTGGTTCTACATTTGTCCTTGTTAGGCATGATTTTTATCAGGTTGGATGTTTATTCCTTTGATTAACAACCAAAGGCCAAACGTTATTTCAAAAAAAGCTCCCGGCATCATGAAGTAACTCAATACTTGAGGTGGATTAAGTAGAACAATATTTGAAAAACCATACACCACCATCGAAATATAAGTGAATAGTCCCCAAAGAACCAACCACTTAGGTACGTAATTGGAAACGTAGAACAAATACATGAAAATCGTGGCACCAATACCCATGATAATTAAAAGAACATCCCACATCGAGCCACTTATTTTCACAAATATGCTAGCTAATGTATGCAGCTGCTCATCTTGAAATACAGTTGAAAATTCTGGATTCTTTAAAACTGCTATCACTGCCAATGTAATGATTGTTGCGACAAAGCCGAGAAGCCCTTCTCCAAACCTGAAAAGTAGTGCCACGAGAGCAAAATTTTTGTTTATCGTTTTAGTAACTAAGTACTGTGCCCATGAAGCCCAAATAACCGCTATAAACATAATAATATCTATAGTTTGAGCAAGTCTGAACTTAATCTCAACCTCATCAAAGGCCCCAAAGTTGTATATACCTTGCTTAAATAGTAGTGAATTAAACATCCCTAAAATTATATAAATCAAGTACGCAGCACCTAAATGCTTAACATACAACTTAAATGATGAACCATTATTCCCCATTGATAATTATCCTGTGATTGCTGAGTGTTTAAATGCCTAACGCCGAGATAAAGGGCCGGAGCTGCACAGCAGTGGAGGTCCAGCCCTCAGGCCCTTTTGTGGGCGGTCTTTGATTACCTGGTTATATTTTTTAATTTTGAATGTTAGCATCCAAAATTTTCTTACATGCGACAAGCTGATTAAACAACTCTTCTGTAGAATACTCATATGCTCTTTGAGCTAGTGTGCTTTCAATTTGATTATAAACACTAAGGTTCTTGTTAAACTTGCTCTCTTCTTCCTTTGTCACAACCTTACGTACAATCATTTTTGAATACGTGTGAACACCAAAAGCTAATGGAATAACACGATGCTCTATAAACTGCCTAACAAGGTCATCATCGAATTCATTCGTATCAATTTCAGAAATCACCTTATCAAGATTGGCTTGCAATTCTTCTAGTGTTTATAGCCGCATAATGCCTACTTATTGATTTACATATAACGACGCCGCACTAAGAGTGCAAAAAATTGTTGGCTAAAATGTTGAACGGAGTGAAAATACCCAACTGTTTTTTGTGATCTTCACCCGATAAAGTGGACACCGTCCACGTTTCAATTAACTGCCAATTCAAACTCGGCAGGTAACTTTTACCCAACGCCCAAATCTAATTATCTGTTGTGGGGTATACTCCATTATCCAAGAGCGATCTGCTGCAACTACAAGCATATGTTTTTGATTAAAGTAATCGTCTGGTTTCTTAAGCAGAGCATCCCAAGTTGTTTGCTGAAGTTCAGACCAAGCAGTATCGGTTAAAATGACTTCGATGGAATCCGAAATCTCTTTGCTATTTAACCAAGACTCCAATTTTTGGATATGAGTTAGATCTTCAAATGAAGCCATTACCCACTCGCTGGTTTCATCAACGCCAGAATCCCAAACAACTTCGTGCAAATGAGGTTCTACGAGTTTTCTAACATCTCTGCTTCGTAATGCTTGATTAAGAAGGTTGACCATCCATAGTTACCTAACGCCGCATTCAGCGGCTCGTCCGCTGCAATGCCTTGTTAAGCGTTGCCTCGTAATACCGTGACTGCATATTCAATATCACTAAATTCAGGCTTGGCTACTCCAAGCATATATCTTTCAAAGAACTCAGATTTCGCAATAAATTTAGCTAACATCTCTTTATTATGAACCCAAACATGCAATAGCTTGTCATTGGATTGGTTAAATTCTAAAAATAAATTAGTTTTAGTATTAGCAGCCAAATCCCAAAGCCAAGTTCTTTTTGGCTTCCAACTGACCTTGTACTTTCCTTCGCGGTCTGGCTTGCCATCTAAGAGAAACCTTTTCCTCCAAAATTCTTGAATATCTACAACCCAAATTACTCGCTTTCCTGTTTCACGTTGATAAAATTCTACTCGCTCACGAGATTCTCTAATATCAATAATACTTCGTTGTATTTCGATTACAGTATCGTTTGAGCCTAGAATATCGGCCCTATGTTCATTATTATTGCCAAATATAACTTCACAATATTGATCTTGGACTGGTGTTTTCCAAGTTAAGTGCCACTCAGATTCAGGTTCATATCCGTTAGTAAAGGTTGGAGCCCCTCCTACATAAGCCCAATACTGTCTTAGGAGTCCAACATGAGCTTTGACAGGATGCTGCGTCCAAGGGCAAGTTCCAATTGCTCCGCTAGCCGCTTGTTCTGCTCTTTTGCGTTCCCCATTATGAATTGCTAGAAGCATAATTTTCCTTAGACGCTTAACGCCTCAATAAGAGGCTAAAAATTGATGGCTAAAATAAGCGAGGCACGAGCAATAGCCTGCTGTTTTTAGTCCTGCTTAATTGACTTGTTATGTTTCTTTTCTTCTTTATCTAAATTATCAATACGCTCAGGATTACTCTCGCTCCACGTATCTGCAAAGCCTTTACTTAAGCTTCCGATTGCTTTATCAATAAACTTAGCAATCTTGATATTAACTTTAGTTTCACTATTTTCACCGTCTGTCTTGTTTTCATAATCCCAGAACTTTGCACTAATCTGTGTAGTTACAGCTTCACCTTCCATTGTTTTAACATTGATTTCTAAAGGAACTGAGCCTAATAATACAATTAAAGGAACTGCTGCGGCTTTAGATTTATACCAAGGAGGATCAATTAATAATTCATTATCTTCTAGATAAGATAATGCAAGGTCATATTCTTCGTTTGCGAGCTCATAGCTAATAGATGCTTTTGAACGCTTCGAATCTTTTTCGGAAATAATGTGATTTTCATCGATAATTGGAAAACCTATTTCTTCAAGGTTTTCAATTAGCTTTTTGACTGGCTGATCATATCTTATGTAACCACCTCTTGTTTTAAGGTGTTTTACCAAATTTTGGCTGTACTTTGATATTACGTCTAATGCTTTTTGTTCAATAGATTCGTCTTCTAATTTTGCAACACCATTTGCTAAAACGATCATTAAAGTTAATGTCGAGTTAGAGGCTAAGACAACAGGTGAATCTTTTTTTTCTTCGTTCGTGCTATTTGCAAGCCATAAAACGGCTAATTCTGCAGGACTTAATTTCTTCATTTGATCATCCATGTACGACTAAACTCCGATAGAAACATAACGCCTCAATTAGGGGCGCCGCTTTGCGGCGTCCCAGCAGCCGAAGGCTGCGAACTAGATTGATTTGTTATGTTGTTTTCTCTGCATTTTTCCCACTGTCTTTCGATTTTATTCTTTTCAATCGAACACTTATCACTGCCATTTTTTAGTGCCAATGCATTTTGCTCCTTGAGCCAACTTATGCGAGATTCGTAATCCTTCTTAACATAATCTAGTTGGTATGTATGAAAAACCCAGCCTCCGCTAGCTAAAGTAAAAACCACAATGCCTAATACAACACCAGGGTTCTTTCCGAACCATCTATCCCAGCGATTTAATAAAGAATTCTCAAGAACCATAAGTCGCTCATCGACCGAACCTTTGGTTTCATCCTGCCTGATATTTTCAATCATCTGAGCCTCCTTTCGGAGACACGATTCTTTTTACATCCTCTGATACTGCAGCATTACTCCATTCGTTATGAGCATCTTCTCCTTTGATAATGAGAATTCGATTACCGTCCATATAAAGGTTCGTTCCGCGGAACGTAACACCCTGAATATTCCCGCCAATCAGGCGTTGGTCGACTTTCTCCAGCGTATCGTTAATTCGAGGGACAGAATCAACGATTGTTATTTCATTTTTTTTGCTCTCTTCGATCAATATCTCGATTATTGCGCCTTCATCATTTGCAGGATAGACAGTCGCACTTAAATTCATCCCTTTCTTGATATACCTTGATAGGGATGAAAGGAGAGAGCCTGTATATTTCTTTAGCTTTTTTTGATTATTCATCTGACTCTATTCTTGGATAAAACATAACAACTTTGTCTACGACAACTGTCGTTTTATAAACCGACAAATGTCCATATATTACATTGCATTTATCTTAACCCTCAAATAAACACCTGTAAACAACTAGTTAACTACAGCTCATACTTCATAAATGCAGAGATACCCCAAAATGGTGGAGATCAGTAATATTGGACAAAACACCATTACTGTATAAATAAACAGCATCTCTAAATATGCCATTTTTCGCTTATAAAACATTCAGCTCACTGGCAGGTAATTTAGCAAGGTGGTTTTAATTTTTGCTGCTGTTTATTATCATGAGCGTATACCCTGCCTTTTTAAATCCATTAAGGTTTTTTCAGTCATTTTATTAAGGATTATCTCATGTCTAGCTATAACGAATCTCCAGAGCAAATTGCACAGGCCACTGAGGGCTTTGTGATGCAGCAAACCATGTTGCGTATTAAAGATCCAAAACCGTCGCTGGCATTTTATGAAAACGTATTGGGCATGAAACTATTAGGAAAGTACGACTTTCCTGGTATGGAGTTTACTTTGTACTTTTTAGGCTACGAGCAAGATATGCCTAAAGGCGATGATAAAGAAAAAACTCAATGGGTGTTTCGCCGCCCTGCTCTGATTGAACTTACCCATAACTGGGGTACTGAAAACGACGACAGCTTTAGCGGTTATCACAGTGGTAATGAAGAACCAAAAGGCTTTGGCCATATTGGTATTAGCGTACCGGATGTATACGCTGCCTGCGAACGCTTTGCTAAATACGATGTGGAGTTTGTAAAACAGCCAGATGGCGGCTCAATGAAAGGCCTTGCCTTTATTAAAGACCCTGACGGTTACTGGATTGAAATACTCTCGCCAGAGGGCATTACAGACATTATTCAATCGCAATAAAAACTATTAAACATAAAAAAGCCTGCAAATGCAGGCTTTTTGTTTACAAGTACTGTGAAAACTTGAATTTTTTAACGTCGTAGTGCGTCTATACGTGCATCAAGCGGTGGGTGAGATGAAAACAACTCAGCCATGCCTTTACCACTGGCAATACCAAAGGCCATCATTGAGCCTTCTAATTGCGATGGGTGGTTTTGCTTTAATCGCTCAAGGGCTGAACGCATTTTGTCTGCGCCTACCAACTGAGCTGCGCCGTTATCGGCTGCAAATTCACGCTTGCGGCTGTAATGGGCAACCACCACACTTGCTAGTACACCAAATAATACTTGGAATAACATATCGAATAAGAAGTAAGTCCAACTGCTGCCGCCCTCTTCTTCATCGCTATTTATAAAATTATCTACTATGCCCGCCAGCACTTTTGCGGCAAAAATAACAAAGGTATTAACCACGCCTTGAATAAGCGTTAGCGTTACCATGTCGCCATTAGCCACGTGCGATACTTCGTGCGCAAGCACCGCTTCGGCTTGATCTTGGGTCATGTTGTGTAATAAACCCGTACTTACCGCCACCAGCGAGTTATTTTTACTCGGGCCGGTTGCAAACGCGTTCATTTCTGGGCTGTCGTAAATAGCCACTTCCGGCATATTAATACCGGCTTTTTTAGCTTGCGTAGCAACGGTATTCATTAACCACTGCTCGGTTTCGTTACTTGGTTTAGTAATAACCTGTGCACCGGTTGATTTTTTCGCCATCCATTTCGACATATATAAAGAAATAAACGACCCACCAAAACCAAATACAGCAGCTATTAATAAAATACCACCCAGGCTACGATGGCTTAAGCCCAGCGCACTCATTATGATTGAAAGCACAACACCTAATACCAACATAACCGCGAGGTTAGTTAATAAAAACAAAAATACACGTTTCATACATGGTCTCCAAAAATAACATTTATTGCTGAGCGACTTCTTTTTGTTGATCGGCCATAGCAATCACTGCGTTATGACACACTATGTCATAACATCAACGCTATTCTGTGACAAACTATGTCATAACGCAAGGGATATTTTTAAAGTTTTATATATATTTAATTAAGTTAAACTTTCTAGGTTTTTTTCTGTTCAACAGTAAAAATACACTTCTAAAAACAATATAATTCAATAAGTTATTTTGTTTTTATACTATACGCTTTTATATATACCGTGATTAACATTTGCCATATCTGTGGGGAAGCCTCGCTCTTTTGCAAGTACTTGTGCAATTTTACTTATATCTTCATTGCGACTGTTCTTAAGGTAGGCCCATTGGTGATGCTTACGGTGGTTATTACTGTCGTGTTCTGTGCAAATTAAACCAAGCTTTACAAATTCAGCTACTATTTCGTCAGCAGCGATCAAAGTTGATGACGCTTTTACATTTTCGGCTCGTGCGTAGCTAATATGCGAATATAAACTTACGTCGGCAACGCGCAAGGTGTCGTCTTCGCCTGGGATCTGTTGGCCGCCAAACAAGGCATTGTTTTGCGTATTAGCGTTTTTAAATTCTGGTACAAACTCAGCTACATAATCAATCGCTTTTTGACCACGTGCTTTTAGCACCTGCTGATCCCAACCATTATTTATATAATTTAAGTACTTAGCAGGCAGTTGTGGCTGTGCCGTTTGCTCGGCTGTATCTGCTAGGCCATCGTTAAACAAGGTAATTGAGTTAGTCATACCATGAATTTGATAAAAGCCATTAGGGTACGGCGTTAATTGTGCCATGCCCTCGGGTGTGCCTCGGTTACCATAAATAATAATTTCGGGTATTTTCCCGCCAGCGCCTTGCCAGTGTGCAATGTATGAGGCTTTAAATTCGACCATACGCTTGGGCTTTACGCCTACCATGTCATCAACAATACCGGTTTGAAAGCCACAGGCGTTTATAAGGTAATCTACTTCTGCTGTTTGGGTCTTGTTGCTTTGGTTGTTTTGATATTCAATTTTCCATTTTGGCATTTGATTTTTAGCACTACTTTGCTCAACTTTGCTGACTTGCTTTACCTCTGTGCTGGTAAGCACGTTAGCGTGTTCGTACTGGGCAAGCGCAAGTTGCGCACTTGCTGATAATCTAAATATATTCCAACCGTATTCTTGAACAACAATAAGTGGGTATTTTACTTTGTTTAAGTTTAAATGCTTAGCAACGGGGATCATCCACTCATCTAGCGTTTTAGGCTCAGTAACCTGCTCTTTTTTACTCAAGGTTATCATTTGCTCATGGCTATAAAGCTGATAGTAATTATCAGGCTCGCCAAGAACTTTATTATTATGATCTTGTTCAATTAAGTCTTTATATGCGTTAGTAAGCTTGTCTAACCTTGGCAGTAAATCATCCGGTGAATCATCATCACGCGTTGGCACAGCAAATACAGTTGGGCGTACATCTATGCTGTAAGGATATAGTCGTAAAATATCGATACACTGTTTTAGTAAATCTATACAGTCTTGATCTGGAATTTCACGGTATAAATTACCACCGGCGTGCAGATGGCACATAGGAGGGCCGTCAATAAGTGACGTTTTTTTCTCAAATATAGTCGTTTTTATGCCCAATGCCGCAAGGCGAATCGCAATTGTTGCCCCTGCAGTTCCCCCACCTAAAATACCTACACGGGTTTTAGGTAGAGCTCTTTTTGGTAGAGCTGATTCGGCCTTCAACTGCGTATTATAAGCGTAGTTCTTAATAAATGGGTGGGTCATTGTATTTGTTATTTCCTTAGTAACAATAGCACTGAGTAATTAGCGTTATATATGCATATAAGGTGTGTATTTCAAGGCGCTAAACATATTTATTAAACCGGTGTATTTAATATATAAACTGCTTTGTATATTTATAAAATTACAAAGCAGTATAGTTTAGGCATTTATAGCAAGTGCAGTAAGAAGGGTTTTATAAATTTGTAATTTAGGGGTTTGCTCGGTATAGGGGCTTATAGCAAGCAACGGGAATGGTAAACGTGTTTTAAGCGAATCTAGGTTTGCTTGGTATTCATCCATAGTGGCATCAACTTGGTTGGCAATCCAGCCAATGCAATTAACACCCATACTTTGCATATGTGCTGCAGTGAGTAATGCATGATTTATACAGCCTAGTTTCATCCCTACTACCAACATTACGGGTAATTGCTCTGCTTTTACCCAGTCATATAAATATTCGTTGTCGTTAATTGGCAATGCCCAGCCGCCCGCACCTTCTGTTAGCAGGTAGTCTGCACCTTGTTGCTTCACATTTTTATAAGCGGTAAGTAGCTTTTCAACGCTTAGGGTTACTCCCACTTGCTCTGCTGCAATGTGCGGAGCTATGGCGGGCTCAAAAGCAAACGGATTAATTATGTCGTATTTAGCACTCACAGTCGCGCTTTCCATTAGCATTAAGGCATCGGCATTTACGAGCTGATCAAACGCAAGTTCACACCCTGATGCAATCGGTTTAAAACCTATTGCACGCTGCTTATGTTGGGCGAGTAATTTTAATAGCAAACTAGTTACGTGGGTTTTACCCGCGTCGGTATCGGTACCGGTAATAAAAAATTGCTGCATTGCCTTACCTTTAAATTTTTGCTTTTTCTAATGATAACAATACCACATGGTAAGATACATGGGCTTGGTTGTTTATAAGCGGATACGCCGCACATACTTTTTGTAGCGCCGATTTAGTTAATAAACCAGGGCGTTGGCTTGCTTTATTTTGCGACGTTGCTCCAATGGCTTTAATTGAACTAATCGCTTTAAGCGGGCTGGTAAACTCATCAGTATAAATAACCTCTGTCGCGTTATTAACAATAAACCCTGCCTTTTTGACCGATTGGTTTATATTATCGCTACTTAAAAAGTTATTAATGTGGCTATGCGAATCGAGCGCGGCAAACGCCGTTTTTATTTCATGTAGTGAGCCTTCTACCACCGTACTTATGTACGCATGCCCACCGGGCTTTAAAGCTGAATGTAATGAATACATTAGCATTTCAAAATTAGCCGACCATTGCATTGCAAAATTACTAAATACCACATCAATACTATTTTGTTGAAAGGGTAAATTATCCATGTCGGCGCAAATACGCGGTGCGGTTACTGCACTATTTTTAAGCATGGTAAGGCTTAAATCCATGGCAATTACCTGTTTATATATTCCTTGTAACTCTTCGGTATTCACTAACGGCCCAGCGCCTAAATCAACACAATGTTTGTGCTTTGTGCTCGCATCAAGCTTAATGAGTTTAATTAAATCGATTGCGGCTTGTTTTTGTACATGCGCATGAGTTACATATTGGTTTGCCGCCGTTGAAAACTTTCGTTGCGTTACCTGCTTTAAACTATTAACAGCTAAACAAGCTAACGGTGACTTTATACGCGAGTTCGTATTTGCAGCTTGTGCGTTTATCATGCAATGGCCTTTTTTAAACAATTTACCAATGTTGTAATATCTTGCTCGGTATGGGCGGCGGTTAAGGTAACGCGAAGCCTTGAGGTATTATGCTGCACCGTGGGCGGGCGAATAGCGGTTAGCCAAATCCCCTGCTGTTTGAGCTGCTCACAGGCTTTTAAGGTCTGTTCGGCACACCCTAAAACTAGGGGTTGAATGGCAGTTGTTGAATCCATTAAGGCAATTTTGTGCTCATTGGCTAAACGTTTAAATAAAGCAATATTAGCGTTTAATTTGCCTCGTTTGTGGTTAGCATCACGTATGGTTTTGATTCTTGATAATGTATGCGAAGCAATAAATGGCGACATTGCGGTCGAAAAAGTGTAATCGCGGTTAAACTGCAGCATGTAATCAATAAATTCACTCGAACCTAATACACATGCCCCGCTACTTGCCACCGCTTTACCAAAGGTGATCACTAAAATATCTGGCAAATTATCTGCCGCTATAAGTGGCTCACAGCTTCCCAAACCCGATTTACCCTGTATGCCAAAGCCATGCGCATCGTCTATCATTAACCAGGCGTTATGTGCTTTAGCTAAACTCAGTAACTCGATTAAAGGTGCTTGGTCACCATCCATCGAGAATACACCCTCACTCACGATCAATTTATACTTAGCATTGGACTTTTCGAGCCGTGAACGTAAATGATTCATGTTGTTATGGTTAAAGCGCACAAGTGCTGCGTTTGCATGCAATGCGCCGTCGATTAAGCTCGCATGATTAAGTTTATCCTGAAAAATCGCACTTTGCTGAGCAATGGCTTTATCTTGAAATAGCGCTTTTATAACACTGCTATTAGCACTAAATCCCGAATTAAACAGCATGGCATTGTTATAGCCCAACTGAGCACATAAGTATTTTTCGAGCTGTTGCTGCGCACCTTGATAGCCAGTAACTAAAGCAGAACTATGACTTCCTAAGCTATGCATACCTTCAAGCAAAGTGGGCTCATCCGCAAAGCCTAGGTAGTCGTTACTGGCAAAGTTAAGATAACGTTTATTATCAACTATAATTTCACGCGCACTGGCTTGCTCAATAACATAACGCTTGCGGTTAAGCGCGCTTTGCTGGCGCGCTTGTAAATGGCTATTTATAAAATCAAATGACATAGCAATACACAATGTTAAGCAGGATAAAACAATTCTGAACTGGCTTTATCGGCCACTTTAGAAGATAAAGACGCAGCAACGGCTTCATCTGAATAGTCTTCTGCCGTTTCAGGGTTCATACCCAGTTTTTTAATTAATTGCATATCAGCATCAGCTTCTGGGTTTTCGGTAGTAAGGAGTTTATCACCATAAAAAATGGAATTAGCACCGGCAAAAAAACACATCGATTGCATTTGCTCATTCATTGCGCTGCGCCCTGCCGATAATCGTACATAGCTGTGCGGCATCATAATACGCGCGGTGGCAATAGTACGAATAAACTCAAACTGATCTAAGTCGTCTACGTTTTCAAGCGGTGTCCCTTTTACTTTTACTAGCATGTTAATTGGGACGCTTTCTGGTTGCTGAGGCAAATTAGCCAATTGCATTAATAACCCATAACGATCGCTGGGTTGCTCACCCATACCGACAATACCACCAGAACAAACTTTCATACCGGCATCACGCACATGATCAATAGTGTTTAGTCTGTCTGCAAAGGTACGGGTAGATATAATTTGTTCGTAGTATTCAGGTGAGGTATCTAAATTATGGTTATAGTAGTCAAGCCCTGCATCACTCAGCGCATGCGCTTTTTCATTGGTAAGCTTACCTAGGGTCATACAGGTTTCGAGGCCAAGCTCTTTTACTTCTTTAACCATTTTTGAAATGTACGGCATATCACGATCTTTAGGATCTGACCACGCAGCGCCCATACAAAAACGGGTTGCACCCTTTTGTTTTGCAAGGCGTGCTTGCTCTACTACTTTTTCTACTTCTAGCAGGCGCTCTCGTTCTAGGTCGGTTTTATAATGACCCGACTGCGGGCAATATTTACAATCTTCAGGGCAAGCACCTGTTTTTATTGATAGTAAAGTAGAAATTTGCACCTGATTAGGATTAAAATTAGCACGGTGTACGGTCGCGGCTTTAAAAAGCAGATCGTTAAACGGCATTTCAAATAAGGCTTTAACCTCGCTATGGGTCCAATCGTGGCGAACTGTTGCAAGCTCCATAATACTCTCTTTTATTTTTTGCTCTTGGTGTTATTGGCTTAGAATACGTATTGCCGTACCATTGTCAACGAAGCTAACTTAATTAAAGTTTACATATGAGCATAAAAAACACAATAGACCTTGATTTTGACCGAAATCACATTTGGCACCCTTATACATCAATGACTCAACCAATTCCGGTTTACCCTGTTACACATGCCAATCACAACCTTATCCACCTAGAAACAGGCGAGAAACTCATCGACGGTATGGCCTCTTGGTGGAGCGCAATACATGGCTACAATCATCCCGTTTTAAATAATGCGATGACAGAGCAAATCAATAAAATGAGCCATGTAATGTTTGGCGGCATTACGCATTACAGCGCAGTGGAGCTTTGTAAAAAGCTAGTAGCAATAACGCCCGAACATTTAAACAAAGTATTTTTAGCCGACAGCGGCTCGGTTAGTGTTGAAGTAGCGATTAAAATGGCACTGCAGTATTGGTTAAGCCAAGGCATTAATACTAAACAAAAGTTAATGACTCCATTTAAGGGCTATCATGGCGATACTTTTGCAGCCATGAGTGTGTGCGATCCGGTTAATTCTATGCATAGCTTGTATTCCGGCTTTTTACCTAATCATGTATTTGTACCTGCACCTGTTAGCCAATTTAATGACGAGTTTAATCAAGCCGAGGCGGATGAATTAGAACACTATTTTTTAAAACACCACCAGCAAGTTGCCGCCTTTATTATTGAGCCCATAGTGCAAAACGCGGGAGGAATGAACTTTTATCATCCTGAATATTTAGCCTGTGTGCGCAAGTTATGTACTCAATACGATGTATTGCTCATTTGTGATGAAATTGCCACAGGCTTTGGCCGTACCGGTAAAATGTTTGCTGTGGAGCATGCCAATATTCAGCCAGATATACTTTGTATTGGCAAGGCACTCACCGGCGGCACCATGACCTTATCAGCCACGTTAACGACCGATAAAATAGCGATAGGCATTAGCGAAGGTGAAGCCGGTGTTTTGATGCACGGACCTACATTTATGGGCAATCCACTCGCCTGCGCTGTGGCATGTGCCAGTATAGACTTATTGCTTGAACAAGATTGGCAAAAACGAATTTGTGAAGTAAACCAAGCACTTCAACAATTACATCAGTGTGGCTCACTTACTGATGTAGCTAATGTGCGCACTTTAGGTGCAATTGGCGTCGTAGAACTGACAGATGAGGCAGGAATAGTAGATGTAGCTAAAATACAGGCTTATTTTGTTAGCCAAGGAGTGTGGATACGCCCGTTTGGTAAGTTAATTTACTTAATGCCACCGTATATAAGTAACGATACCAGTATTAAAAAGCTTTGCGATGCTATATATAACGCCATAAAGGGTAAACATTACGTATAGATGGTTAATTATTTTAGCCACTAAAGTTAAAATTAAATTGATATTTCTATTTAGTTATTATTCCTCTGTAAAGTTTAGTAAATTTAACCCTTTGGCTTGATTTAGTGTGTTGATCTAAGGGATGTTTAGGGATATGATAATGACTATCATTTACAATAACATTTATGGACTCACTTGCTATGAAAATATTACTTAAGCCTGCCAAGACATTAAGTGCAACTTTTTTACTCGCTTCTGCGATTTTTGCACAACCGGCACTTGCTAACGGCCCAATTGGTGAGCATGTTAATCACCTTCAAGCTAATTTAAAAACCTACAACGAAGACGTTGAGTGGATGGTTTCAAAGGTTGATACCCTAGTAAGCGATTACGAGAAAAAAGGCGCTAAAGCGGTTAATACTGATGACTTAATTGAGTACTGGGAATCGGTTAAATTTCACAGCGCAATAGAAACAAATTATGTCCCTGTGTATGCCTCTATTTGGCAAGGTTTGTATGGCATAAAAATGGCTATTGATAACAAAAAGCCAGCCTCAGAAGTACGTTTGCAGCAACAAGCAATGAACAATGCTTTATGGCAAGGCCTAGGCGCAGTTAAGCTAGCGGCTCAGTTTCAACAAAAAGGGTTATTAAAAAGCGTTAAAGCCACAGCAACAAAAGAAATGACGCAAAGCGCGACCATTGATGAAATTAAACACAAATTAGACCGAGTGGTCGCTAAATACGCAGAACGTTTAAGCGATGAAGCAACAAGCATAGTTCACGATACTTACCTGCATTTATTTGAAGGTGTAGAAGGCACACTCATTGAGCAAGACGCTAACTTAGTAGAAGTACTTGAAAAAGACTTTAACGTAACCCTACCGCAGGCTATTTCAGGTAATAAAACAGTAAATCAAGTACGCGAAGTGGTTGTTGATATGCAAACTAAGTTAACTCGTGCACAAACGCTAATTGAAAAAGCAGAAAAGTCACGTAAGGATGTATTTTAAGTGGAACGCAGAACCTTTATTCAAGGCTTAGCTGCGTTAGGGATAGCTGGCGCTTTGCCGCTATCTCTTTCACGCGCGTTTGCCGCTGATATTGCCAACCCCGTGTCGGTAGATACATTACCTAAACTGAAAGGCGCACTCACCCTTTATTTAGGACGTGGTGAAGGTGGCTTATACGAAAACGTTTTACAAGCCATTCAAAAAAAGAACCCGGATTTAGACCTTGCTATTCGACGCGGCCCAACTGCAGCTTTGGCTAATACGATTGTTGCCGAAGCTAAAGCAGGTGTTAAACGTGCTGACTTATTTTGGGCTGTAGACTCGGGCGCTATTGGTTTAGTAACCGATGCTGGCCTTGCTAAACCTATGCCTAGTGATTTATCTGCACAGCTACAGCCACAGTTTAGATACGATGAGTGGGCTCCTGTAACTGGTCGTATACGTACTTTGCCTTTTAATACTGAGCGTTTAACCAAAGAGCAAATTCCAACAAGCATTATGGAAATAGCCGACAGTGATTTAAGTATTGGTTGGGCACCAGCTTATGCTTCTTTTCAATCGTTTGTTACCGCTATGCGAATTTTAGAAGGCGATGATAAAACTGCTAAATGGCTTAAAAAAGTGCAAAAACGCTCAAAAACTTACGCTGGCGAACTCGGTGTAGTAATGGGCGTTGAACGTGGTGAAGTAGATATTGGTTTTGCTAATCACTACTACACGTTACGTTTGAAGTCTGGTAAGCCCGACGCTAAACTCGATCTTGCATTTACAGAGCAAGATGCTGGTTGTTTAGTGAATGCCTCCGGTATTTTATCGCTATCTGACGACCCACTAGCAACTAACTTTATGCGCTATTTACTCAGCGTTGAAGTACAGAGTTATTTAGCGAGCGAAGCGTATGAAATTCCGCTAGTAAATGACATAAAGCAACCTGATGGCTTGCCTAAATTAACCAGTATTTCGCCACCTAAAATAGACTTAACCCAGTTGGCTGACTTACGTCCAACTATTGACTTAATGCGCAGCAGCGGCGTTTTATAATGCGAATACCACCATCTTATCCTATGGCGCTGCTTGCAGCGCTTGTTACCCTTACTCCTATTTTTGTTTTAATAACGCTTGCCAGTGACGCAAGCTCTTTTTTTGATAGCCATAATTTAACCATTTTAGGAAATACTCTGTCGTTAATGGGCTTAACTGTATTAGGCTCAATTTTAATTGGTGTGCCACTGGCGTTTATTAGCGCTTATGTGCAGCTGCCATTTAAAAAGTTTTGGTTAGTAGTATTTGCCGCCCCTTTAGCTATACCAAGTTATATTGGTGCATTTACGCTTTATGCTGCATTTGGCCCTGGTGGTGAAATACATAACATACTTGGTTTTGAAACCCCTTCTATGTATGGCTTAACTGGCGCCGCCATTGTAATGACCCTGTATACATTCCCATTTGTAATGATGACAACCCGCTCATCCCTACTTAGTCTTGATGCCAGTATGGTCAATGCAGCGCGTACATTGGGGATGTCGATGACACAAAGCGTGTTTAAAGTTATTTTGCCCCGTGTTGTAAATGGTATTGCTGCGGGCTCGTTACTCGTTGCCTTGTATACGTTATCTGACTTTGGTACACCGGCAATGATGCGTCTAGATACCTTCACTCGTGTTATTTACGTAGAATATAACGCCTTTGAACTGAGCCGTGCTGCTATGTTGTCTATGCAGCTAATGGTAATTGTTGGCTTTTTACTAATAATTGAATCGCAAATTAAAACTGCGTCTGAACGCCAAGGCCGGCCCCTTATTTTATTCCCAAAAAAATGGCAATTAGGCGCGATGTTTGCCACCTTTGCACCAATTTTATTACTTGCTATTGGCTTACCACTCGCAGTATTTACACTTTGGCTAGTGCGTGATGGTTTCAGTTCGTTTGATTTTAGTATTGCATGGCACTCTACTTACGCTTCAGCCATTGCAGCTATTGTTACAGTTATTGTGGCTATTCCTGTGGCGCATGCTGCTTTAACCGGAAAAGCAGGCAAAGTGATGGAACGCGTTACTTACTTTGGTTTTGGTATTCCTGGGATTGTTATGGGCACAGCGCTTGTGTATGGCGGCTTACAACTGCCATTTTTATATCAAACACTGGGCTTATTGATCATTGCTTATATGCTACGTTTTTTACCACTTGCGGTTGGCTCTGTGCGTACCAGCACCGAGCACCTTGATCCAAGCTTAGTAAAATCAGCCCGTGTGTTAGGCGCAAGCCCACGTGAAGCTTTCACACGTATTACTTTACCACTGACTATGCGGGGTATTATTGCAGGTGCTGCTTTAGTATTTTTAGAGTCAATGCGCGAATTAGAAGCCACACTATTATTGGGTCCAACTGGTTTTGAAACCTTATCTACGTATTTATGGCGTGTTTACGAAGCCGGTTATTTTGGCCGCGCAGCAATACCTGGGTTATTGTTGGTGGTGATTTCGGCGGCGGCTTTAGCTATTATGATGTCTGGCGAGAAACGCAACCAGTTTGAACATTAAGGATTTATATAAATGCTATCTGTAAGTCAGTTGTCTATAGATTATGGCAGTAATCGTGTTGTTAGTGACTTAAATTTCACTTTAGGTGAAAGCGAAATTTTAATGCTTGTTGGTCCAACAGGTTGTGGTAAAAGTACTATTTTACAAGCCCTAGCTGGGCTTTTACCAATTAGCGACGGCGAAATTAAAGTTGCTAAATGGACTGCTACACCAAAGCATACTGTAGCCCCTGAAAAACGCAGTGTGGGTATGGTGTTTCAAGACTTTGCGTTGTTTCCCCATTTAACGGTTGAGCAAAATGTGTGTTTTAAACTAAAAGACACAAGCCCTGCTGATCATTGGATAAAGCTACTCGGTTTAGATGCGTTTAGACATAAAAAACCAGCGACACTTTCTGGCGGACAAAAACAGCGTGTTGCATTAGCGCGCACCCTAGCCCACCAGCCAGACTTTGTATTACTTGATGAGCCACTATCAAACTTAGACGCGGCTTTAAAAGACATGCTACGTTGGGATATACGTAATGCGCTTAAAGAAGCCGGCGTACCCGCTATTTGGGTAACGCACGATCAAGAAGAAGCACTTTCGGTGGGCGATCGCGTGGGTGTACTAAAAGGCGGAAAAATACAGCAAATTGATAGCCCAGAGCAATGCTTTAGTGCACCCAATAATCGCTTTGTGGCACGCTTTCTAGGTGAAGCTAGTTTTATAAAAGGAACGCTGAATAACGGCCAAGCACTTACCGATATTGGTAATGTTCCCGCTCATGGTGTTGACTGTGAAAACGGTGAGGTAGAGGTGTTACTTCGTCCAGATGATGTATTATTAGTACAAAGCAGTGTAGGAAATAATGGCGAAGTAATTTGGGTACGCTTTGAAGGCGGCAGCAGATTATGCGCCATAAAACTAGCCTGTGGTACTGTGGTTTCAAGTCGCGTGAGTCATGAAGTAGTGGTAAATCCTGGTGATAACGTACATGTATCGCTTAGTACCTCTCATCCACTGGCGGC